>NZ_JBEYYR010000020.1:0-126903 GCF_040645635.1 Streptomyces sp. NPDC046727
CGGCGGTGTGCTGCTGCCGTTCTTCTCCTTCATGACCTTCCTGATCGCCGTACCGACCGGTGTGAAGTTCTTCAACTGGATCGGCACGATGTGGAGGGGAAGTCTGTCCTTCGAGACGCCGATGCTGTGGGTGATGGGCTTCCTCATCACGTTCGTCTTCGGCGGGCTGACGGGCGTCATGCTCGCCTCGCCGCCGATCGACTTGCACGTCTCCGACTCGTACTTCGTGGTGGCGCACTTCCACTACGTGGTCTTCGGTACGGTCGTCTTCGCGATGTTCGCCGGCTTCCACTTCTGGTGGCCGAAGTGGACCGGCAAGATGCTGGACGAGCGCCTCGGCAAGATCACCTTCTGGACGCTGTTCACCGGCTTCCACGGCACCTTCCTGGTCCAGCACTGGCTGGGTGCCCAGGGCATGCAGCGGCGGATCCCCGACTATCTGGCGGCGGAAGGGTTCACGACGCTCAACACGGTCTCTTCGATCTCCTCGTTCCTGCTCGGCGCGTCGATGCTCCCCTTCTTCTACAACGTCTGGAAGACGGCCAGGTACGGCAGGCCGGTCGGCGTGGACGACCCGTGGGGCTACGGCCGCTCGCTGGAGTGGGCGACGTCCTGCCCGCCGCCGCGGCACAACTTCCGTGTCCTGCCGAGGATCCGCAGTGAGTCCCCGGCGTTCGACCTGCACCACCCCGAGGTGCGGGAGCGGGAGTTGACCGCGCGGTGACGGCCCACGACGAGCGGGACCTGGTCCGGCAGATCGAGGGCCATCTGCTGCTGGCCGCGGCACGGGAGGAGGGCCGTACCGCGGCGGCGCGGCTCAGCTCCCGGCTGGGCTGGCTCACCGACACCCAACGGGAGGACGTGGAGGGTCAGTTCGAGGCCGCGTACCTCGTGCTGGCCCGGCTCTCGTGGCAGCGCACGGCCGAGCGCGCCGAGGAGCTGCGGCAGGCGTACGAGTCGCGTTACCGGGCGCTCCGCCGGCGGCTGCTGGCATGCGGTGTGCTGGCGTGCGCGGTGCTGGCGGCGGTCCTGATGGTGGTGTCCGCCACCGCGTAGGGCCGGGCTGTCAGGTCCGGTCCCACTTCTGGTTGGCGCCGCCGTTGCAGGTCCACAGCAGCAGGGGGGTGCCGTTGCCGGTACCGGCGCCGTACGCGTCGAGGCACAGCCCCGCGTGGACGTTGGTGACGGTCCCGTCGGCGCCCAGGGTCCACTTCTGGTTGTCCTGGCCGTTGCAGTCCCAGATGACGACCTTGGTGCCGTTGGTGGTGCCGAGGTTGTAGGCGTCGAGGCACTTGTCGCCGTAGACGACGAGTTCCTTGCGGGCGGTGTACGTCCAGGCCTGGTTGGCGCCGCCGTTGCAGTCCCACAGCTCGGCCTGGGTGCCGTTGGTGATCGTGTTGTCGTAGAGGTCGGCGCAGCGGCCGGACCGGCGGCCGGTGAGCAGGGTGGCGTCGGTGCCGGGCACGGGGCGCACGGTGAGGGTGCCGAGGGCGGGACCGCCGGTGAACACCAGGGAGTTGGCGGAGCCCTTGGTCAGGTGTGCCTGCACCGAGACGGTGCCCTGGGCGGCGCCGGTGGGCGGGAAGGACACGGTGGTCGGGGTCTGGCCGTTCACCTGGAGGGTGCCGGTGACGGCGGTGGAGCCGGTGTTGGTGTAGGTGATGTCGACGACGTCGAGGCCCGTGCGCGCGGCGGTGACGCCGGTGTACCGGCCGGCGGAGACCGCGGTGGCGCTGCCGCTCGCCGCGTCCGTGCCGCTGACCTTGAGCAGGACCGAGCCGCCCGCCGGGACGCCGGTGGTGTACCCGGTGGCGTGGGCGCCGACGTCCTGTCGTGCCCACAGGTCCCGGACGGTGGCCGTGGCGCCGGTCAGGCCGAGGTCGGACCAGCGGACGGTGACGTCCTTCGCGGAGGAGGTGCGGTTGAGGAGGACGACGGCGGTGCCGGAGAGGACCTTGCCGTACACCTGGAGGCCGGTCGTGTCCTCGGCGACCTTCACGCCCTGGAGACCGCGCGGGTCCTGGTCCACGGCGATGACCTCGGGGTTCTTCAGGATGGCGGCCGTCTCACCGGACAGGGTGGTGAGGTCGTTGCCGGCCGGCAGCGGGGCGCCGGAGATCGCCCAGAGGGCCATGTGGGTGCGGTTCTGCGACGCGGTGAGGCCGGGCATGCCGACCATCAGCATGTCGGGGTCGTTGTAGTACCCGGTGTGCTGGGCGGCGGGGTGCAGCGCCTGGTCGAAGTTGGCGAGCATGCTGCTCTGGGAGGGCGTGTCGCCGTAGTAGATGATGTCGGTGCTGGTGCGCCACAGGGGGGCGGGGCCGGGGGCCCAGTTCCAGGGGTTCTGCTTGCCCCAGTTGCAGACGGAGAGGGTGAGCGGGCGGCCGGTGGCGGCAGCGGCCTTGGCGACGGCGGAGCTGATCGCCTTGTACGTCGTCGCCGCGTCCAGTCCTTCGGCGTCGCCGCCGCACCAGTCGACCTTGACGAAGTCGAAGCCCCACCTGGAGAACTGGAGCATGTCCTGCTCGTAGTGGCCCTCGCTGCCGGTGTTCGGGGCGGCGGGGCGGCCGGTGGGGTAGTAGTAGCCGCAGCCGTTCTTGCCGGCGTCGGTGTAGATGCCCGCCTTCAGGCCCTTGCTGTGGATGTAGTTGGCGATGGCGCTCATGCCGCCGGGCCACTCGGCGGTGTCGACGGTGATGTTGCCGGCGCTGTCGCGGGTGCCCTGCCACCAGCCCTCGTCGATGTTGACGTACCGGTAGCCGGCGTCGGGGAGTCCGGCGGCCACGAGGGCGTCGGTCTGCCGCCGGATGACGTTGTGGTCGATCTTGGCGGCGAAGCTGTTCCAGGACGCCCAGCCCATGGGGGCGGCGGGTACCGGTATCTGACGGACGGTCGCCGCCCGGGCCGGAGCCGGCTGGGTGAACAGCAGCGCGGCGGCGGCCGCGAGGGCCGGCACGAGCAGGCGTACGACGACGGCTCCGCACCGCCGTGCGAAGCCCGCGGCGGTCGGACGGAGTGGGGGGTACATCGGCGCCTCCGCACACAGAACAACTGGTCGACATATCGAACGAAGATCGGTGGACCGAACGGCTGCGCGCCGACCGTAGAGCCGCGAGGGGGTGAAGTCAACGGCTGCGGCAGGCGTGAACCAGCCGTGGGGAACGGGCCGTTGAGGTCGTACGGGCCGCCCGGTCCGGCCATACTGGCCGTCGTGCGCGTTGCCATCATGACGGCTGGATCCCGGGGCGATGCCGCCCCCTACACCGGGCTCGGGCACCGTCTCGCCCTGGCCGGCCACGAGGTCACCCTCGTCACCCACGGCCGCTTCGAACCGCTGGTGGCGGGCTCCGGGGTGCGGTTCCACGCACTGCCGGTGGATCCGCGGGCCGAACTGGAGTCACCGCGGGGCCAGGGGCTGCACCGCAGCGCCGGCGGCGCCGGCAAGCTGCTGCGGGTGGTGGACCTGGCGCGGCGCCTGGTCGGAGAGCTGACCGAGGACCTGCTCGGCGCGGCCCGCCGCAGCGACGTCCTGCTGCTGTCCGCCTCCCTGGCCCCGCTCGGGCACACGATCGCCGAGGGACTGCGGCTGCCGAGCCTCGGCGTCTATCTGCAACCCCTCGCGGCCACCCGGGAGTTCGCCCCGCCGGTGCTCGGCGGCGGCACCTGGGGAGGACCGGTCAACCGGCTGGCCGGGCAGGGCGTGAGCCTGGCCGTGGAGCATGTCTTCGCCGGTGCCGTGCCGGCCGTGCGCGAGCGGCTCGGCCTCCCCCGGCAGCGCACCGGTGCCGCGCGGCGGGCGCGGGAGCGGCGCGACTGGCCGGTGCTCCACGGCTTCAGCCCCCTGGTGGTGCCCCGGCCGGGCGACTGGCGGGCGGGCCTGGAGGTGGGCGGCTACTGGTGGCCGTACGACGCCGAGCCGGAACTCCCGCAGGCGGTACGGGAGTTCCTCGACGCCGGTCCGCCGCCGGTGTTCGTCGGGCTGGGCAGCGCCACCGTGCTGGACGCCGGGCGGCTCAGCGCTCAGGTGGTGGCGGCGCTGCGGCGGGCCGGGCTGCGCGGGGTGATCCAGCGCGGCTGGGGCGGGCTCACGGCCGAGGGGGACGACATGCTGGGCATCGGCGAGGTGCCGCACTCGGCGCTCTTCCCTCGGATGGCCGCCGTGGTCCACCACGCGGGCGCGGGCACCACGGCGGCGGGACTGCGTGCCGGGGTGCCAGCGGTGCCGGTCCCGGTCCAGTTCGACGCCGGTTTCTGGTCCGCCCGGCTGGTCGCCCTGGGCGTCGCCCCGGCCGCCGTCCCGCTGCGCCGCCTGACCATGGACACGCTGGCCTCGGCGCTGGTGCGGGCCACCCGGGACACCGCATACCGGGACCACGCGCAGTCCCTGGGCGCCCGCGTCCGCACCGAGGACGGCACCGCCCCGGTACTGGCAGCACTGGAGCGACTGAACCGCGTCAGCCCGTGGTGAGCACCATGCGGAAGCGGGCGGCGGGACTGCGTGCCGACGGTGCCGTCCCGGTCCAGTTCGACGCCGGTTTCTGGTCCGCCCGGCTGGTCGCCCTGGGCGTCGCCCCCACCGCCGTCCCGCTGCGCCGCCTGACCGTGGACACGCTGGCCTCGGCGCTGGTGCGGGCCACCCAGGACACCGCATACCGGGACCACGCGCAGTCCTTGGGCGCCCGCGTCCGCACCGAGGACGGCACCGCCCCGGTACTGGCAGCACTGGAGCGACTGAACCGCGTCAGCCCGTGGTGAGCACCATGCGGAAGCGGGCGGCGCCGGCGAGCATCTTGTCGTACGCCTCTCCGGCCTGCTCCAGCGGCACTGTCTCGGTCATCGGGCGGATGCCGTGCAGGGCGCTGAACGCCATGGCGTCCTCCAGGTCCTGCGAGGTGCCGGAGGCGTGCCCGCGGACGACGCGGCTTCCCATGATCAGCTGGAACGGGCTGACGCCCAGCGGCTCGGCGTCCGCTCCGATGACGACCAGCTCCCCGCGATGGGTCAGGCCGTCCGCGGTGGCCGAGATGGCCTCGGAGTTCCCGGCCGTGGCCAGCACGACCTTGACACCGCCGAGGGACTGCAGGGCCTCGGCGACCGGGGTGCCGGACGTGCTGTCCACGTAGTGGTGGGCGCCGAGCCGCTTGGCGAAGTCGGCCTTCTCCGGCCCCCGGGCGATCGCCACGGTCTCGAAGCCCATCGCGACCGCGTACTGCACCCCGAGATGGCCGAGGCCGCCGATGCCGAGTACCGCGACCCGGTCGCCCGGCTCGGCGGAGCTGCGCCGCAGCCCGTTGTACGTGGTCACGCCCGCGCAGGCCATGGGGCCCGCGTCGCTCGGCGACACCGCGTCGGGAATCCGGGCCAGCGCGTCGACCGGTGCGATCACCGTGTCGGCGAAGCCTCCGTCGTAGGCCCAGCCGGGCACCTTGAGGTCGGAGCACGAGATGAAGTCGCCCTGGCGGCAGGCGGTGCAGTGGCCGCAGCTGCCGCCGAACCAGCCGACCGCCACCCGGTCGCCGGCCCGGTATCCCCACTCCTGCGCGCCCTCGCCCAGCTCGTCCACGCGTCCGGCGATCTCGTGCCCGGGAACCACCGGGAACGTGACCCCCGGCACCCCGCCGTTGACGAAGAGGGCGTCACTGTGGCAGATCCCGCACGCCTCGACGGCGATCCGCACATGCCCGGGTCCCGGCCGCGGCACCTCGCGCTCGACCAGCTCGAACGCGCCACCCGGCGCCGTCACCTGCGCGACTCGATAGGTGCTCATGGGTCTCTCCGGAGTACGGGTACGACGGCCCCCCGCACCAGCAGACCAGTTCCGGCCCGATCCCGCGCGCCGAACCGAGCCGCACCCCGCTGACCTGGGCGGACCACCCCGACCAGGCCCGTGTCACGGGATCTTCGGCCGCCAGTCCTCCGGCCGGAGCATCGCCAGCAGCAGCCGGACCAGTTCGTCCACCACCTCGTCCAGCGTGGCGTCCAGCCAGCCGGCGGTCCAGTCGTGCAGCAGGCCGTTGACGCTGCCGATGAACGCCGTGGCCGCGAGCCGGTAGTCGCGCGGCGCCGCCTCCCCGCGGGTCACGGCCGCGTCCGCCTCGGCGCGGATGAGGTCGACCCAGCGTGCCCGGCGGGCCAGGCGCTGCTCCTCCAGGCGGGGGCTGACGCCGATGATCTCCACGAAGGCGATACGGATGCGGCGCGGGTCGGACGTGACATCGCGGGCGTAGGCGCGGAAGAGCACGGTGGCGCGGTCGGCCAGCGGCAGGCCGTCCGCGTCGGCGAGCGCGTCCACGACGGCCTGCTCGGCCCAGCCGTTGACCTGGAGGTGCAGGGCCGCGAGGACGTCCTCCAGGGTGCGGAACTCCTCGTAGAACTGGCGCGTGGACAGGCCGGCGGCCTGGCTCAGCGCGGCGACCGTCGTCCCCCGGTAGCCGGGGGTGTCGCCGAACAGCCGCAGTGCCGCGTCCAGGAAGCGCCGGCGCCGCTCGGCCTGCCGTTCCTCGGCCGACCGGCCGCCGTAGCGCCCTGTCGGCGCCTTGAGCCTTCCCCCCACGCGTCCCCCTCCCGTCACCCCGCCGATCACCAATCTTGTCGTGCACACATCTTGTCGAGAAGGGCGCCCCCTCCTTACTTTTCAGTAAGTTCACTGTGAATGCGCCCGTGTTCAGATTCCCCCGAGGAAAGAGAGCCGTCATGGCCGCCTCCAGAACCCGGCACCTGTGCTCCGTGGCCGCCGCCCTCGTCCTGACCGTCGCCGGCTCGGCGACCGCCGCCTCCGCAGCGTCCGCCGCCCCCGACGGGCTGCGCGAGGTGCTGTTCGTCGGCAACAACTGGGACGGCACCGCCGATGTCATCCGCTCCTCCGGCGACTTCGCGAAGATCGGCCGGATCGACGTAGTCCCGGACAAGAACGCGCGGATGGCGGAGATCAACGCGGACCCGATCAAGTGGATCTACTTCCAGGCGATCCGCAACAGCGTCGGCGAGGGTCACGACCAGTTCGCCGACGACATGTACACGACCCCGGACGGCACATCGGTGGTGGTGTCCCGGCCGAGTTTCGCCGATGTCGTCTCCATCGACCTGGCCAGCGGGAAGGTCAACTGGCGCTTCCCGGTGTCCGGTTACCGCGCCGACCACATGGCGGTCTCCCCGGACGGCACCCGGGTGGCCGTCTCCGCCTCGACCGCCAACACCGTGCACGTCCTGGACATCGATACCGGTAAGCAGCTGGGGTCGTTCGCGACCGGCGACAAGCCGCACGAGAACATCTTCACCAAGGACGGCAAGTACATCTGGAACATGTCCATCGGCGACGTCAACACCGCGCTGGACGCCCCGGGCTGGGACTGGACCAAGGGCGACCGGCACATCACGGTCGTGGACGCGACGACGTACAAGCAGGTCAAGGTCATCGACATGCGGCAGCGGCTGGACGCGTTCGGGCTGAAGGACTTCTCCGACGCGGTCCGCCCGGCCGTGTTCTCCCCGGACGAGTCCAAGCTGTACTTCCAGGTGTCGTTCTTCAACGGCTTCCTCGAGTACGACATCGCCACCGACAGGATCACCCGGATGAAGACCCTGCCGAAGAACCCGGCGACCAGCGAGGACCGCACCACCTGGGTCAACGACTCGCGTCACCACGGCATCTCGATGAATCCCGAGGGCACCAAGCTGTGCGTCGCGGGCACCATGGACGACTACGCGGCCGTGGTCGACCGTGCCTCGCTCCAGGAGGGCCCGCTGGTCACGACGTCCAAGCCGTACTGGGCCACGGTCAGCGGGGACGGCAAGGACTGCATCGTCTCCGAGAGCGGCGCCGACCAGGTGACGGCGATCGACTTCGCCACCGGCCGGAAGGTGGCGTCGGTCCCGGTCGGCGACCATCCGCAGCGCGTCCGGCTGGGGCATGTGCAGGCCGGCTGGACGGGTCCGGGCGGCAGCTGACGGCCACCGGACCGTGGCCTCCGGGGTGCCCCCACTCACTCCGGAGGCCATGCCGCCGTCAGAAGCGCGCCGCCGCCCACGCGGCCAGCTCGGCCCTCGCGGCGCTCAGCAGGTCCGCCGTGGGCGCCGTGGCGCCGTTGGTGACCAGCGCGTAGTGCAGCGTCCCGGAGTCCGTGTCGGTCAGCAGGAGCCGGCGGCTGCCCGTGCCGCCCGGCTCCGCGGCCACGGCGACCGGGGTGGCCGCGCCGTACACGGGTGGGGCGTGGACCGTGCCGAGGTCGGAGACGACCGTCGTGGCGGCGGTGGGGAAGGACGCCGGCAGATGCAGTTCGGTGGGGGCGGTGCCGTCGCCGGAGCGCCACACGAGCACCCCGTACTGGCCGGAGCCCACCAGCTTCGCCACGTTCGGCAGGGAACCCGGCACCGGGTTCCAGGTGAGGACGGTGGAGCCGTCCCGGGAGCGGTCCTCGTAGGTGAAGGCGAGGGCGGTGCCGGCGGTGGCGCTCGGGTAGACGCGGTCCAGGAGGCGGGCGTCCTGGCGCAGGACGGCGTTCCCGGAGTCGTCGAGCCCTACGGCCGACAGGTCCTCGTCGTTCCAGGCGTCCCCGGAGGTGAGCACCTTGTCGGGGTTGCCGTTCATCAGCTCTTTGTGCCGGCCGTTGTAGAGGTCCCACTGCCACTGGGTGCCGGACAGCACCGGGCCGGAGGATGCCGGGTTCGTCCACCAGCCCGCCCCGCTCCGGCGGGAGTCGAGGGCCTGGTACATGGCCTTCAGGACGGTCGGCGCCTTGTCGGCCACCGTGCCGGCGAGGGGGTGGCCGAACTCGCTGACCACGGCCGCGGTGCCGGCGGCCGAGGCGCGGTCGCGGACGCCGGCGAAGTCGGCGGCGTACTGGCCGTCGGCCGCCTTGCCCCACATCAGGATGCCGGAGATGGCCTTCTGGTCGTAGAAGTGGGTGTTGAGGACGTAGCCCGGGCCGAGCGTGCCGGCGTCCAGCAGACCGCCCTCCTGCTTCTGGGTGGAGATGTTGGCGTTCCAGAAGAGGTTCGGCTCGACGAAGGCGGGCTTGTCCGCCCAGCCGGCGGCGTCCATGCGGGCGCGGAACCTCCCGTAGAACGGCCAGAGCAGATCGCGTTCCCAGGTGCGGGAGGTCTGCCCGGAGTCGTAGCTGCCCGCGTACGGCTCGTTGTACGGGTCGAAGCCCGCGATCCCCGCGAACTCCTCGGCGCTCAGGTGCTGCCGCAGATGGGCCATGGTGGTCTGGGCGGTGGCCAGGAAGGCGTCCTGGAGGCCGTGGGCGTTGTGCCAGAAGTCGTACTGCGCCTTCTGCACGGCCGCGTTCTGGGTGATGTTCTGACCCCAGAAGAGGCAGATGCCGCAGGATTCCTTCGGGTAACTCCCCGCGTCCACGGCCCACTTGGGGGCGCCGTCGCCGGTGTACCAGCTGCCCGTGCCGAACAGGTGGCGGGAGTACAGGTCCTGGTGGAAATCGGGGTAGACGCGGACGCCCGCGTCCAGGAACGCGCGCATCTGCTCGGTTGCGGCGGCCAGATAGGCGGTGTCGACCTGGCCGCGCACGGGCTCGGCGTGCGACCAGGAGAGCAGGAAGCGGACCGCGTTGCCGCCGCCGAGGGCGCGCAGCGCGGTCGCGGACTTCCGGGCGTCGGCGACCGAGGCGAAGGGCAGGCCGCCGTTCTCCTCCAGTTTGGTCTCGCCGGAGACGTTGTAGCCGCGCAGCACGATCTCGCGGCCCTGGCCGTCGGCGAACCGGCCGCCCCGCACGGTGAGCGGGGCGCCGTCGAACCAGAGGGAGTCGGACGGGGTGGCGGCGGTGGCGGGCGGGATGCCCGCCACCGTCAGGGATCCGCAGAGGACGACCAGAGCAGTCAGCAGGCGCACCCGGATTTTCGACATGTTCACCACAGTCCGGCGCCGCCGGGACAGCGTCAATAGCTTCTGACTCATCAGTAAGTTGACTATCAGTCAGCCCGATCGGTCACTCCCTCGTGCGACGGGTCACGTTGAGCAGGTACTCCTTCCGGTTCAGCGGGTTGTGGTCGGTGCGCGGACGCTCCGGGACCGCGCCGCCGGTCACCGGCGCGTAGTGGTCGAAGGCCGTCTCCAGCTCGCCCTCGCCCCGGGTCAGCCCCGGCAGCCGCTGCTCCAGCGCGTGCACCCGGGCGGCCGGCACCGCGCCCTCCAGCACACAGGTCAGGGCGTGCGTGCCGGTGCTCTCCGGTACGGCGCCGAGCCGGGCCAGCACCGGCAGCAGCGCGCCGAGCGTGTCGGCCGGCGCCTCCAGCCGGAAGCGGTGCATCGGCTCGTGCACCAGGGTGCCGGCCCCGCGCAGCGCGTCGATCAGGACCAGCGGGGTCAGGCCCCGGAAGTCGTAGCCGGTGCTCGACATGCTCTTGTCGAAGCCCTGGTGCGCGTGGCTCTGCCGGGGCGAGTAGCCGGAGTGGGTCATGGTGACGGTGCAGTCGGGGACCTGCCAGCCGTGCAGCCCCTGGCCGAGCGTCTCGCGGACCGTGTCCTCGACGGCCTTGAAGAAGGCGTACGGCATCGAGCCCAGCTCCACCTCCAGCCGGAAGTCCACGCCCGAGCCGGGCGGGGCGGGGTCGACGCGCAGGCCGACCGTGGCGAGGAAGGGGTTCGCGTCCTTCTTGTTGAACTCGACGGCGTGCCCGGTGCCGACCGGCCGCTCGATGCACAGGGTCGTCGTCCCACGGAAGCCGACGTCCAGGCCGTACTCGTCGGCGAGGGTGGCCTGGACGACCTCCTTCTGCACCTCGCCGTAGAGGGACACGGAGGTCTCCCCGCGCACGTCGTCGTGGCGCACGCCGATGAGCGGGTCCTGCTCGGCGAGCTGGGTGAGCGCCAGGTGCAGGGCGCGCCGGTCCGTGCCGGGGCCGGGGACGACGACCGTCTCCAGGGTGGGCGGCGCGAAGTGGTGCGCGTACGCCCGTACGGGCTCGCCGAGGGCGTCGCCGATCCGGATGCCGCCGAGGCCCCGCACCTTGACGATCCGGCCCGCGCCGGCGCTGTCCGCCCGGGTGTCCGTGCCCCGCTCGAAGACGGTGAGCCCGGTGACCCGGCCTCCCCCTCCGGGGCCGGTGCCGGTGTCCCGCCGGCCGTCGCCGAAGGGGATCCGGTCGCGGACGCGCAGGGTGCCGGAGAAGAGGCGGGCGTAGGCCACCTTCTCCCCCGCCGGACCCCGCTCGACCTTGAAGACCGTGCCCGACAGGGGGCCGTCCGGGTCGCCGGCGGCGGCGGGCAGCAGCCGCTCCACGCCGCCGATCAGCTCGGGCACACCGGCGCCGGTGATGGCGGAGCCGAAGTACACCGGGTGGACCGACGCGCTCCGGGTCTGGGCGGCCAGGGCGCGGCGCAGCCGGGCCTCGGGCACACCGCCGTCGAGGTAGGCGGCGAGCAGGCTGTCGTCCCGGTCCGCCAGCACCTCCAGCGCGGCCGGGCCGAGGCCGGGGACGAAGCGGGCGGTGCGTGTGCCGAGCCCGCAGGCGGTCCCCATCGGGACGAGCGGTACGGCCAGCCGGTGCGCCATCTGGCGGAGCACGGCCGTGTCCCGGGCGCCGCGCCGGTCGATCTTGTTGACGAAGACCAGGGTGGGGATGCGCAGCCGGCGCAGGGTGCGCATGAGGACGCGGGTCTGCGCCTGGACGCCCTCGACGGCGGAGACGACCAGCACGGCGCCGTCCAGCACGCCGAGCACGCGCTCCACCTCGGCGATGAAGTCCGGGTGACCGGGGGTGTCGATGAGGTTGACGGTGACCCCGTCGAGCGGGAACGACACGACGGCGGACTTGATGGTGATACCGCGCTGCCGCTCCAGCGCGAGGGTGTCGGTGGTGGTGCTGCCGGCGTCGACGCTGCCGATCTCGTCGATCACTCCGGCGCTGTGCAGCAGCCGTTCGGTCAGGCTGGTCTTACCTGCGTCGACGTGCGCGAGGATTCCCAGATTGAGCATAGGCACGAAGCGTCATGTCCTTGAGAGCGGGCGATTCCTTCCGGGCGGGACATGAACGCTGCTCGCATGATCGCTCCTGGGTTCTCTCGGGAACTCGACCGGTGCAGTGCAGCAGAACGGCGACGGCACCCTCAACGGATTAACGTTCAACTGAATGCGCTGTCGGGTCAGCGCGGGCCGAGGAGCGGACGATGCGCGAGATTCTCGGGGTCCTGGACCGGTGGTACGCCGCCCGGCTGCCTTTCGGGCTGGCCACGGTCGTCTCGGTGAGCCACAGCGCGCCCCGCGGGCCCGGCGCCGCGCTGGCGGTCGGCCCGGACGGCGAGGTGGTCGGCAGCGTGTCCGGCGGCTGCGTGGAGGGCGCGGTGTTCGAGCTGGCCCAGGAGGTCGTCGCGACCGGCGTGGCACGGCTGGAGACGTTCGGCTACAGCGACGACGACGCCTTCGCGGTCGGGCTCACCTGCGGCGGTGAGATCACCGTCCTGGTACGGTCGGTGACCCCGGCCCGGGATCCGGTGTTCGGCGCGGTCGCCGCGTCCGTGGCGGGCGGCGAGCCGGTCACCTCGGCCATCGTGGTCGACGGACCGGCGGCGCGCGGTTCGACCCTCGCGGTGTGGCCGGACACGATCGCCGGAAGCCTGGGCACTCGGGGACTCGACGCGGCCGTCGCCGCCGACGCGCGCGGCGAACTCTCCCTCGGCGTGACGGGCCTGAGGCACTACGGCCCGCACGGGGAGCGGCGCCAGGACACCGTCACGGTGTTCCTGCAGTCCTTCGCGCCGCCGCCGCGCATGCTGGTGTTCGGCGCCATCGACTACGCCGCCGCCGTGGCCCGGATCGGGCACTTCCTCGGCTACCGGGTCACCGTGTGCGACGCCCGGCCGGTGTTCGCCACGCCCAGCCGGTTCCCGGAGGGCGTGGAGGTCGTCGTGGACTGGCCGCACCGGTATCTGCGCGGCACACGCACCGACGAGCGGACGGTGATCTGCGTCCTCACCCACGACCCGAAGTTCGACGTGCCGGTGCTGCGGGAGGCACTGCGGCGGCCGGCCGCGTACATCGGCGCGATGGGCAGCCGGCGCACCCACGACGACCGGCTCCGCCGCCTGGTCGAGTCCGGCCTCACCGACCCGGAACTGGTCCGCCTGCGCTCCCCGCTCGGCCTGGACCTCGGCGCCCGTACGCCGGAGGAGGTGGCGGTGTCGGTGGCGGCGGAGATCGTGGCCCTGCGGTGGGGCGGCACCGGGGCACCGCTCAGCACGACGAGCGGGGCGATCCATCCCCGGGGAGTGGTCTGAGCGAAGAGGGACCGGAGGCGTCCGCCCAGCCCGCCTCCGCACGACGGTCGGCGAGGATCTGCTCCAGGCGGCCCAGTGCCACCGTCACCCGGGACGGATCCGCGCAGGACCCCCCAGGCGGGGACCAGGTCCACCGCGGGGTCGGCCACCGCGAGCGTGCCGAAGTCGATGACTCCGCTCAGTGTGCCGTCCCGTTCGCGGAGTCGAGGTCGCCGTGGATCCACACCGGCGGCCGGTCCCAGGGCGGTGCGGCGAGCGCCGCGTCCCAGACCTCCGTGACCAGCCCGGCCCGCTTCAGCGCCTCGATCTCGGGGCGGGCCCGGGCCTCGGCGGCGATGAAGTCCCCGGCGCCGCCGAGCGGCATGCTTCGGCGAGGGAGCCGGCGGTGACCGTCTCGCCGTCCGGCCAACGGGACACCGCCCACGGGTACGGGTACCCCTCCGCCGGCTCTCCCCGGGCGACTTGGCCGGCCCGGTGGGCGTACCCCGGCAGCCGCACGGCGAGTTCACCGCCGAGCCGGAACGTGGCGTTGTCCATGCCGGAGCGCGGCACCGGGCGGACGGGCAGACCGGCCCACCGCGGGAACCGGGCGGCGAGCAGCGTGCGTACGAGGTCGGCGTCGATCAGCACCCCTGCCATCACAGCGAGTCGGGCCGCCCGGTGTCCACGGATCTGTCGCCCCTCCCCGTGTGCTACTCGGGGTCTCCCGCGACGCGCGCGTGCAGGTGCTGGTCGTGCCAGCCGTCGGCGTGCAACAGGGCGCTGCGCTGGGTGCCCTCGAAGGTGAATCCGGCCTTCTGGGCCACCCGGCAGGACGCGGGATTGGCCGTGGAGTGGCACAGCCGCAGGCGGTGCAGGCCCAGGTCGGCGAGGGCCCAGCGGGCGAGCCGCCGGGTCGCGGCGACGGCGACTCCGCCGCCGCGTGCCGCGGGCAGCAGCCAGTAGACGATCTCCGCGCCACCGCCCGCGAGATCGACGTCGTTGAGCCCGATGAGGCCGGCCGCCGGGCCGCCGGGCCGGGCCACGGCCCACACCGCGCCGGTCTCGGCCCGCCACCGCTCGTGCATGCGCGCGATCCGGGCGCGGGCCTCGGCGTGGTCGGCCACGGTGAACAGGTTCCACTGCCGGATCGCGGGGTCCAGCCCGGCGCTGAGCAGGGCATCGGCGTCGCCCGTCCGCCAGGGCCGCAGTTCCAGGCCGCCCGGCAGGTCGAGGACGGGCTGCTCGTGGTCGGCCATGCGACCTGCGGGGACGACGTCGGGTATGCCGGCGCTGGAGATCATTCCGGCATCCTCGCACAGGTGCTCACCCGCGCTGCGGCAACCGGTGCAGCGTCACATCGGTCAGTGCCCCGTCGGCGACGGTCGCCGTGAGGTAGGTGCAGTGGGGCTGGCGGCGGCGGTCGGTCGGGGAACCGGGGTTGAGCAGGCGCAGTCCGCCGGGCGCGGTGGTGTCCCAGGGGATGTGGCTGTGCCCGAAGACCAGCACGTCCAGGTCGGGGAAGCGGGCGGCGCAGCGGGCCTCGCGACCCTGGGCGGGTCCGGTCTCGTGGACGACCGCGAAGCGCAGGCCGCCCAGTCCGGCGTAGGCCACCTCGGGGAGCCGGGCGCGCAGGTCGGGGCCGTCGTTGTTGCCGTACACGCCGATCAGCCGGCGGCTGCGGCTCTCCAGCAGGTCCAGGGTGGCCGTGTCGACCCAGTCCCCGGCGTGGAACACGACGTCCGCGTCCGGGAGTTCGGCGAGCAGCTGCTCCGGGAGCCGCTTGGCGCGCTTGGGCAGGTGCGTGTCGGACATCAGCAGGAGGGAGATCCCCATGGGGCCAGGCTACGCGCAACAACGCGGGCGACGGCGAGGGCGACTGGGTATACTTGCAGGTACGCACCAGGTCGGACGCCAACGTGGCTGGACGACGCCAGTGACACGAGCGGCGCGACTGCCGCATTCCCACGCCCCGAGCCGACCCGGCCGGGGCGTTTCCCATGCCCGCGCAGAAGGGGCTCATCCATGGGTGACACAGCACGGCCGATCCCCGAGCGGCTCGGCGATCAGCACGAACAGGCGCGGCACCTCAGCCAGACCGGCAACGGCCCGACCGTCGCGAACGAGGCACAGCTGCTCGCCGAGCAGTACGGCCCGGCGGACGGGGCCGGGTTCCACTCCGCCCCCGAACAGCCCGTCGGCCACGGCGACACCACGGAGGGAGGCACGTCGGCATGAGCGTCGACGCGATGATCGCAGCCGCCGAGAAGTGGATCGGAACCGGCGAGCCGAACGCGATCCAGCAGTGGTACCGCGAACGGAACGGCGCCGACTACAACGGCAACTTCGCCTGGTGCGACGCCGCGGTGTCCTACTGGGCGACGCGGGCCGACGAACGCGACGCCGTACTGTTCGGGCACGACTTCGCGTACACCGTGGCGCACGCCGCCCGGTTCAAGGCGGCCGGCCGGTGGCACGCCATGACGGACGGCATCAAGGCGAGCGGGATACGCCGTGGCGACGTCATCTTCTTCGACTGGGACGGCAGTTCCGAGATCGCGAGGATCGATCACGTCGGTATCGTCACGGGCGTCTCGGCCGACCACCGGCACGTGTTCACGATCGAGGGCAACACCGCGGACGTGTGCGCGAGGCGCGCGAGGGACGTGCACGACATCGCCGGGTTCGGCCGCCCCGAGTACAAGAGATCTCCGAAGACGCCCGACACGGGCGGCGGCACGGGCTCGAAGCGTCCGGTCGTGTCCCTCTCGAAGCTGGTCGCAGCGTTCGAGAAGGACGCGCCCCGCGAGGGCACGCCGGTCTCGTACAAGCCGACGATCTACGTCGAGAACGCCCTCGTCGCCGAGAAACTGCTCGCCAAGCAGTACGCCGACGGGCACGCCGGATCGGCCACGCGCAGCGCCTACAGCCTCTGGCAGGAGCGGTGCGGGTTCCACGGAACCGAGCCGGGCGGCGACGCCGACGGCACCCCCGGCATGACGACACTCAAGCGGCTCGGCCTGCTGCACGGGTTCGACGTCGCCGCCTGACCGGGCCCGGCCGTAGCCGGGCTATGCGGACCGGGGTGTGAGGTGACGCAGGGCGCGTACGGTGCCCAGCAGGGCGGCGCCCGCGCCGAGGGCCGTGGCGGCGGGGTGCCGGGCCAGGGTCTCCTGCCAGGAACGGGCGTGTGCGCTGTCGTCGAAGGAGCCGTGGGCGCCCTGGTCGTCGGCGGGTTCCCGGTCGGCCGGCGTGAAGAGGTTGTCCAGGCCGGTGGGCGGGATGCGGTCGGTCTGCTGGGAGTCGAAGCCGGTGCGGGCCAGATAGCGGTCGAGCAGCGCGGGGGCGAGCCGGTTGGCCCAGATCGTGGCGACGGTGGTGGCGCCGATGTAGTACTGCTTGCGGCCCGGATGGTCGGCGGCGTGGAGCACGCCCCGGGCGGCGACCTCGGGCTGGTAGATCGGCGGGACGGGCATGGGGTGCCGGGCGAGCCGGGAGCGGACCCACTCGAACTGGGGGGTGTTGACGGCGGGCAGCTGGGCGACGGTGACGTGCACGTTGCTGCCGCGGTGCAGCAGTTCCGTGCGCAGCGAGGAGGTGAAGCCGTTGATGGCGTGCTTGGCTCCGCAGTACGCCGACTGCAGCGGGATCGACCGCTCGCCGAGCGCGGAGCCGACCTGCACGATCGTGCCCCGGTCGCGGGGCAGCATGCGTTTCAGGGCGGAGCGGGTGCCGTTGACGAAGCCGAGATAGGTCACGTCCGTGATCCGCCGGTACTCCTCGGGCGTGATCTCGTCGAACGGGGCGAACACGCTGGCGAAGGCGCAGTTGATCCAGATGTCGACCGGGCCGAACTCCTTCTCCGCGGCCTCGGCGACGGCCTCCGTCTGGGCCGGGTCGGCCACGTCGGCGCGCTGCACCAGGGGCCGGCCGCCGAGCGCCGCGACCTCGTCGGCCGCCGCCGCCAGGCCGCCCTCGCCGCGCGCGACCAGGACGACGTCGGCGCCGCGCCGGGCGTACAGGCGGGCGGTGGCGCGGCCGATGCCGGCGCTGGCACCGGTGATGACGACGGTGGGGGGCATGGTCCTCTCCTCTGCCAAGGCTCTCTCCGAAAGTTGCGCAGCGGTCGTCTCATTCCACCCGGTAGGGCGCCGCCCGCTCCTCCACGAGCGTGAGGCCGAGGCCGGGTGCCCCGTCGGCGCCCGGGGTGAGGGTGCCGCCGACCGGGTCGAGGACGCCGTCGAACAGGAGCCGTTCGATGCGGACGTGGTCGTGGAACCACTCCAGATGGCGCAGGTTGGGCACGGCGGCGGCGACATGGGCGTGGGCGTGGGGCGCGCAGTGCCCGGAGACGTCGAGCCCGTGCGCGTGGGCGAGGGCGGCGGCGCGCAGCCACACGGTGATGCCCCCGCACCGGGTGACGTCGGCCTGGAGACAGTCGACGGCCCCGGCGGCCAGCATGTGCGCGAAGTACGGGAGGGTGTAGCCGTATTCGCCGGCGGTGACGTCCATCGGGACCCGGCCGCGGATGTCCGCGAGGGTGGTGAGGTGGTCGGAGGAGACGGGTTCCTCGAACCAGGTCACGCCCTGGTCGGTGAGCCGGCCCGCGACGCGTACCGCCTGGCCGCCGGTGTAGGCGCCGTTGGCGTCCACGTACAGCTCGGCCGTGTCGCCGATGGCGGTGCGCGCGCGGGCGACGCGTTGCAGGTCGCGGTCCTCCCGGGTGCCCCACGACTCCCCGATCTTGATCTTGACGCGGGGGATGCCCTGCTCCTCGGTCCAGTCGCGCAGTTGGCGCTCCTGCCGGGCGGTGTCGTAGGTGGTGAAGCCCCCGCTGCCGTAGACGGGCACGTCGTCGCGGGCGGCGCCCAGCAGGCGGACGAGGGGCAGGCCGAGCAGGCGGGCCTTGAGGTCCCACAGGGCGATGTCGACGGCGGCGATCGCCTGGGCGGCCACGCCGGGCAGTCCGGCGTTGCGCACGGCACGGCACATGCGCTCGTTGGCGCGCGGGACGTCGTGGGCGGTGAGGCCGGTGACGGTGCCGGCGAGGAGTTCGCGGACGATGTGGGCGGTGGCGGCGGGCGCGTAGGTGTAGCCGAGTCCGGTGGTGGTGCCGGCGTGGACGGTGACCAGGACGAGGGTGGTCCGGTCCCAGGCGAGGGTGCCGTCGGCCTCGGGGGCGTCCGTGGGGACGGTGTAGACGGCGGTGTCGACCGCGTCGACGGCCGGCTGGTCGCTCACGGTCACCTCCTCAGCCGCCGCATCCCGCCCACGGCGCCGGCGGCGAGGGCGGCCACGGAGGCGGTCGTCGCCCAGCGGGCCGTGCGGGACGGCTCGGGCGGGCGGTCGGCCAGGCGCTCCGGGTGGTCGCTGGGCAGGTTGCCGTCGAGGGCGAACGCGAGGGCCTCGGCGAGGTGGAGGGCGCGGCGGCCGGTGTTGCCCTGTTCGATCTGGGTGCGGCAGCTGAAGCCGTCGGCGAGGATCAGGCTGTCCGGGGCGGCGCCGCGGACGGCGGGCAGGACGCCCAGTTCGGCGACGGCCAGGGACACTTCGTGGTGGCCGCGTTCGAAGCCGAAGTTGCCGGCCAGGCCGCAGCAGCCCTCGTCGAGCACCTCGGCGTCGAGATGGGCGCGGCGCATCAGTTCGCGGTCGGCGTCGAACTTCATGACGGCGTGCTGGTGGCAGTGGGTCTGCACGGTCGCCTGCCGGGCGAGCCACGGTGGCCGCCAGCCGTCGGGGGCGTGGTGGACGAGCTGTTCGGCGAGGGTGCGGGTCTGGCCGGCGAGCCGCTGGACGTCCTGGTCGCCGGACAGCAGCTCCGGGGCGTCGGCGCGGAACACGGCCGTGCAGGAGGGCTCCAGGCCGATCACCGGGGTGCCGGCCTCCAGGTAGGGGCTCAGCACGCCGAGGGAGTGGCGCAGCACCCTTTTGGCGGTGGGGAGTTGGCCGGTGGAGATCCAGGTCAGACCGCAGCACACCGGCCGGGAGGGGACGGCGACGCGAAAGCCCGCGTCCTCCAGGACCCGGACGGCCGACCGGGCGACCGAGGGGTGGAAGTAGGTGCTGAAGGTGTCGGGCCACAGGACGACCGTGCGCGGGTCGGCCGGGTCGGGCTCGTCCGGGCCGCGCGCCCGCCACCACTGGAGGAAGGACTCCGCGGCGAACACGGGTGCCGGGCGGGCGGGGTCGATGCCGGCCAGCAGCTTGCCCGCGCGCGCCGGACCGGGGGCGTGCAGCGCGGAGTTGACCAGCGCGGGGGCGAGGCGGGAGAGCCGCGCCCACACCGGCAGCCAGCCCAGGGCGTAGTGCGCGGCGGGGCGGACGCGGCCCGCGTAGTGGTGGGAGAGGAACTCCGCCTTGAGGGTGGCCATGTCGACGCCGGTCGGGCAGTCGGACTTGCAGCCCTTGCAGGCCAGGCAGAGGTCGAGCGCGTCGCGTACGGCGGTGGAGCGCCAGCCGTCCTTGATCGCGGAGTCGGCGTGCCCGTCGAGCATCTCGAACAGCAGCCGGGCCCGGCCTCGGGTGGAGTGCTCCTCCTCCATCGTGGCCCGGTACGAGGGGCACATGACGCCGCCCGAGTGGCCACGGCAGTTGCCGATGCCGACGCAGCGCATCACCGCGCGGTTGAAGGAGTGGTCGTCCTCGGGGAAGCCGAAGTGGGTCGCCGGGGTGGCGGGCCGCCAGTCCGGGCCGAGCCGCAGCTGGCCGTCGACGGGGTTGGGGTGGACGATCTTGCCGGGGTTCATCCGGTTGCCGGGGTCGAAGACCGCCTTCAGCTCGCCGAACGCGGTGACGAGCCGTTCGCCGAACATCCGGGTGAGCAGCTCGCCCCGTGACTGGCCGTCCCCGTGCTCCCCGGAGAGGGAGCCGCCGTAGGAGGTGACGAGGTCGGCGGCGCGTTCCACGAAGCGGCGGAAGTCGGCCACGCCCTGGGCGGTCTTCAGGCCGAAGGGGATGCGGGTGTGGACGCAGCCCTGCCCGAAGTGGCCGTACAGGGACGGATGGTCGTAGCCGAACTCCTCGAACAGCCGCTTGAGGTCACGCAGATAGTCGCCGAGGCGTTCGGGCGGTACGGCGGAGTCCTCCCAGCCCTCCCAGGTCTCCCGGTCGTCCGGCGGGCGGGCGGTCACGCCGAGCCCGGCCTCCCGGGCCCGGAGCATCCTGTGCTCGCGGGCGGGCTCGTCGGAGAAGGCGACGCGCGGGTCCCGCTCGCCCCGGCCGAGGGCTCGCAGCAGCGCGTGCGCCTGTCCGTCGACGTCCTCCTGGCTGTCGCCGCCGTACTGCACCATCAGCCAGCTGTCGCCCTCGGGAAGGACGGCGAGCGAGTCCAGGTAGGCGCCCTCCTCGCGCATCAGCTGGGCCATGCGCCCGTCGAGGGCCTCCAGCTGGGTGGGGGCGCTGTGCTCCAGGAGGCGGGGGACGTCGTCGGCGGCGGCACAGATGTCGTCGTAGCCGAGGACGAGCAGGGACTCGTACGGCGGCACGGGCACCAGGTCGAGTTCGGCGCGCAGCACGGTCACCAGGGTGCCCTCGCTGCCGACGAGCGCCTTGGCCACGTCGAAGCCGTTCTCGGGCAGCAGGGAGTCCAGGTTGTAGCCGGAGACGCGGCGCGGGATCTTGGGGTAGCCGCGGCGGATGTCGGCCAGGTACTCGGTGGCGATGCGGTCCAGGCCGGCGTGGATCTCGGCGAGCCGGCCGCCGCCGGCGATGATCCGGGCGCGCTCGTCGGGCGGGGTGGGGCCGACCCAGGCGCGCTGCCCGTCGTAGGTGAGGATCTCCAGGCGCCGGACGTTGTCGACGGTCTTGCCGTACGCCTGGGCGGAGCCGCCGCAGGAGTTGTTGCCGATCATGCCGCCGAGCGCGCAGTGGCTGTGGGTCGACGGTTTCGGCCCGAACTGGAGCCGGTGCCGGGCGAGTTGCCGGTTGAGTTCGTCCAGGACGATGCCGGGCTCCACGACGCAGGTGCGCCGCTCCGGGTCGACGGAGAGCAGGGCGGTGCAGTACTTGCTCCAGTCGATCACCACGGCGGTGTTGGTCGACTGGCCGGCCAGGCTGGTGCCGCCGCCCCGGGAGAGGACGGGTGCGGCGAAGCGCGCGCACACCGACAGTGCCCGGGCGCCCGCCTCCACGGTGCGGGGGACGACGACGCCCAGCGGGACCTGCCGGTAGTTGGATCCGTCCGTGGCGTAGGCGCCGCGGCTGCCCGCGTCGAAGCGGACCTCGCCGTCCACCTCGGCGCGGAGGGCCGCCTGGAGGCCGGAGCTGTCCGGAGAGGTCATCTGGGCTCCTTCGCTTCACCGACGTGCTGCCCGGTCCGAGGCCGGGCGAGTACCCGGGCAAATGGACAGTCAAAACTGAACAGCCTTGGCTGGACAGTCTGGCCTGTCGGTCGTAGCGTGGCGCCATGGCCGACATCTCCGACTCCGCCGCCCGTGCCGCACGCGATCTGCGCGTGGTGTTCAGCAGGCTGCGACGCCGCATCCGGGAGGTGGCGCAGGACGCCGACCTCAGTCCCTCGCAGGAGTCGGCGCTCACCCTGGTCGGCAAGCACGGCGCGGCCACGGCCAGCGCGCTCGCCGCCGCCGAGGGCGTGCGCCCGCAGTCCATGGCCACCACGCTGGCCGCCCTGGACCAGCACGGGCTGATCCGCCGCGCCCCCGACCCCGACGACGGCCGCCGCCAGCTGGTCACCCTGACCGACGGCGGCCGGGCCCGGATCGCGGGGAACCGGCAGGTGCGCGAGGAATGGCTGGCCCGCGCCTTCCAGGACCGCTACACCGAGGAGGAGCGGCAGACGGTCCTCGCGGCGCTGGAGCTGATGGAACGGCTCTCCCGACAGTGATACCGAGGCCCGGCGCCCGCACGGGCACCGGCGGCCCGTCCCCCGCCGGGTCCGACCGGCGGCTCGTGCCGCCGATGGCCCTCGGCTCGGTCCGGAACCCGGTCGACTCCTCGAGCCCGGCCCTGTTCACGCTCGTCGGCTCCGCGCTGCTGCCGGCGACGATCCCGCCCGGCCGTTCCCTCGGCCGGCGCACCTCCCGAACCACTCGAAAGGTCTGACCGACCCATGTCGCTCACCACGCTCGACGCCCGCACCGCCCTCGTCGCGATCGATCTGCAGCACGGCATCGTGGCCATGCCCACCCAGCCGTACCCGGGCCCGGACGTCGTGTCCCGCACCGCCGAACTGGCCGGCGCGTTCCGCTCCCACGGGTTGCCCGTGGTCCTCGTCCGGGTCTCCTTCGCCGCCGACGGCGCGGACGCCGTCCCCGGCCGCGTCGAGCGCGGGCCGCGCGGGCTCGCCTTCCCGGAGGGCTGGGACGTCATCGTCGGCGAACTGTCCGGCCACCCCGGCGACATCCGCGTCACCAAGCACAACTGGAGCGCCTTCCACGGCACCGACCTGGACGTCCAGCTGCGCCGCCGGGGCATCACGCAGATCGTGCTGACCGGGATCGCCACCAGCATCGGCGTCGAGTCCACCGCCCGTGACGCCTACGCGCACGGCTACCACGTCACCCTCGCCACGGACGCCATGGCCGACGCCGACGCCGAGGCGCACGCCAACAGCGTCGAGCGGATCTTCCCGCGGCTCGGCGAGTCCGGCACGACCGCCGAGATCCTGGAGCTGCTCGCCAAGACCCGCGCCTGACCGGCGGACGAGGGCCGGTCAGTCCTCGCCCCGGACGATGTTGTCCTCGGCCGGGGCGCCGCGCCGCTCGGCGGACGCCCGGTCCTCGACGGCGGGGAGGCAGGTGCGCATCCCACGGCCCCGCCGACGGCGGGCCTTCGCCCATCCGGTCTCGGAGTAGGGCAGGGCGGGCTTCTCACTGCTGTGCGCGGTCACGTCCGTCATCTTCCTTCTGCACTTCTGCATGTCGTGCCCGGGTCCCCTCCCCCGGGTGCGGGCAAACCCTGGCGGGCGGCGGCGGTCAGGTCCGGCCGCCGCCACCTCCGCCGAAGGACCCGCTCGAACCGGGGGACCAGCGCGGGCGGCGCTGGTCGCCGGCGCGCTTGGTGCGGAGGGTGCCGAGCCGGTACGGGGTGAGGCGTTCGCTGTCGTCGGCGGCCCGGGGCACCTCGTCGGGCTCGCGCATCTCACGGATCTCACGGACGGGCCCGGACGGCGGCATACGGGGCTGCTCGTCGGGGCGGGGCGGGCGCGGTTCGCGCCGGCGCACCGTGTTGCCCAGCCGGAAGGCCCAGATCAGCCCGCCTGCGCAGGCCACGCCCGCGACGAGAAGGACGACGTACCCGAAGACCTGTACGCCGGAAGCTGCTTGGTACATGGCGGTGTCCATGGGCGCCGGGTACCCGGGGGCGGGCCGGGAATGCCCGGCGCGGTGACCGTCAGCCGATCGGCGCAACCGGCGGCGCACACCGCCGTGGACGCGCAGGGCGTGGCGCGGGCGGGCCTCCGGCTGCCGGGAGTAGCGTCACCCGCGATGACCGAATCGCCGCAGATGTCAGAAATCCTGGAGATCACCGCCCGGTACACGGCGCCCGCTCCACGCCCGGGCCGGACCCTGCTGCGCTGGGTCTCCACGACCGACCACAAGGTGATCGGCCGCCTCTACATGGTCACGGCGTTCTGCTTCTTCCTGCTGGCCGGGCTGCTGGCCCTAGCGATGCGCGCCGAACTGGCCCGGCCGGGCATGCAGTTCCTGAGCCGGCAGGGCTACGACCAGTTCTTCACCATCCACGGCACGATCATGATGCTGCTGTTCGCGACGCCGATGTTCGCCGGGTTCGCCAACGCCGTGATGCCGCTGCAGATCGGCGCCCCCGACCTCGCCTTCCCTCGGCTGAACGCGCTGTCGTACTGGATGTACCTGTTCGGCGGTCTGATCGTGGTGTCGGGGTTCCTGGTGCCGGGCGGGGCGGCGGCGTTCGGCTGGTTCGCCTACGCGCCCCTGAACAGTGCCTACTTCTCCCCCGGCGCCGGCGGTGACCTGTGGGCCATGGGGCTGGTCGTGTCGGGTGTGTCGACGACGCTGACCGCGGTGAACTTCATCGCCACGATCATGTGTCTGCGCGCGCCGGGCATGACCATGTTCCGGATGCCGATGTTCACCTGGAACGTGCTGTTCACGTCGATCCTGATCCTGCCCGCGTTCCCGGTGCTCACGGCGGCGCTGCTGGCGCTGGAGGCGGACCGGAAGTTCGGGGCGCACGTCTTCGACGCGGCGAACGGCGGCGCGCTGCTGTGGCAGCACCTGTTCTGGTTCTTCGGGCATCCCGAGGTCTACATCGTGGCCCTGCCGTTCTTCGGGATCATCTCGGAGATCATCCCGGTCTTCTCCCGCAAGCCGCTCTTCGGCTATCTGCCGATGATCGGGGCGACGACCACGATCACCATGCTGTCGGCGGTGGTGTGGGCGCACCACATGTTCGCCACCGGTGCGGTGTTGCTGCCCTTCTTCTCGATCATGTCGTTCCTGATCGCGGTGCCCACGGGCATCAAGTTCTTCGCGTGGATCGGGACGATGGTGCGCGGGTCGGTCTCGTTCGAGACGCCGATGCTGTGGTCGCTGGGCTTCCTGGTGTCGTTCCTGCTGGGCGGGCTCAGCGGGGTGCTGATCGCCTCACCGCCGCTCGACTTCCACCTGACCGACTCGTACTTCATCGTGGCGCACCTGCACTACGTGCTGTTCGGCACGGTGGTGTTCGCGATGTTCGCCGGGTTCTACTTCTGGTGGCCCAAGTTCACCGGGAAGATGCTGGACGAGCGGCTCGGCAAGGTGCACTTCTGGCTGCTGTTCCCGGGGTTCCAGCTGACCTTCCTGGTGCAGCACTGGCTCGGCGAGCAGGGGATGCCGCGCCGGTACGCCGACTACCTGCCCGGGGACGGCTTCACGCTGCTCAACACGCTGTCGTCGGCGGGCGCGTTCCTGCTGGGCGTGTCCACGCTGCCGTTCCTCTACAACGTGTGGCGCACCGCGGCCAAGGGCGTCAGGGTCACCCTGGACGATCCCTGGGGGTGGGGGCGGGGTCTGGAGTGGGCGACGTCCTGCCCGCCGCCCCGGCACAACTTCGTCGCGCTGCCCCGCGTCCGGTCCGAGTCACCCGCGTTCGACCTGCACCATCCGCAGGTCGTTCGGATGGCCGAGGAGGAGGGACTGCGATGAAGACGGAGGCGATGCTGTTCGGCGGGGTGGCGCTGTTCTTCGGTGGCTGCGCCGCCCTGTACGGGGTGTGGTCGCGGGACGAGACGGGCACGACCGCGCTGGTCGTCGCGTTCGGGATGGCGGCGCTGGTCGCCTTCTTCTGCCTGATCCAGTACCGGCGCCGGGGCACCCGCGCGCAGGACCGCACCGACGCGGAAGTGGCGGACGCGGCCGGGCCGGTGGCGTTCTTCCCGGACGAGAGCCTGTGGCCGGTCGTCACCGCGCTCGGCGTCGCGGTGACGGCGACCGGCGTCGTCTACGGGCTGTGGCTGTTCCTCATCGGGCTCGGCGTTCTGGCGCGCGCCGTGTTCGGGATGGTGTTCCAGTACGGGCACCGGTGAGGGGCCTGCGGGGGGCGCCGGGCCGGAACGCCGCGACGGGTTCGCGGTCGCTGTCGTAGCCGCCGGTGACGCTCTGGCGGATCTCGCCGGTGGGCACGCCCTCGGCGAGGCGCTCCCGCTCGGCCGCCGTCAGGGCCCGGCACAGCCACCGGGTCACCAGGAACGCGAGGACGGGTGCCACCACGAGGGCGACACGCAGCGCCCAGGTGAGGGCCTCGATGGAGATCCGGAAGGTCAGGGCGATGATGTCGTTGCCGCCGGCCAGCAGCAGCACGGCGTAGAAGACGGTGCCCGCGACGCCGAGGCCGGTGCGTACGGGACGCTCGCGCGGCCGGTCGCACAGGTGCTGCTCGCGGTGCCACTCCCCCGTCAGACGCTGCTCCACGAACGGGTAGGCGTAGAGCACGGCGAACAGCAGGCCGGGCAGGACGACGGCCGGGAGCAGCACGTTCCACATGAGGGTGTGCCCGGCGACGTTCGTCTCCCACGGCGGTACGAGCCGGAGCGCGCCCTCCATGAAGCCGACGTACCAGTCGGGCTGGGAGCCGCTGGAGACCACGTCGGGGCGGTAGGGCCCGTAGTTCCAGATCGGGTTGATCTGGGCCACGGCGGACAGCAGGACCAGTACGCCGAAGACGGTCAGGGACAGGCCGGCGGAGGAGGCGGCGAACTGCGGGAAGAGGGGTTTGCCGAGGACGTTGCGGCGGGTGCGGCCGGGGCCGCGCCACTGGGTGTGCTTCAGGTGGAAGACCAGGATCAGATGCACCGTCACCAGGCCGATGAGGGCGCCCGGGAGCAGCAGGACGTGCAGCGGGTAGAGGCGGGTGATGATGTCGTGGGCCGGGAACTGGCCGCCGAACGCGAAGAAGGCCACGTACGTGCCCACCACGGGGATGGAGAGCATGATGCCCTGCGCGATGCGCAGCCCGGTCCCGGAGAGCAGGTCGTCGGGGAGGGAGTAGCCGGCGAATCCCTCGGCGAGGGAGACCACGAACAGGGTCAGCCCGATGGCCCAGTTCAGCTCCCGGGGCCGGCGGAAGGCGCCGGTGAAGAAGATCCGCAGCATGTGCAGGCCGATCGCGGCGACGAAGACGAGCGCGGCCCAGTGGTGGGCCTGCCGCATCAGCAGTCCGCCGCGCACGTCGAAACTGATGCGCAGGGTGGAGTCGAACGCGGCCGACATGCGCACGCCGCGCAGCGGTGCGTAGGGGCCCGCGTAGACGACCTCGCGCATCTCCGGCTGGAAGAAGAACGTCAGCCACACGCCGGTCAGGA
Organism: Streptomyces sp. NPDC046727; assembly: GCF_040645635.1. NCBI lineage: Bacteria > Bacillati > Actinomycetota > Actinomycetes > Kitasatosporales > Streptomycetaceae > Streptomyces > Streptomyces sp. NPDC046727. Next base: position 26,994 of record NZ_JBEYYR010000020.1, read on the forward strand.
TCAGCACGAGCAGGCTGTACAGGGCGAGTTCGCCGAGGAAGAAGGACCAGTGGTGGGGGAACGCCTTGCGCAGCAGCGAGCCGCCCTCCAGGACGGGCAGTCGCGCGTCGGCCGCGTCCACGAGCCGCTCGGCATGTCGGCCGGCTCGGCTCATGTGTCCTCCGCCGCGGCGGCCCGCTCCACCTCGGCCTCCACCTCGGCCCGCGGCCGGCCCGTGTCCTTGGCGTATTCGCTGATCGCGGTCTGCACGTCCCGGGCCAGGTCCCGCCAGGCGCGCAGGGCGGTCTCGTAGGTGCCCGACTGGGCGCCCGTCATCCGCCGCTCGGCAGGCGGCCCGTAGGCGTCCCGCAGTTCCTGGACCTGGGTCTGGGCGGCGTCGGCCGCGCGCTGCTTCGCGACCAGTTCTTCGAAGGTGTGTGACACGCCAACCGACCCTAGGCAGGTGCGGCGGGCGGGCCCGCGCCGACCTGCCGGGGGCGCCCCGACCCGTACCCGAGTGGCGGGTCAGCCGTCGGGGACGAGGTCCGCCCACACCAGTTTGCCGCCGCTGACCGGGACCGTCCCCCAGGCCACCGACACGGCCTCGACCAGCAGGATGCCCCGGCCGCCGGTGGCCTCCCAGCCGATGCTGGCGGGCTTCACGGGGCTGCGCGGCGAGGAGTCGGCGACGGCGAGCCGCAGCCGGTGGTTGACCAGGCTCATGTCGAGCCGGACCGGGCCGCCGGTGTGCACGAGGGCGTTGGTGACGAGTTCGGAGACGACCAGCAGGGCCGTGTCGAGCATGTCCCGGGGGATGCCCCAGGCGCGCAGGGTGCGCCGGGTGAAGCGGCGGGCGTGCCGGACCGCCTCGGGCACCCGCCACACCGTCCAGGTCTCCCGCAGCGGCCGTACGGCCATGCCGTCGTAGCGCATCAGCAGCAGGGCGACGTCGTCGCCGCGGTGGGCGCCGGTGAGCAGGGCGTCGGCGACCAGGCCGAGGTGGGCGGGGTCGGCGGCGGCCAGTTCGCGGGCCAGCCGGTCCATGCCGGCGTCGAGGTCGGAGTCGGCGGACTCCACCAGGCCGTCGGTGGTCAGCGCGAGCACGGTGCCGGGCTGCAGCCGCAGCGGGGTCATCGGGAAGTCGGCCCGGTCGAGCACGCCGAGCGGGGGACCGCCCTCGGCCTGGACGATCTCGGTGGTGCCGTCCGGGTGGCGCAGCACCGGCTGCAGATGCCCGGCGCGGACGCACCAGGCGGTGCCCTGCTCCATGTCGACGTCGACGTAGGCGCAGGTGGCGAACAGGTCGGTCTCCATGTCCAGGAGCAGCCGGTTGGCGTGCGCGACGACCACGTCCGGGGCGTGGCCCTCGGCGGCGTAGGCGCGCAGCGCGGTGCGCATCTGGCCCATCAGGGTGGCGGCGCCCGCGTTGTGGCCCTGGACGTCGCCGATGACGAGGGCGACGTGGTGTTCGGCGAGCGGGATCACGTCGTACCAGTCGCCGCCGACCTCCAGGCCGGCCGTCGTGGGCAGGTAGCGGGCGACGGCGACCCCGCCGGGCAGCCGGGGCAGCCGGCGGGGCAGCAGGGTGCGCTGGAGCATGCCGACGAGTTCGTGCTCGGCGTCGAAGGCGTGGGCGCGCAGCAGGGCCTCCCCGGTGAGGCCGGCGGCGGCGGTGAGCAGGGCGCGTTCGTCGGGCGCGAAGTCGTGCGGCTCGTCCCAGCCGATCAGGCAGGCGCCGGCCATGCGACCGCCGGCGGGCAGCGGCAGGACCGCGAGACCGCCGGGGCCGACCTCGCCGAGGCCGGGCTCCAGCCGCGAGCCGGCGGGCCAGATCCTGGCCCGGCCATCGCGCAGCGCGGCGGCCAGGGTGGGCATGGCGCGCACCGGCGCGTCGGGCCACTCGGTGCGCCATTCGCTGCGCCACACGTCGGGCCAGGCCTCGGGTTCGGGCGGGTCGAGGACGGTGACGACGAGCCGGTCGTTCTCCAGTTCGGCCAGGGCGATCCGGTCGGCCTTCAGGGGTGTACGCAGGGCGGCGACGACTGCCTGGCCGACGTCCTTGACGGTGCCGGCGGTGGCGAGGGCGGCGGCCAGGCGCTGCACCCGGGCCACGTCGGTGACGTCGGAGCGCAGGGTGGAGGCGTCGGCGACGGTGCCGACGAGCCGGGCGGAGCGGCCTTCGCCGCCGGGCAGCAGCCGGCCGCGCAGCCGCAGCCACTTGGGCGGGCCGTCGCGCTGCAGGATGCGGAACTCCAGCTCGCGGTCGCCGATGGACATGTGGTCGGCCTCGACCACGGACATCAGGGCGGGCAGGTCCTCGGGCACCGTGTGGCCCAGCAGGGTCTCCACGCGGCCGTCGAAGCTCTCCCGGCCGATCCCGAACAGCCGCAGGATCGCCTCGCCGACCTCCACCCGGCCGGTGTCCATGGCCAGGCTGAAGGCGTCCTCGGGCAGCTCGCCGGTGTCACCGGCGGCGATCGGTGCGGGGACGGCGATCGTGCGGGCGATCAGCTCCAGGCAGGCCCGGTCGTCGGTGCCGAAGCCGCCGGGGTGCTCGCCGACGGCCAGCAGGCAGCCGCCGCCCGCGGGGCCGAGGGGCAGGGCGGCGAGGGAGAAGTCCGGGGTCGGGGTGCGGCGCTCGTCCGGGCAGCCGGCCGGCTCGGCGGGGCCGAGCCACTGCGGCACTCCCGTGCGGTGGGCCTCGGCGACCGGGGAGGCACCGGCGGCCGGGTAGCCGTCGCGCAGGCCGTACAGGGTGTGCGGCAGGCCGGCCGACTCGGCGAGGCAGAGCAGCCCGGGGTCCCCGCCGGGCATGTACACCGCGACGAAGGACGCCCCGGCGAACACCAGTGCCTGTTCGAGGATCCGGCGGAGCCTGTCGGGGGTGGCCGGCGACGCCATCAGCGAGGCGAGGGCGACTTCGGCACGCTCCGCTCTCGTCCTGCTGATCGCAGCACCCTCACTCACCACGTCGCCATTACAGCGCGTGTGAGCCTCCTGCGCAGCCCCTGTGGCCATGGGCTGTGCGGCCACCGTCCGCAGGGCCTTGCTGCGGGTGGCCGTCACCGCGGCGGCGGTCACCAGCAGGGGGAGGACCAGCGGGGCCGGTGCCATGCTCCAGCGGGCCGGCAGCGCGCCGGCCGAGCCGGCGGCGAGCAGCACCCCGCTGACCGCGCGGCCCTGCAACCGGTCCGGGGTGACGGCGGCCTGGTGGCCGAAGAGGGCGGCGGGCGGCGGTACGGCGGCCAGGACCGTGCCGGACAGCATCGCGCCGACCGCCATCATCACGGTCGCCCAGCACAGCGGGGTGATCAGGGCGGGCAGCCGCAGCCGCCGCTGGACCGCCGGGGCGGCGAGGACACCGGCGGGCAGTCGCCCGCGTCGGCGACCCGGTCTGCTGGAGCGCCAGCAGGGGCAGCGCGAGTTCCACCAGGGCGCCGCCCGGGCCGGGTCATACGGGGTCCTTGGCCGTCGGCTCGCCCGCCCGGGCCCTGGTGGAAACGACCAGCAGTCTGGTCACGGTGCCGTCCTCGCCGACGACGTCGCGGACGTGCCGGAAGCCCAGGCGGCGGCACAGGGCCAGGCTGGCGGTGTTCTCGGCGCCCACCATGCCGTAGGCCTCGGTGAGGCCGAGGTTGTCGGCGGCGTGCCGGAGCAGGCCGCGTACCGCCTCGCCGCCCAGGCCGCGCCCCCAGTACCGCGGGGCGAGGGCGGTGACGAGTTCGTGGCCGTCGACGTTGCCGGTCGGCTTCACCTCGGCGTGGCCGACGTAGCCGCCGGCGAGCCAGAGGCCCCACACGTCGAAGCGCTGCTGGGGGTAGACGTCGGTGAGGATGGCGCGGAACAGCTCGCGGATCCGCGGTTCGGGCACGAGGTCCTGCCCCATCCAGCGGCACACCTCCGCGTCGCGCAGCAGGGCGACGAAGACGTCCTCGTGCTCGGGCCGGTAGGGGAGGAACTCCAGGCGTTCGGTACGCAGGACGGGGGTCATGGCGGGCTCCTCGGGAGTGATGCGGTGCGGCGGGGGCCGAGGGCGGTGGGGCGCCGGGACGGCGACGCGTCGGGACGGCGACGCGTCGGGAGGGATGCCGGGCCGGCGTGGGCGGCCGGCCCGGCGTGGTGGTGGGGGCGCGGCCGGTCAGGCGCCGGCGTTCTCCATGCGCTCGCGCAGGCTCTTCGGGCGCATGTCGGTCCAGACCTCGTCGACGTAGGCGGAGCACTCGGCCTCGGTGCCCTCCTTGCCGACGGGCTGCCAGCCCGCGGGCACCTCGATGTCGACGGGCCAGAGGGAGTACTGCTCCTCGTCGTTGCGCAGCACCTGGTAGCGGGTGTTCTCGTCCATGTGGTGTTCCTCCGTCGTCTCGTTCGGGTGGGCGGTGCGGTGGCGGTGAGCGGTCGGGGCGCGGGGCCGGCGGGGGCCGTGCCGGGCGGCCGGGCGGGGCGGCGCCGCGCGGGGGCGGGGTGCGGTCATCGGCCTCCCCGGGCATGCCGGGCGAGGTGGCGCAGGGCCTCGGCGAACTCCTCGGCCACCCGGCGGACGGTCGCCGTGTCGTGGACGCCGGGCCGGTGGTGCCAGGTGAAGGCGAGCCGGCCGTGCTGCACCGCGCCGACCACCTCCACCAGGTGCGAGCCGGGGTCCCGGGGGTCGTGGTCCTGCCCGAAGGAGCCGTGTTCGGCGCGGACCAGGCCGCCGTCCGTGGTCTCGGGGCGGGCGTCCCACTGGCCGAGGTAGTTGAACACCACCTGTCCGTGGGCGTGGGCGCCGAGGCGTTCGCGGACGTCGGGCGGGCCGTAGGTGCGCAGCGCGCCGAAGCCGATGCCGTTGCCGGGTACGGCGCGCAGCTGGCGGCGCACCTGTTTCACCAGGGAGCGCCAGTCGCGGTCCGGGCCGAGGTCGCCGGGGTCGGGCACCTGGACGGCGACCGGGTACACGGTGGTGAACCAGCCGACGGTGCGGGACAGGTCGACGCCGTCGAGCAGGTCCTCGCGGCCGTGGCCCTCCAGGTCCAGGCGGACCCGGTCGTGTCCGGTCCAGCGAGCCAGCGCCAGGGAGAGGGCGGCGAGCAGCACGTCGTTCACGCGGGTGCGGTAGGCGGTGGGCGCGGAGCGGAGCAGGGCCGTGGTGTCGTCCTCGCCGAGTTCCACGCTCACCGTGGCGGCCGGTCCCGCCGCGTCGGGGGCCGGGTCGGCTTCGGTGTGCACGGCCTGCTCCCAGTACGGGAGTTCGTGGTCGAGGCCGCCCTCGGCGACGTGCGCGGCGAGTCTGCGGGACCACTCGCGGAAGCTGGTGCCGCGCTCCCCCAGCGTGACCGGGTCGCCCTGGAGGGCCTGCCGGTAGGCGGTCTCCAGGTCGTCGCGGAGGATGCGCCAGGAGACGGCGTCCACCACCAGGTGGTGGGCGACGAGGAGGAGGAACGCCGGCCGGCCGGGGTCCGCGGTGAACAGGGCGGCCCGCAGCTGGGGTCCGTGGGCCAGGTCGAAGCCGGTGTGCAGTTCGTCGGCGGCCTTGGCCATGGCCGCGTCGGCCTCCTCGGCGGACAGCCCGGTCAGGTCGTGCCGTACGAGGATGTCGTGGCCGGTGGCGGGCGGCGGGTTGAACTGCCGCCAGCCGTCCGCGTCCCGGGTGAACTGCATGCGCAGGGCGTCGTGGTGGTCGAGCAGCGCGTCGAGCGCGACGCGCAGGGCCCGCGGGTCGGGGGTGCCGTCGAGTTCCAGCAGCGCGGACTGGTTGAAGTGGTGGTGGGCCGCGCGGGGGGTGGTCAGGAACCACTCCTGGATCGGGGTGAGCGGCACCTCGCCGGTGACCGGGCCGTCGCCGGTCCGGCGGGGCGCGGCGCGGACCACGGTGGCGAGTTCGGCCACGGTCTGGTGGGTGAACAGGTCGCGGGTGGCGACGTGCAGGCCGTCGCGGCGCAGCCGGGACACGACCTGCATGCTCAGGACGGAGTCGCCGCCGAGCGCGAAGAAGTTGTCGTCGGCGCCGACCTCCTCGATGCCCAGCACATCGGCCCAGATGCGGGCGATGCGGCGTTCGGTGTCGGTGCGCGGCGCGGTCCGCGGGCCGTCGGCGGCCGGTGCGGGCCCGGGTGCGGGCAGGGCCCGCCGGTCGGTCTTGCCGTTCGGGGTGAGCGGCAGCCGGTCGAGCGGCACGAAGAGCGCCGGCACCATGTGCGGGGGCAGCAGCCCGGCCAGGTGCAGCCGCAGCTCGCCGACGGGCAGCCCGGCTCCGGAGGGTTCGGCCGGGACGACGTAGGCGACGAGCCGGGCGGGCGCGCCGGGGGTCTCCTCCGCGCGTACGGCGACGACCGCGTCCCGGACCAGGGGGCTGCGGCGCAGCGCGCTCTCGATCTCGCCGGGCTCGATGCGGAAGCCGCGCAGTTTGACCTGGTCGTCGGCGCGTCCGGCGAACCGGAGCCGGCCGTCGGCGGTCCACCGGACCAGGTCCCCGGTGCGGTACATCCGCTCCCCCGGCGCGCCGAACGGGTCGGCGACGAACCGCTGGGCGGTCAGTCCCGGCCGGCCCCGGTAGCCGCGGGCGAGGCCGGGCCCCGCGATGTACAGCTCGCCGGTGACGCCGGGCGGTACGGGGCGCAGGGCGGCGTCGAGCACATGGACGCGGGTGCTGCCGGAGGGGCAGCCGATGGAGGGGGCGCCGGTGCCGGGGGTCAGCGGTCCGGTCCAGCTGGCGACCACGGTGGCCTCGGTGGGCCCGTAGGAGTTGATCATCCGGCGGCCGGGGGCCCAGGTGTCGACCAGGTCGGCCGGGCAGGCCTCGGCGCCCACGATGAGGGTGCGCAGGTGAGGCAGGGCGGCGGCGGTCTCCGGGGGGACGGTGGCCAGGGCAGCCGGGGGGATCAGGGTGTGGCTGATGCGCTGGTCGGCGAGCACCTCGGCCAGCCGCTCCCCGACCAGCGGCCCTTCCTCGCCGGTGATCAGCGCGGCCCCGCTGAGCAGGGAGACGCACAGCTCCAGCACGGAGGCGTCGAAGCTGGGCGAGGCGAACTGCAGCACCCGGTCGCCGGGACCCGCCGCGTACTGTTCGGCGGCTGCCGCGGCGAAGGAGGCGAGGCCCCGGTGGGTGACCATGACGCCCTTGGGGGTGCCGGTGGAGCCGGAGGTGTAGATGACGTAGGCGGGGTGGGCGGGGGTGAGCGGGGCGGTGCGGTCGGCGTCCGTGGGCGCCGTCCGGGGACCGTCGGCGGCCCACACCTCGGCCGGGTCGCCGAGGACGAGGTGGGCGCCCGCGTCCCGGATCATGAACTCCCGGCGGTGCGGCGGGTAGTCGGGGTCCACGGGCAGGAAGGCGCCGCCGGCCTTGGTGACGGCGAGCTGGGCCACGACGGTCGCCGCGGAGCGGGGCAGCGCGAGGGCCACCACGCGCTCCGGTCCGACGCCGTCCCGGACGAGCCGGTGGGCCAGCCGGTTGGCGGCCCGGTCGACCTCCGCGTAGGTCAGCTCCCGGTCGCCGTCCACCAGCGCCACCGCGTCGGGGGTACGGGCCGCCTGCTGTTCGAACAGGGCCGGCAGGGTGGCCTCGGGCACCGGGCGGAAGGTGCCCCGGCCCTGTTCCAGCAAGGTCTTCAGCTCGTCGTCGGAGGTCAGCGGCAGCGCGCCGAGCGCACGGTCCGGGTCCTCGGCGACGGCGTGCAGCAGGGCGGCGAGCTGTCCGGCCATCCGTTCGGCGGTGGCCGCGTCGAACAGGTCGGTGTTGTAGGTGAGCAGGCCGTGCAGCGCTCCGGAGCCGGTCTCGGCGAACTCCAGGGTGAGGTCGAACGCGGCCTGCTCCGACTCGGCTTCGACGTCGCTGATCTCCAGGCCGGGCAGGTCGAGACCGGCGGCGGGAGTGTTCTGCAGGACGACCATGACCTGGAAGAGCGGGGTGCGGCTGGTGTCGCGGACGGGCTGCACCTCGTCCACGACCCGCTCGAACGGCACGTCCTGGTGGGCGAAGGCGTCGAGGACCGTCTGCCGTACGTCGGTGAGGAACCCGGTGAACGGCCGCCCGGCCTCGGCCCGGGAGCGCAGCACCAGGGTGTTGACGAAGAACCCGACGAGGGCCTGGGTCTCGGGCCGGTCGCGGCCCGAGGTGACGGTGCCGACGGCGATGTCCTCGGCGCCGGAGACCCGGGCGAGGTAGGCCTGGGCAGCGGCGACGAGCGTGGTGAACAGGGTGGTCCCGTGGTCCCGGGCGAGCCGGCCGAGCCGCCGGGCGGTCCGGGCGGGCACCACCAGCCGGGTGGTCGCGCCGGCGCTGGTGCGCACCGGTGGCCGGGGCCGGTCGGTGGGCAGTTCCAGCGGTGCGATGCCGGCCAGGCGCTCCTTCCAGTGGGCGAGGTGCTCGTCCGCCCCGGTGTCCCCGGCGGTGCGCTGCCAGTGCGCGTAGTCGGCGTACTGGACCGGCAGCGGCGCCAACGGGGGCTCCTCCGAGCCGAGTTCGACGCGGTAGTGGTGGGCGAGGTCGCCGAGCAGGACGGCGGTGGACCAGCCGTCGGTGACGATGTGGTGCAGGGCGAGGGTGAGCACGTGGTCGTGCTCGGCGAGCCGGACCAGACCGGCGCGCAGCAGCGGTCCCTCACGGAGGTCGAAGGGCCGGGTGCGCTCCTCGGCGAGCAGCCGGCGCAGTTCCGGCTCCCGGTCGGACTCGGCACGCCGGGACAGGTCGCGCACGGGCAGCGGCACGTCCCGCGGCGGGTGGACGATCTGTACGCCGTGTCCGTCGACGCTGTCGAAGGTGGTGCGCAGCGACTCGTGCCGGGCGACCACGGCGCCGAGGGCCGCGCGGAGCGCGCCGGTGTCCAGGGTGCCGCGCAGCCGGAGGGCGAGCGCGGTGACGTACTCGGCGCCACCGGGCTCGAACTCCTGGAGGAACCAGAGGCGTTGCTGGGCGTGGGACATCGGCGCGACCGCGTCCCGGCCGGCCGGGACGATCGCGGGGCGGCCGGAGCCCTGCCGGGCGTCGAGCAGGCGGGCCAGCGCGGCCGGTGTGGGGTGCGTGAACACCGCGCGCGGGGTGAGGTCGGTGTCGAAGGACTCGGCGAGGCGGGAGGCGAGCCGGATGCTGAGGATCGAGTCGCCGCCGAGCTGGAAGAAGTCGTCCTCCGCGCCGGGCGGTTCGCTGCCGAGCACCTCGGCGAAGACGGCCGCCGTGCGGCGCTCGGCCTCGGTGCGGGGTTCGATCCGCGGGCGCCCCGGCGACGCCTCCGGCGCGGGCAGGGCCGCCCGGTCGACCTTGCCGTTGCGGCTGAGCGGGAGGGCGGCGAGCGGGACGAAGGCGGTGGGGACGAGGTAGTCGGGCAGGGTGCGGGCGGCGAAGGCCCGCAGCTCCTCGTCGTCCTCTCCGGCCGGTCCGACGACGTAGGCAACGAGCCGCTTGGCGCCCGGCCGGTCCTCGCGGGCCACGACGGCCACGTCGACGACGTCCGGGTGGGCGGCGAGCGCGGCCTCGGCCTCGCCGGGCTCCACCCGGAAGCCCCGGATCTTCACCTGGTCGTCGGCGCGGCCGAGGAACTCGACGGTGCCGTCGGGCCGCCGCCGGGCCAGGTCGCCCGTGCGGTACATGCGGGTGCCGGGCGGGCCGTAGGGGTCGGCGAGGAAGCGGGCGGCGGTGTCGCCGGGGCGGCCCAGGTAGCCGCGGGCGACGCCTTCCCCGGCCAGGTGCAGCTCGCCCGCGCAGCCCGGCGGTACGGGCCGCAGCCGGGCGTCGAGGATGTGCACCCGCATGTCGTCCAGCGGCCGGCCGATGGGGACGGTGTCCGGTACCGCGGTGGGGTCGGTGAGGGCGCAGGCGGTCGCGAAGGTGGTGGTCTCGGTAGGCCCGTAGCCGTCCACGACGGTCAGGCCGGGGCAGGCGGCCAGCACCCGGCGCACGGCCTGGGCGGGGACGACGTCACCGCCGGTCCACACCTGCCTGAGGCCCCGGAAGCAGTCGGGCGCGTCCTGTGCGAGCAGCCGGAACAGTCCGGCGGTCAGCCACAGTGCGGTCAGGCCGTCGGCGGCGAGCCGGCGCAGCAGGGCCGCGTCGACGTCGCCGCCCGGGGCCACGACCACGCAGCCACCGTTGAGGAGCGGCGCCCACACCTCGAAGGTGGCGGCGTCGAAGGCCACCGGCGAGTGCAGCAGCACCCGGTCGGCCACGCCGTCGGCGAAGCGGCTGTCGGTGGCCAGCGCCGCGATGTCCCGGTGCCGCACCGCGACCGCCTTGGGCAGGCCCGTGGAACCGGAGGTGAACATCACATAGGCCAGCCGATCGGGGTCGGCGACCGGCGCCGACTCCGTCGGAGCACCCGCGCCATGGCCCGCCCGGTCGAAGTCGACAGCCGATACCGGCTCTCCCGCCACGCCCGCGCCACGGGCCGGCCCATCACGGTCAGCCGCCGGCGCCTGCCCCTCCACGTCGGCCATGCCATACGCCGACCGATCGCAGTCGGCAGCCGGTACCTCCGCCGCCGCGCCCGCGCCATGGTCCGCCCGGTCGAAGTCGGCAGCCGATAGCTGCTCTCCCGCCACGCCCGCGCCACGGGCCGGCCCATCACGGTCAGCCGCTGGCGCCTGCCCCTCCACGTCGGCCATGCCATACGCCGACCGATCGCAGTCGGCAGCCGGTACCTCCGCCGCCGCGCCCGCGCCATGGCCCGCCCGGTCGAAGTCGGCAGCCGCGCCATGGGCGTGAGCGGCGGCCACCTCGGCGGCGGTCAGCCGCAGGGTCGCGCCCGCCTGGGCGAGCAGGGTGCGGCGGCGTTCCTCGGGGGCCCGGGTGTCGACGGGGACATAGGCGCCGCCGGCCATGAGCACGGCGAGCTGGGCGACGACGAGTTCGGCGGAGCGGTCCATCAGGAGGGCCACCCGGTCCTCCGCCACCAGCCCGTCGGCCGTCAGCCGCCCGGCCAGGGAGCGGGCCCAGTCGTGCAGTTGACGGTACGTCAGCCGGGTGTCGCCGTCGTGGACCGCGAGGGCGTCCGGGGTGCGGCGGGCCCGCTCGGTGAACAGGTCCACGGGGCTGCGCGGGACGGCCGGTCGGGCGGTGGTGTTCCAGGCGGCCAGCAGGTCGTGGTCGGCCGCGGTGAGCGGGTCCAGTCCGGCCAGGTCGGTGTCGAACCCGTCGGCGAGGGCGGCGAGCAGGGCGGTCAGCCGGTCCGCGGCGCGCTCGGCGGTGGCCGGGTCGAACAGGGCGGGGTCGTAGGCCAGGTCGAAGCCGAGCCGTTCGGCCAGGTGGGCGCGCAGGCACCACGGGAAGGTGGTGGCGTCGTCGGCGCGCACCTCCTCGACCCGGACGCCGGTGCGGGCCGTCGCCGACTCGTCCACGGGGTAGTTCTCGAACACCACCATGCTGTCGAACAGCGCCTCCCCGGACGGGACGTCGCTGACGGCCTGGATGCGGGGCAGGGCGAGGAAGTCGAAGCGGCGGGCGTCGCTCTGCCGTTCCTGGAGCCCGCGCAGCCAGGGCAGCACCGGCCCGGCGGGGACCCGGACGCGGGTCGGCACGGTGTTGATGAACATGCCGATCATGCCTTCGACGCCGGGCAGTTCGGCCGGGCGTCCGGAGACGGTGGTGCCGAACACCACGTCGTCCCGGCCGCTGGAGCGGGCCAGCAGCAGCGCCCAGGCGCCCTCCACCACGGTGTTGACGGTGATTCCGGCGCGGGCGGCGGTCTCCCGCAGCCGCCGCGAGGTCTCCGGGTCCAGCTCGTGGTGGACGGCGGCGGCGGACCGGGCGCGGTGGGCCTCGGCGGGCGTGCGGTCGTACGGCAGCGGGGTGCGGGCGGTGAATCCGGCCAGGGCGTCGGCCCAGTGCCGTTCGGCCGCCGTCTCGTCCTGTGCGCGCAGCCAGTGCAGGAAGTCCGCGAAGGGCCGCCGTGCGGGGGGTGCCTGGTCCGGGCCGCCGGTGAGCGCGGCGTAGCGCTCGCACACCTCGGTGAGCAGCTGCCCGGTGCTCCAGCCGTCGAGGACGATGTGGTGGGTGGACCACACCAGCAGCACCTCGTCGCCGGGCAGGGCGGCCAGGGCGAGCCGGGTGAGCGGCGCGGTGGTGAGGTCCATGCCGGCCGCGCGGTCCTCGGCGAGCAGCCGCTCGGTGGCCTCCGCCCGCCGCTCGGGGGTCAGGGCCCGCCAGTCGAGGTGCGTGACGGGCAGCTCGGCGTGCCGGTGGACCAGTTGGACCGGGTGGGGCAGGCCGTGCCAGTGGACGCTGGTGCGCAGCGCCGGGGTGCGGTCGGCGACCTGCTGCCAGGCGGCGGCGAAGGCGCGCGGGTCGGCCACGCCGGACAGCCGTACCGCCGTGCGGTCGAAGTAGGCGTGCTCGGTGTCGACGAGGCCGTGGAAGAGCATGCCGGACTGGAGCGGGGTGAGCGGCAGGACGTCCTCGATGTGCCGGCCGGTGCCGACGAGCCGGTCCAGCTGGTCCTGGCCGAGGCCGGCCAGGGGGAAGTCGGAGGGGGTACGGCCGCCCGCCGCGGGGCGGGCGCAGTGGGCCACGATCTCCCGCAGGGCCGCGAGGGTCTCCTCGGCGAGTCGGCGGACGGTGGCCGGGTCGTAGACCTGCGCGGGGTAGGTCCAGCCGAGTTCGAGGCGGCCCTGCTGGACGACGCCGGTGATGTCCAGGAGGTAGGGGCGGGGTTCGTCCGGGTCGGTGTCCCGGCCGGCCGGGGGCAGGGAGCCGCGGAAGGGGCCGTCGGCGGCGCCGGAGTCCCACTGGCCGTGGTAGTTGAAGCCGATCTGCGGAGCCGGCGCTCCGGCGAGCGGGCTGCCGGGCACGAGGTGCCGCAGGGCGCCGTGGCTCAGCCCGTGCAGCGGCACCGCCCGCAGCTGCTCCTTGACGGAGCGGAGGGTGTCGTGCCAGCCGGCGTCCGGGTCGGTGCGCAGCGCGAGCGGGAACTCGGCGGTGAACCAGCCGACGGTCCGCGACAGGTCCACGTCCTCGAACAGGTCCTCCCTGCCGTGCCCCTCCACGCCCAGCAGGACCGTGTCGCGCCCGCACCAGCGGGCCAGGGTCCGGCCGAGGGCGCTGAGCAGGACGTCGTTGACCTGGGTGCGGTAGGCCTCGGGGACCTTGCGCAGCAGGGCGTCGGTCGTCTCCGCGTCCAGCGTGACCGTGAGGGTGGCGGCGGTGCCGTGGGTGTTCGGGCCGGGCCGCCCGGCGGGCAGGTCGGCCGGGGCCGCGCCGGTGCGGGTCCAGTACGGGAGGTCGGCGTCCAGGGCCCCGGAGCGGGTGTGCTGTTCGAGGCGGGCGGCCCAGTGGCCGTAGGAGGTGCCCGTGGCGGGCAGCCTCGCGGGCCGGCCGGCCGCGGCGGCGCGGTGGGCGGTCTCCAGGTCGGCGAGCAGGATGCGCCAGGAGACGCCGTCGATCACCAGGTGGTGTGCGGTGACGACGAGTTGTCCGGGCCGGTGCGGGCCGCGGTCGAAGAGCAGGACGCGTACGACCCGGCCCTCGGCGGGATCCAGGGCGGCCTGGGCCTCGTCCGTGCGTCGCTGGACCTCGGTCTCCAGGGCCGTGTCGTCCAGGCCGGCCACCTCGTGGCGGGTGAGGACGCCGTCCGGTGCCTCGGGCAGGACCTCCTGGCGCCAGCCGTCGGCGGTGCGGCGAAAGCGGGTGCGCAGGGCGGCGTGGTGGCGTACGAGGGCGTCGGTGGCGTCCTGGAGTGCCCGGCGGTCCGTGTCCGGGGCGAGTTCCAGGCGCTGGGTCATGGTGAAGCGGAGCGGCTGTCCGGGGTCGCGGCCGTCCAGGTACCAGTGCTGGATCGGGGTGAGCGGCGCCTCGGCCGGCTCTTCGGCGGCGGCCGGGCGCGGTGCGGACTCCTTCGCGCGGAGGGCGAGTTCGGCGACCGTCTGGTGGCGGAAGACGTCCTTGGTGGTGAGGGCGATTCCGGTCTGCCGGGCGCGGGAGACGATCTGGATGCTCAGGATGGAGTCGCCGCCGAGCGTGAAGAAGTTGTCGCGCGTGCCGACCCGTTCGACGCCGAGCACGTCGGCCCAGATCGCGGCGAGGCGTTCCTCCGTGCCGGGCCGGGGGGCGACGTACGGGGTGGCGCTGTCGGGCTGCGCGGGCGGGGCGGGCAGGGCGCGCCGGTCGGTCTTGCCGCTGGTGGTGCGGGGGATGCGGGCCAGCGGGACGAACGTGGCGGGCACCATGTGGTCGGGCAGGGTACGGCGCAGTGCCAGGCGCAGGGCGTCGGCGGACGGCGCGCGGCCGGCGGCGGGCACCACGTAGCCGACGAGCATGCGCCGGCCGGCGTGTTCGCGTGCGGTGACCGCGGCGTCGGCGACGTCCGGGTGGCCCAGGAGGGCGGCCTCCACCTCGCCGGGCTCGATGCGGAACCCGCGGATCTTGACCTGCTCGTCCACCCGGCCCAGGAACTCCAGCCGCCCGTCACGGTCCCAGCGGGCGCGGTCCCCGGTGCGGTACATCCGCTCCCCCGGCGCCCCGAACGGGTCGGCGAGGAAGCGGGCGGCGGTGAGTCCGGGCCGGTTGAGGTAGCCGCGGGCCACCTGCGCCCCGGCCAGGTACAGCTCGCCGGGCGTCCCGGGCGGCACCGGGCGCAGGGCGTCGTCCAGGACGTAGGCGCGCAGGTTGCCGCCGGGGCGGCCGATGACCGGGCGGTCGGGCCGGTCGGCGCACCGGCCGTAGACGGCGTCGACGGTGCACTCGGTGGGCCCGTACATGTTGTAGACGGCCACGCCCAGCTCGCGTTCGGCGCGCACGAGGTCGATCCAGTCGGCCGGGGTGACGGCCTCGCCGCCGACGAGCAGCAGGCGCGGCCGGTGGCGGCCCGCCGCGAGCAGCCCGGCCGAGGTCAGTTCGCGCAGGTAGGACGGGGTGACGTTCACCAGGTCCAGGCGGTGTTCGGCGATCTGGGCGCAGAACGCCCGCGGGTCCAGGCGTACGTCCTCGTCGATCAGGTGGACCTCGTGGCCGAGGGCGAGGAGCAGCGGTCCTTCCCAGGAGGTGTCGAAGGAGAAGGAGGCGCTGAGCGCGGCCCGCAGCCGCCGCCCGCCGGGGGTGTGCGGGGCGAGCAGGCCCGCGCGGTGGTCGTGGCAGAGGTTGACCAGCTGCCGGTGTTCGACGGCGACGCCCTTGGGGCGGCCGGTGGAGCCGGAGGTGTAGACGATGTAGGCGGTGTGCCGGGGCAGCAGGGGCCGGATCCGGTCGGCGTCGGTCGGATCGTGGCCGGGCAGCCGGTCCCAGGGCACCGTGCCGAGGTCGGTGAGCAGGGTGTGCGGCCGGGCGTCGGCAAGAAGGAGGTCGGTGCGCTCCCGAGGGAGTTCGGGGTCCAGGCAGAGCAGGGTGGCGCCCGCCTTGAGGACGGCGAACAGCGCCACCACCAGCTCGGAGGTGCGCGGGAGCCGTACGGCGACGACGTCCTCGGGGCCGGCGCCCTGGGCGATGAGGTGGTGGGCGAGCCGGTTGGCCCGCTGGTTGAGCGCGGCGAAGTCCAGGGTGGTGTCGCGCGCCACCAGCGCGGTGCGGTGCGGTGCGCGGGCGGCCCGGGACTCGAACAGGGCGGGGAAGGTGGTGTCCGGCTCGGGCAGCCGGGCGCCCGTCCCGTGGCGGAGTACCTGCCGTCGCTCGGCGTCGGTCATCAGCGGCAGGCGGCCCACGGCCTGCTCCGGGTCCCCGGCGGCGGCCCCCAGCAGGATGCGCAGCCGGGCGGCGAGGCGTTCGGCGGTGTCGGCGTCGAACAGGCCGGTGTCGTACTCCAGGTATCCGGTCAGGCCGTCGTCGCCCGCCACGAAGTCGAAGGCGAGGTCGAAGGTGGCGGTGCGGACCGGCGGGGTCACCGGCTCCACCGCCAGGCCGGGCAGCCGGGGCGGCTCGGTGTCCAGGTTGTGCAGGGCGACCATGACCTGGAACAGCGGGGTGCGGCTGGTGTCCCGCTCGGGCTGGAGGGCGTCCACCACGCGTTCGAAGGGCACCTCCTGGTGGGCGAACGCGTCCAGGACGGTGGCGCGTACCTCGGCCAGCAGCTCCCGGAAGGGCAGTTCGGGGCGGATGCGGGCGCGCAGCACCAGTGTGTTGACGAACATGCCGACGACGTCGTGCAGTTCGGGCCTTTCGCGGCCGGCGGTGACGGTGCCCACGGTGACGTCCTCCTGGCCGGTCCAGCGCGCGAGCAGGATCTGGCAGGCGGTCACCAGGGTCATGTAGAGGGTGGCGTCGGCCTCCCGCCCCCGCTCGCGCAGCCGCTCGGTCAGGGCGGCGGGCAGGGTGAAGGTGACCAGGGCCCCGTCGCCGGTGCGTACGGCGGGACGCGGCCGGTCGGTGGGCAGTTCAAGGGGGGTCACGCCGTCCAGGGCCCGCCGCCAGTGGGCGAGTTCGGTCTCGGCGCGTTCGGCCCGGGTGCGCTGCCAGGCGGCGTAGTCGGTGTAGCGGACGGGCAGTGCGGGCAATGCGGGGCGGCGGTGCTCAAGGGCCGCCGCGTACAGCTCGCCCAGGTCCCGGGCGAGTACGCCGACGGACCAGCCGTCGGTGACGATGTGGTGCACGGCCAGGACGAGGACGTGCTCCTCGGCGGAGAGCCGGGCCAGCCGGGCGCGCAGCAGGGGCCCGGCGGCCAGGTCGAAGGGGGTGGCGGCCTCCCGGTCCAGGAGGCCGTCCAGGGCGCCGGTGTCCGCGAGTTCCTCCACCGGGAGGTCCACGGGCCGCGGCGGGTGGACGATCTGCCGCGCCTGGCCGTCGTGTTCGGCGAACGTGGTGCGCAGGGCCTCGTGCCGGGCGACCAGTCCGTCCAGGGCGGCGCCCAGCGCGGGGGTGTCGAGCGGGCCGCGCAGCCGCAGCACGGACAGGGTCGTGTACGCGGTGCCGCCCGGCTCGAACCGGTCCAGGAACCACAGGCGTTGCTGGGCGTACGAGAGGGGCGCCGGGGCGTCCGGGGCGGCGGCCGGGATGCTGTCGGCGCCGCTCCCGGGCCTCGGCTCGCCCAGCGCGGTCGCGAGGTCGGCCAGCGTGGAGTGGGTGAACAGCAGCCGGGGCGTCACGTCCGTGCCGAAGGCGGCGCGCAGCCGGGAGGTGACACGGACGGCGAGGATGGAGTCGCCGCCGAGGGCGAAGAAGTCGTCGTCGGCGCCGACCTCGTCGGTGTCCAGGACGTCCGTCCACGCGGCGGCGACCAGCCGTTCGGCGGGGGTGCGCGGCGGGGTCCGGGAGCTGTCGGCGGCGAAGCCGTCGGGGCCGGGCGCGGGCAGGGCGCGCCGGTCGAGCTTGCCGTTGACGGTGAGCGGCAGCGCCGGCATCGGCACATAGGCGGCCGGCACCATGTGCGCGGGCAGCAGCCCCGCCAGATGGGCGCGGAGTTCGGCGGCGGACGGGGGCGGGGTGCCGCGGTCGCCGGTGCCGGTGCCGACGACGTGGGCGACCAGGCGGCGCGTCCCCGCAGTGTCCTCGTACACGCCGACGGCGGCCGCGCCCACGCCCGGGTGGCTGTGCAGGGCGGCCTCGATCTCGCCGGGCTCGATGCGGTAGCCGCGGATCTTGACCTGCTGGTCGGCGCGGCCCAGGTACTCGAGGGTGCCGTCGGCCCGTCGGCGGGCCCGGTCCCCGGTGCGGTACATGCGGGTGCCGGGCCGCCCGAACGGGTCGGCGGGGAACCGGGTCGCGGTGAGGCCGGGCCGGTTCAGATAGCCGCGGGCCAGGCCCTTGCCGGCGACGAACAGCTCGCCGACGGCGCCGGGCGGCACCGGCTGCAGGGTGTCGTCGAGGACGTAGAGCCGCAGGTCGGGGATGCCGGTGCCGATGGGGCTCGCGGTGCCGGGGCGGGCCGTCGAGCGGTCGAGAGCGGCGTAGGTGACGTGCACGGTGGTCTCGGTGATGCCGTACATGTTCACCAGGCGGGGCGCGGTGTCCGGGTGGCGGGCGTACCAGTCGGCGAGCCGGGTCACGTCCAGCGCCTCCCCGCCGAAGATCACCGTGCGCAGCGCCAGCCGGGCGCTGACGTCGGGCAGTTCGGCGTCCGCGCGGCTCAGCGGGTAGAAGGCGGACGGGGTCTGGTTGAGGACGGTGACCCGCTCGTCGGCGAGGAGGCGCAGGAAGTCCTCCGGGGAGCGGGCGGTGTCCTCGGGGACGACGACGAGCCGGCCGCCGTGCAGCAGCGGGCCCCACAGCTCCCACACCGAGAAGTCGAAGGCGTAGGAGTGGAACAGGGTCCACACGTCGTCGGGGCCGAAGCCGAACCAGTGCCGGGTGCGGGTGAACAGCCGGACCACGCTCGCGTGCGGCACGACCACGCCCTTGGGGCGGCCGGTGGAGCCGGAGGTGAAGATGGCGTAGGCGGGGCTCTCGGGCAGCGCCCGGCGGGCCGGTCCGGCGGCCGGACGCCGGGCCAGGTCGGCCCGGACACCGGGGTCGTCCAGCAGCAGGAGCGGCACGGTCGTGTCGGGCGCGGCCGGCGCGGTGGTCACCAGCGCCACCGGCGCGGCGTCGGCGAGCAGCTGCCGGACGCGTTCCGCGGGCAGGGCGGGGTCGATGGGCAGGTAGGCGGCGCCGGCCTTGAGGACGGCGAGTACGGCGACGACGAGGTCGGTGGAGCGGGGCAGCGCGAGCGCCACGAACGTCTCGGGTCCGGCGCCGAGTCCGGCGAGCAGGTGCGCGAGCTGCCCCGAGCGCGCGTCCAGGGTGGCGTAGTCGAGCCGGTCGTCGCCGCAGGTGACGGCCTCGGCGTCGGGGGTGCGGGCGGCCTGGGCCGCGAAGAGGGCGTCCAGGGTGTCGGCGGGCCGGCCCTCCTCGGTGCCGTTCCAGTCGACCAGCATCCGCCGCCGCTCCTCGGCGGTGGGCCGGGCGAGGGCGCGCACGGGCCGGTCCGGGTCGTCGGCCAGCTCGGTGAGCAGCAGGCACAGCCGGTCGGCGAGGCCGCGTACGGTCGGGGCGTCGAACAGCTCCGGGTCATAGGCGAGGTCGAAGCCGAACCGCTCGCCCTGGTAGGCGCGCAGCACGAGGGCGTAGTTGGTGGCGTCGCGGGCGGAGACGTCCGCGAGGCGTATCCCGGATCCGGCCGAACGGGCCTGGTCGAAGGGGTAGTTCTCGAAGGCCACCATGCTGTCGAACAGCGGACTGCCGGCCGGCACGTCGCTCAGTGAGGTCAGCTCGGCGAGGGACACCGCGGCGAACCGGCGCGCCTCGGCCTGCGCCTCCTGCAGCTCTCTGAGCCAGTCGGCGGCGCTGCGGCGGCCGTCCACGCGGACCCGGGTGGGCAGGGTGTTGATGAACATGCCCACCATCGACTCGACACCGGGCAGGTCGTCGGGGCGCCCGGAGACGGTGGTCCCGAACAGCACGTCCCGCTCGCCGCTGGAGCGGGACAGCAGCAGCGCCCAGGCGCCCTGCACCACGGTGCCCAGGGTGAGCCCGGCCGCCCGGGCGGTACGGGCCAGCCGCGCGGAGACCTCGTCGGACAGCCCGGCCGTGTGCACGCCCGCGGAACGGGTCTCGTGCCCCGGGCGGCGGACGCGGTCGACGGGCAGCGGGGTGGGCGTGGCGAACCCGGCGAGGGCGGCCCGCCAGTGCGCGCGGGCGGCGCCGTCGTCCTGCCCGGCCAGCCAGCGCACGTAGTCGCCGAACGGCCGGCGCGCCGGGGGCCGGGGCGTCGCGCCGGTGGTGAGTGCCGTGTACTCCTCGAACACCTCGGTGAGCACCTGGGCCAGGCTCCAGCCGTCCAGGATCAGGTGGTGGGAGGTCCACAGCAGGTGCAGCCGTGCGTCGGGCAGCCGGACGAGGGTGAGCCGGGTCAGGGGTGCCGTGCCGAGGTCGAGGCCGCGCGCGAGATCGTCGGCGCGCAGCCGGTCCAGCCGCTCGGCCCGCTCCCCCGCGTCCAGCTGCCGCCAGTCCAACTGCTCGACGGGCAACGGGACTTGGCGGTGCACGACCTGGAGCGGGACGGGTACGCCCTCCCACACGACCGAGGTGCGCAGGGCGGGGGTGCGGTCGGTCACGCGTTGCCAGGCCAGGGCGAGGGCGTCGGGGTCGGTGACGCCTTCCAGCAGCAGCGCGGCCTGGTCGACGTACACGTCGTCCGGTCCGCCGACCAGCCGGTGGAAGAGCATGCCCTCCTGGAGCGGGGTGAGCGGCAGCAGGTCCGCCACGTCCCGGCCGTCGCCGGCGAGGCGGTCGACACCGGCCTGGTCCAGGCCGGCCAACGGGAAGTCGGAGGGGGTACGGCCGCCCGCGCCGGGCCGCGCGCAGTGCTCGGCGATGGCCCCGAGCGCTCGCACCATGCCCTCGGCCAGCGCCCGGACGGTGCCGGCCCGGTGCACCTGGTCGCTGTAGTGCCAGGTGATCTCCAGTTCGCCATCGGTCACCAGGGCGGACACGTCCAGGAGGTGGTCGAGCGGCGCGCCGGGGTCCATGTCCCGGCCGGGTACGTCGGCGACGGGCGCGAAGTCCCGCCCCTCGGGCGCCTCCCACTGGCCGTGGTAGGTGAAGCACACCTGGGGCAGCGGAAGTTCGCCGAGGCCCTTCGCGGCGGCCTGGGGCGAGCCGAGGTGGCCCAGGGCCTGGTAGCTCAGGCCGCGTCGGGGCACCGCCCGCAGGCGTTCCTTTACGGCCTTCAGCGTGGCGCCCCAGTCGTCCGGGGCGGCCGGGGTCAGCGTGACCGGGTACTGGGTGGTGAACCAGCCGACCGTGCGGGACAGGTCGGCGCCCTCGGCCAGCTCCTCCTCGCGGCCGTGGCCCTCCAGGGCGACCGTCACCCGGTCCGCGCCCGTCCAGTCGGCCAGCACCCGGCCCAGCGCGCTCAGCAGCACGTCGTTGACCTGGGTGCGGTACACGCCGGGCACCCGCCGCAGCAGCGCCTCGGTGGTGGCGCGGTCCACCCGGGTGCGGACGGTGCGCACGGACCCGGCGAGCGGGGTGCCGGGGAGGTCGACGGGGAGCTGGGTGCGCGGCAGCGCGGCCTCGGCCGTCCAGTGGGGCAGGTCGTCGTCCAGGTCGCCGGCCCGGACCCGTTCGGCCAGGCCGCGCGCCCAGTCGGCGAACCGGGTGTGCTCGGGCTCCCCTTGGGGTTCCTCGCCCGCCGCGGCCTGCCGGTAGGCCTGCTCCAGGCCGGCGAGCAGCACCCGCCAGGAGACGCTGTCGACGGCCAGGTGGTGGGCGGTCAGGAACAGTCGGGGGCGCTCGCGGCCGGTGAGCAGGGCCGCGCGGAGCAGGGCTCCGGTGGCCGGATCGAGGGCCGCGCGGGCGGCCTCGGCGGCCTCGGCGGGTGAGGTCTCGGGGCCGTGACGGGTCAGCAGTCCGGTGCCCGGTCCGGTGCCGGGGTGCTGCCGCCAGGTGTCCCCGGTGCGGGTGAAGCGGGTGCGCAGGGCGGGGTGCCGGGCCACCAGGACGTCCAGCGCCCGTTCCAGTGCCCGCTCGTCGAGGTCGTACGGCAGGTCGAGCAGCATCGACATGCTGAAGTGCCGCAGCGGGCCGTGCGTGGCGAAGAACCACTCCTGGACCGGGGTGAGCGGGGCGGGCCCGTCCTCGTGCGGGCGCCGGGGCGCGGGCACAGTGGCGGTGCGGCGGGACGCGGCGGCGGCCAGGTCGGCGACGGTCTGGTGCCGGAAGACGTCCTGGGAGGCGATCCGCAGACCGGCGGCGCGGGCCCGGGAGACGGCCTGGATGCTCAGGATCGAGTCGCCGCCCAGCTCGAAGAAGTTGTCCGTGACACCGACCCGGGCCACACCGAGCACCTCGGCCCAGATGCCGGCCAGGGTCTCCTCGCCGGGCGTGCGCGGGGCCACGAACTCCCGTTCTCTCCCGCCGCCTTCGAGGTCGGGGGCGGGCAGGGCACGGCGGTCCAGCTTGCCGCTGGTGGTCAGCGGCAGCGCGTCGAGCGGGGTGAAGGAGGACGGCACCAGCGCGTCGGGCAGGACGCGGCGCAGGGCCGCGCGCAGGTCGGCCGGGGCGGGCCGGGGTGCGCCGGGCGCGGGGACCACGTACGCGGCGAGGCGGGCGTGGCCGTGCGCGTCGGGTACGGCGACGACCGCGGCGGCGGCGATCCGCGGCAGCGAGAGCAGGGCGGCCTCGATCTCGCCGGGCTCGATGCGGTGGCCGCGCACCTTGACCTGGTCGTCGGCGCGTCCGAGGAAGTCGAGGCGGCCGTCGGCGGTCCACCGGGCCAGGTCGCCGGTGCGGTACATCCGCTCGCCCGGTGCCCCGAACGGGTCCGGGAGGAAGCGGGCCGCGGTCGGGCCCGGCCGGCCGGCGTAGCCCCGGGCCAGCTGCGCGCCCGCGAGATACAGCTCGCCGCCGACTCCGGGCGGCACCGGCTGGAGCCGGTCGTCCAGGACGTAGGCCCGTACGGCGGGCAGGGGGCGGCCCACCAGCGGGCGGTCGCCGCCGTCGATACGGCAGGACAGCGCGTCGACCGTGCACTCGGTGGGGCCGTAGAAGTTGTGGGCGGCCACGTCCGGGTGGGCGGCCAGCTCGCGCCAGAGCGCGGGGCCGACCGGCTCGCCGCCGAGCATGAGGACCCGGGGGCGGTGCCGGGGGTCGGTGAGCAGTCCGGCGGGCAGCAGCTGCCGCAGGTAGGAGGGGGTGACGTCGAGGAAGTCGACCCGGTGCTCGACGACGTACTCGACCAGGGCGGCCGGGTCCATCCGGGTCACCTCGTCGACCAGGTGCAGCGGGTGGCCGTCGGCCATCAGCAGCACGCCTTCGAGGGAGGTGTCGAAGGAGAAGGACGCGGTGAGCGCGACCCGCAGCGGGCCGCCGCCCGCCTCGGCGACGAAGCCGGCCCGGTGGGCGGCGAGCAGGTGCGCCGCCGAGCGGTGGGAGACGGCCACGCCCTTGGGGAGGCCGGTGGAGCCGGAGGTGTGGATGACGTAGGCGATGTGCTCCGGGTGCCGGGGGGCGCGCCGGTCGGCGTCGGTGGGGTCGGTGTCCGGGGCGGTCGCGGGTACGGCGCGCAGGGCGTCCTCGTCCAGGACCAGGGCGGGGCGGGCGTCCTCCAGCAGGAAGCGGACCCGTTCCTCGGGCAGGGCCGGGTCCAGCGGCAGATAGCCGGCGCCGGACTTCCAGACGGCGAGGATCGCGACGATCATGTCGGCGGTGCGCGGCAGCGCGAGCGCGACCAGCCGTTCGGGACCGGCGCCGCGGGCTATGAGGTGGTGGGCGAGCCGGTTGGCGCGGGCGTTGAGCGTGGCGTAGTCCAGCCGTTCGCCGCCCGCGACGAGGGCGAGGGCCTCGGGGGTCAGGGCCGCGCGGCGCTCGAAGATCTCGGGGTGGGTGGTGTCGGCCACGGGGTGGTGCCCGGTGGTGTTCCAGTCGTGGACGACGCGCCGTGCCTCCTCCCGCGACAGCAGGGGCAGGGCGCCCAGCGGGCGGTCCGGGGCGTCGGCGGCGCCCTCCAGCAGGCGCAGCAGCTGCCCGGCCAGCCGCTCGGCCGTGGCCGCGTCGAACAGGTCGGTGCGGTACTCCAGCAGACCGGTCAGCGCCGTGCCGTCCGGGACGAACTCGACGCTCAGGTCGAAGGTGGCCGCCTGCCGGGGCACGGAGACCGGGGTGGTGGCGAGCCCGCGCGGGGCGGTCGCGGCGGGCGGGTCGGGGTGCAGCAGGACCAGCACGTCGAACAGCGGGTTGCGGCCCGCCTCGCGGGGTGCGCCGACCGCCTCCACGATGCGCTCGAACGGTGTGTCGCCGTGCGCGAAGGCGTCGTTGACCGTGTCGGCCGCCGTCGCCAGCAGCTCGCGGAAGGATCCGGACGTGTCCACCCGGGTCCGCAGCACGACGGTGCTCACGAAGAAGCCGACGGTCCGTTCGAGGTCGGTGCGGGACCGGCCGGGGGTGAGGGAGCCGACGGTGATGTCGTCCTGGCCGGACCAGCGGGCCAGCAGCGCCTGGGTGGCGGCGACCAGGGCGGTGTGCAGCGTGCTGTGGTGCTCCCGGGCGAGGTCGCGCAGCCGCTGGGTGAGCCGGGCGGGGACGGTGAAGGTGTGCACGGCGCCCTCGCCCGCCTCCTCGCCGCGCCGCGGCCGGTCCAGGGGCAGCTCGGGCGCCACCGCTCCGGCCAGCCGCTCCTTCCAGTGGGCGAGCTGCCGTTCGAGGCGGGGCCCGGAGAGCTGTGCGCGCTGCCACACCGCGAAGTCCGGGTACTGCGTGGCCACCGGGGGCAGTTCGGGTGCGGCACCCTGGGCGAGGGCGTCGTAGGCGGTGCACAGCTCGTCCAGCACCACGCCCATCGACCAGCCGTCCGTGACGATGTGATGCGCCGTCAGCAGCAGGACGTGCGACGTGGCCGACTCGCGCAGCAGCAGGGCGCGCAGCAGGGGGCCGTGCCGCAGGTCGAAGGGGCGGGCGTACTCGGCCAGCAGGTCCGCGTCCAGGTCACCGGCGTCCCGGACCGGCAGCGGCACCGGGCCCGCCGGGTGCACCCGCTGCACAGGCCGGCCGTCGGTCTCCTCGAAGGTGGTGCGCAGGGCCTCGTGCCGGGCCACGACGGCGGCCAGGGCCGCGTGCAGGGCCTCCCGGTCCGGCGTGCCGGTGAGGCGGACCGCGACCGCGCTGTTGTAGCGGGCGTCACCGGGCCGCAGCCGGTCCAGGAACCACAGGCGCTGCTGCGCGAAGGACAGCGGCAGCGGGCGGTCCCGGTCGGCGCGCGGGATGCCCGGCCGGGCGGCCGGGTCCGCGCCGCCGGCCCGTCCGGCCAGTCGCCGCCGCAGCGCCTCCCGCAGTTCCTCGGGCAGCGCCTCGGCGCGGTCCCGCCTGGAGGGCCGCGCGGGGCCGGAGGGGTTCGAAGGGGTCGAAGACGTCATGGTCGTCGGATCCTCACCGTTCGTGGTCGTGGCCGCCGTACGCGGCGTCTTCGAGTTCGCTCAGCACCTGTTCCTCGACGAGTTCCGCGAGCGCGGCGACGGTCCGGGAGACGAGGACGTCGCGGGGGGTGAGCGTGACGCCGAACGCGTCGCCGGCGCGGGAGGCGATGAGCAGGGCGCGCAGGGAGTCGCCGCCGAGCAGGAAGTAGTCGTCCTCGGCGCCCACGGCCGTCTGGAGGTTCTCTTCCCAGATGGCCGCCAGCGCCTCCTCGGTGGGCGTGCGGGGTGCCACGTACTGGGGCCGTTCCCGCTCCTCGGCGGGTTCCGGTGCGGGCAGGGCGGCCCGGTCGGTCTTGCCGTTCTCGGTGAGCGGGAAGCGGTCCAGCACCACGAACGCCGTCGGCACCATGGCGACCGGCAGCGAGCGGGCGGCCAGCGCCCGCAGTCCGTCGGCGGTGGGCGGTTCGGCGCCGGGGGCCGTGAGCAGGTGGGCGACCAGGCGCGGCAGGCCCGGTTCGTCCTCGCGTACGGTCACCACGGCGTCCAGCACCCCAGGGTGGCGGACCAGGGTCGTCTCGACCTCGCCCGCCTCGATGCGGTGGCCGTGCAGCTTCAGCTGGTGGTCGGTGCGGCCCAGGTAGTGCAGCTCGCCGCCGCTGTCGCGGCGCACCAGGTCGCCGGTGCGGTACATGCGGGTGCCGGGCGGCCCGAACGGGTCGGCGCGGAACCGGGACGCGGTCAGTCCGGGCCGGCCGAGGTAGCCGCGGGCCAGCGCCGGTCCGCTCAGCCACAGTTCGCCGGTGGCGCCGTCGGGGACCGGCCGCAGCCGGGCGTCGAGGACGTGGGCGCCGGTGGCGGGCAGCGGGCGCCCGATGGGCGGTGCGGTGCCGTCCGCCTCCAGGGGCGCGGACCAGGTGGCGACGACAGTGGCCTCGGTGGGGCCGTAGGAGTTGACCATGCGGTGGTGCGGGGCCCAGCGGGCGACGAGTTCGGCCCCGCACACGTCGGCGCCGACGATCAGCGTCTTCAGGTCCGGCAGCGTGCCGGGCGTGTCGGCGGGCAGGGTGGCGAGCGCGGCCGGCGGCAGCAGGGTGTGCGTGATGCGCTCGGCCCGCAGCGTGTCGGCCAGTTCGGCGCCGAGCAGCGGGCCCGGGCGGGGTACGACGAGCCGGGCGCCGTGCGGCAGGGACATGCACAGCTCCAGCACGGAGGCGTCGAAGCTGGGCGTGGCGAACGCCAGCACCCGGTCGCCCGCGGCCACTTGGTAGTGGGCGGCCTCGGCGGCGGAGAACGCGGCGAGCCCGCGGTGGGTGACGACGACGCCCTTGGGGGTGCCGGTGGAGCCGGAGGTGTAGATGACGTACGCCGGGTCGTCCAGGTCGAGCGGGCGGGTCCGGTCGGCGTCGGTGGGCCGGTGTCCGGGGACGTCGTCCGGCGGGGCGGCGAGCAGGCCGGCGATCTCCTTGGCGTCGAGGGTGAGGGCGGGGGCCGCGTCGCGCAGCATCAGCGCGATCCGCTCCTCGGGGTGGGCGGGGTCGACGGGCAGGAACGCGGCGCCGGTCTTCGCCACCGCGAGCTGGGCCAGCACCATGTCCGCCGAGCGGGGCAGCAGCAGCGCGACGAGGTCGCCGGGTCCGGCGCCCCGGGCGATGAGCCGGTGCGCGAGCCGGTTGGCCCGGTCCTCCACCTCCGCGAAGCCGGTCGTCGTTCCGGCCGCGTCGAGCGCGGGGGCGTCCGGCCACCGGTCCACGGCGGCTTCGACGAGGGCGGGCAGGGGGGCGGCGGGCACCGGGCCGAGCGGGGGCCGGGCCGGGCCGCGCAGCAGCCGGTCCCGTTGCGCGGGCGGCAGTACGTCGATGTCGTCGAGACGGGCGGTGCCGTCCGAGGCGGCCAGGGTGTGCAGGGTGTGCAGCAGCCGGTCGGCCAGGGATTCGGCGGTGGCCCGGTCGAAGTACCGCGGGTCGTGGCCGAGTTCGACGGCGAGCCGGTCGCCGGGCGAGACGACGACGGTGAGCGGGTAGTTGGTGGCCTCCCGCGCGTCCAGGTCCCGCAGGGCGAGGCCGTGCGCGCCCGCGGTGGCGTCGCCGACCGGGTAGTTCTCGAAGACCACCAGACTGCCGAAAAGCGGTGTACCCGCCGGGAGTTGGCTGAACGAGTGCAGCGCGTTGAGGGGCATGTGGTCGTGCCGGCGGTCCTCTGCCCGGGCCTCCTGCACCGCGCGCAGCCAGGTGTCGCAGCGGGCCGCGCCGTCGACGTCTATCCGGGCGGGCAGCGTGGTGATGAACAGGCCGGTGATGGTGTCGGCGCCGGGCAGGTCGGCGGGCCGCCCGGAGACGGTGGTGCCGAAGCACACCTCCCGCTCCCCGCTCCACCGCGCCAGCAGCAGCGCCCAGGCGCCCTGCACCAGGGTGTTGAGGGTGAGCCGGTGCCGGCGGGCGAACTCCTGGAGCCGCCGTGTCTCGTCGGCGCCGAGCCGCCGCGACAGCCAGGTGCCGGAGCGGGCCGTGGCGTCAGGGGCGGGCCGTCGGTCGTACGGCAGCGGGGTCGGGCTGCTCAGGCCGGCCAGGACGGCGCGCCAGTGCTCCTCCGCCCGGCCGGTGTCGCGGGCGGCCAGCCAGGCGGCGTAGTCCGCGAACGGCCTGCGCTCGGGCAGCCGGGGCCGCTCGCCTCGGGCCAGGGCGGCGTGCGCGGCCATGACGTCGGACAGGACGTGGAAGACGCTCCAGCCGTCCAGCAGGACGTGATGGAACGTCCACACCACACGGACCGCGTCCGGGCCGAGCCGGACCAGGGCGAGCCGCAGCAGCGGGGCCCGGTCCAGGGCGAGGCCCCGGGCCCGCTCGTCGGCGAGCAGCCGCTCCAGCTCCGCGTCGCGCCGGTCCGCCGGGATCCCGCTCCAGTCGTGTTCGGTGACCGGCAGGGTCACGTCCCGGTGGACGACCTGGAGCGGCACGGGTACGCCGTGCAGGGCGACGGACGTACGCAGTACGGGCGTGCGGTCCACGACGTGCCGCCAGGCGGCGGCCAGGGTCCGCGGATCACGGGCGCCGTCCGCCACGAAGGTGATCTGCTCGACGTACAGGCCGTGTGCGGCCTCGTCCAGGCCGTGCATCACCATGCCCGTCTGGGTGGGCGTGAGCGGATACACGTCCGTGACGTCCCCTCCGCCGCCGACGAGCCGGTCGACGGCCGTCTGGTCCAGCGGCGCGAGCGGGAAGTCGGAGGGGGTACGGCCGCCGGCGCCGGGTTCCGCGCAGTGCCGGACGATCGCGCGGAGTTCGTCGGCCAGCTCGGCCGCCAGCCGGGCGACGGTCTCCCGCCGGTGCACCTCACGGGAGTACGACCAGGTGAACTCCAGCCGGTTGTCGATGACCCGGCCGAGCACGTCGAGGAGGTGCGGGCGCTCCGCCGAGCGGTCCATGCCGCCGGTGAGGCCGCCGAGGGGCGCGTGCAGCAGTCCGCCCGGGGCGGGTGTCGCGTCCGGCCGGCCCAGGTAGTTGAAGCAGACCGGCGGCAGGGCGGGCAGTTCGGAGCCGGCCGTGGGGTGCAGGTGGCGCAGCGCGCCGTAGCCGAGTCCGCCGTGCGGTACGGCCCGCAGGTTCTCCTTGACGGCCTTCAGCGCCGTGCTTGTATCCGCGTCCCGGGGCACGTCCAGGACGACCGGGTACAGGGTGGTGAACCAGCCGACGGTCCGGGCGAGGTCGGCGTCCTCGAACAGCTCCTCGCGGCCGTGGCCCTCCAGGGTCACCGCCACCCGGTCCCGGCCGGTCCAGCGGGCCAGGACCCGCCCCAGGGCGCACAGCAGGACGTCGTTGACCCGGGTGCGGTAGGCGTCCGGCACGTCCTGGAGGAGCCGGCGGGTCTCCTCGGCGTCGAGTCCGACGGTCAGGGTCTCCTCGACGGCGACGGTGTTCGCGCCGCCGGTGTGGTCGGCCGGCAGGTCGGTGCCGGCGTCCAGGCTCCGCCAGTGAGCGAGTTCGCCGTCGAAGCCGCCCGCCGCGGTGTGCGCGGCGAGCCGCCGGGCCCAGGCCCGGAACGAGGTGCTCTTGGGGGCGAGGGCGGGTCGCTCGCCGTGCCGCAGGGCGCGGTAGGCGGTGTCCAGGTCCTCCAGGACGAGCCGCCAGGACACGGCGTCCACGACCAGGTGGTGGGCGGCCAGCAGCAGCACCGGCCGCCCGCCGTCGGCCGGCCGGCACAGCGCGGCCCGCAGCAGCGGTCCGGCGGCCAGGTCGAAGCCCGCGGCGAGGGCGTCGGCCACCTCGCCGGGCGCCGCCTGCGCATGCACCTCCAGGTGCGGGGTGCCGTCGGGCGCGGTGCCGTACTGCCGCCAGCGCCCGTCACCGGCCTGCTCGAAGCGCAGCCGCAGCGCGTCGTGGTGCTCCAGTACGGCTGCCAGGGCGGCCCGCAGCAGCGACTCGTCGGGCTCCGCCGCCAGCTCGAAGGAGACCGTCTGGCTGAAGTGCGCGGGATCACCGGCGAGGGTGTCGAGGAGCCAGTGCTGTACGGGGGTGAGCGGGGCGTCGCCGGTCACCGGGCCCTGCTCGGCGGTCACGGCGGCCACCGGCAACCGCTCGGCGGCGCAGGCCAGTTCGGCGAGGGTCTGGTGCGTGAACAGGTGCCGGGGGGTCAGGGCGAGCCCGGCCCGGCGGGCCGCCGAGACGATCTGGATGCCGAGGATGGAGTCGCCGCCGAGCGTGAAGTAGTTGTCATCGATACCGACTTCGGGCACACCGAGCACCTCGGACCAGATGGCCGCGAGGACCTGCTCGGCCTCGGTACGCGGCGGCCGGCCAGCCTCCCCCACGGCGGGCACGGCCCACTCCGGTGCGGGCAGCGCCCGTCGGTCGAGCTTGCCGGTGGCCCCGAGCGGCAGCCGCTCCAACGGCACGATCAGGGCGGGGACGAGATGGTCGGGGAGACTGCGGCCCAGGAAGTCACGCAGCTCGGCGGGGTCGGGAAGGCCGCCCGGGCGGGGCACCACATCACCGGCGGAGTCCCGCGCGTGGGGCACCACGTACCCGATCAGGCGGCGGTGGCCGGAGTGGTCGACCACTCGGGCCGCCGCCGCGGCGACGGACGGGTGGCGGGCCAGTGCGGCTTCCACCTCGCCCAGTTCGATGCGGAAGCCGCGTACCTTCACCTGGTCGTCGCCGCGCCCGAGGTAGACGAGGTCGCCGTCGGCGGTCCAGCGGACGAGGTCGCCGGTGCGGTACATGCGGCTGCCGGGCGGGCCGAACGGGTCGGGCAGGAAGCGGCTCGCGGTGAGGCCGGGCCGGCGCAGATAGCCGCGGGCCACGCCGGTTCCGGCGAGGAACAGCTCGCCGGGCGCGCCGACGGGCACCGGGCGCATGCGCTCGTCCAGGACGTAGGCGCGGGCGCCGCCGAGCGGCCGGCCGATCGGAGGGTCGCGGTCGGGGTCGGCCGGGTCGCAGGTGAACGCGGTGGCGTAGACGGTGGCCTCGGTGGGGCCGTAGATGTTCCGCACCGCGCATCCGGGGACGGCCGCGCGGACCCGGCGTACCGTCCGGGCGGGCAGCCCCTCTCCCGCGAGGACGACGGTGTCCGCGGTGATCCGCACGGCGTCCTCGGCTAGCAGCCGGTCCAGGGCCGAGGGCACCGCGCTGAGCAGTCCGGCCCGCCAGGGCCCGGGGCGCTCGGCGAGGGCCAACAGGTCCCGGACGACCTCCACGCAGCCGCCGGCCAGCAGCGGCGAGAAGATCTCGAAGACCGACACGTCGAAGTTGAGCGAGGTGGAGGCCACCACGTGGGCCAGTCCGCGGCCGGTGAACTCGGCCGCCGCCCAGTCGGTCAGGGCCAGTACGGAGGCGTGGCTGACGACCACGCCCTTGGGGCGGCCGGTCGAGCCGGAGGTGTGGATGACATAGGCCGGGTGGCCGGGCAGCAGGGTGCCGTGCCGCTCGTCGTCGCCGACGGGGGTGTCCGGGACGCCGGCACTCGGGTCGTCGTCCAGGACGATACGGGTGAAGGGGCCCTCGGGCAGCCGTCCCGCGGTCTCCGCGGTCGTGATCACGGCGTCGGGCCGTACGTCCTCGAAGAGGAACGCGACGCGTTCGGCCGGGTACTGGGGGTCGACCGGCAGATAGCCGGCGCCGCTCTTGAGCACCGCGAGGAGCGCCACGATCAGGTCGGCGGTGCGGGGCAGGCAGAGGGCGACGAACCGCTCGGGTCCGGCGCCGGCGGCGATGAGCAGCCGGGCCAGCCTGCTGGAGCGGGCGTCGAGTTCGCGGTAGGTGAGGCACTGGTCGCCGTGGCGGACGGCCGGGGCGTCCGGGGTGCGCTCGGCCTGCCGCCGGAACGTCTCGGGCAGGGTGTCGCGCGGCACTTCCGTCACCCGCCCGCCGAACCGGTCCACCAGGGCACGCCCCTCGGCCGGGTCCAGCAGGGGCAGGTCGGCCAGGCGGCGGTCCGGGTCGGTGGCCATGCCGGTCAGGAGGGTGCGCAGGCTCTCGCCGAGCGCCCCCACCGTGGTGGGGTCGAAGACGGCCGGGTCGTAGTCCAGGTTCACGGCCAGGTCGTCCCCGGGCGCGACGACCACGCTGAGCGGGTAGTTCGTCGGCTCGACGTCCCGTTCCTGCTCCATGGCCAGGCCGTGCCGGGCCGGCGCGTCCTCGTCGAACGGGTAGTTCTCGAAGACCACGAGGGAGTCGAACAGGCCGGTGCCGCCGGGCACCTCGCTCCACGACTGCACCTGCGCCAGCGAGACGAAGTCGTGGCGCCGCGCCTCCGACTGGGCGGCCTGCAGCTCGCGCAGCCAGTCCAGCAGCGGGCGGCGCCCGTCGACGCGGGCCCGGGTGGGCAGGGTGTTGATGAACAGGCCGACCATCGAGGTGACGCCCGGCAGTTCGGCGGGCCGGCCGGAGACGGTCGTACCGAACACCACGTCGTCGCCGCCGCCGTAGCGGGACAGCAGCAGCGCCCACGCGCCCTGCAGGACGGTGTTCAGGGTCAGTCCCGCCCGCTGGGCGGTCTCCCGGAGCCGTGCCGAGACCTCGGGGCCGAGGGTGGTCCGCACCGAGCCCGAGGAGGAGGCGCGGTGGGCCTCGGCGGGCCGCCGGTCGCGGGGCAGTTCGGTGGGGGCCTGGAAGCCGGCGAGGATGGCGCGCCAGAACCGCTCGGCCCCGTCGGTGTCCCGCCCGGCCAGCCAGCGCAGGTAGTCGGCGAAGGGCCGGCGCTCGGGCACCTGCGGGCGGCGCCCGGAGGTGAGGGCGGCGTACCGCTCGCACACCTCGTCGAAGAGCTGGGCCGCGCTCCAGCCGTCGAGCAGGACGTGATGGAAGGTCCACAGCAGGCGGACCCGGTCCGGGCCCAGCCGGATCAGCGTCAGCCGCGTCAGGGGCGCCGCGCCCAGGTCGATGCCCGCCTCCCGGTCCTCGGCGAGCAGCCGGTCCAGGTCGTGCCCGGGGCCGCCGGACCAGTCGTGGTGGATGACCGGCACGGTGGCCCGGTGCTGCACGACCTGGAGCGGTTCCGGGGTCTCCTGCCACACCAGGCGGGTGCGGAGCACCGGGTTGGCGTCGGCGGTCCGCTGCCAGGCCTCGGCGAGGGCGTGCGGGTCGGTGACGCCGGACAGCACCAGCTGCACCTGGTTGACGTAGGTGCGGCCGTCGGGGTCGAGCAGGCTGTGGAAGAGCATGCCCGCCTGCATCGGGGTCAGCGGGTAGATGTCCGCGACGTCCCGGCCGTCCCCGGCGATCCGGTCCACGGCGGCCTGGTCCAGCCGGGCCAGCGGGAAGTCCGACGGGGTACGTCCGCCCGCGTCGGGGCGCGCGCAGTGCGCGACGATGTCGCCCAGGGCCCGCAGCATGCCCTCGGCGAGCGCGGTGACGGTCTCCTCGTGGTGCCGTCCGGCACTGTAGTGCCAGGTGATCTCCAGCTGTTCGTCCTCGACCCGGGCGACGACGTCCAGCAGGTGCGGCCGTTCGCCGCCGGGCGCCTCCGCGCCGCCGAGACCGCCGGGCACCGTCCCGATCAGGGCGCCGCCGTCGGCGGACCAGTCGAAGCGGCCCAGGTAGTTGAAGCTGATGCCGGGCGCGGGCGCGCCGGTGAGCCGTGGGTCGCGGGCGAGGTGGCGCAGGACGCCGTAGCCGAGTCCCCGGTCGGGTACGGCCCTCAGCTGCTCCTTCACCGACTTCAGGGCGGTGCCCCAGTCCCCTGAGGGGACGGTCAGGGCGACCGGGAAGAGCGAGGTGAACCAGCCGACCGTGCGGGACAGGTCGACGTCCTCGAACAGCTGGTCCTCGCGGCCGTGCCCCTCCAGGCCGACGGCCACGGTGTCGCGTCCGGTCCAGTCGGCGAGGACCCGGCCCAGCGCGGTGAGCAGGACGTCGTCGACGCGGGTGCGGTAGACGCCGGGGACGCGGCGCAGGAGGCCGGCGGTGCGCTCGGGGTCCAGCCGGACGGTCACCTCGCGGACGTCGGCCATGGTGTTGCCGCCGGTGCCGTCCACGGGCAGCGGGTCGGCGCAGTGCCGGGCGGTCCGCTCCCAGTGGGTGAGCTGTGCGGTGAAGCCGGCGTGGTCGCGCAGCCGGCGGGCCCACTCCCGTACGGAGGTGGTGCGGGCGGGCAGCCGTACGGGCTGTCCGGTGGCGGCCTGCCGGTAGGCGGTCTCCAGGTCCTCCAGCAGGATGCGCCAGGAGACGCCGTCGACCACCAGGTGGTGGGCGACGAGCAGCAGCCGGGCGGGCCGGGTGCCGTCGGCGGTGAACAGGCGGGCGGCGAGCAGCGGGCCCGCTTCCAGCCGGAGTCCGGTGTGGGTCGCGGTGGTGACGCGTTCCTCGTCCGCCGGGTCGTGGACCTGGAGCAGCTCCGGGGCCGGGCTGTCGGCGGCGGCGACGTCCTGGGACCACACGCCGTGGAGGGCGAACCGGGCGCGCAGGGCGTCGTGGTGCCGCCACAGCGCGGTGAGGGCGTGGCGCAGGGCGTCCTGGTCGACGGCTCCGGCCGTCTCGATGACGACGGACTGGTTGAAGAACGCGGGGTCCGCCGGGCGCGGGTCCAGGAACCAGCGCTGGATCGGCATCAGGTCCGCCGCTCCGGCGACCGGTTCGGTGCCGGCGACGGCGGGCGCGGCACCGGCGGTGGCGGCGGCCAGTTCGGCCACCGTGGGATGCCGGAAGAGATCGCGGGGGGTGAGTGCGAGTCCCGCGGCGCGGGCCCGGGAGACCACCTGGATGCTGAGGATCGAATCGCCGCCCAGCTCGAAGAAGTTGTCGTCCACGCCGAGCCGTGGGACGCCGAGCAGTTCGGCCCAGATCCCGGCGAGGAGCCGTTCGGTGTCGGTGCGCGGGGCCCGGTGGGCCCGCTCGCCGCCCGCCGACCAGTCGGGGGCGGGCAGCCGCCGCCGGTCGACCTTGCCGTTGGCGGTCAGGGGCAGCTCCGGCACGGTGACGAACGCGGCGGGCAGCATGTAGTCGGGCAGTCCGGTCGCCAGGTGGGCGCGCAGTGCGGCGGCGGCCGGCATCGCCGCGCCGTCGGCCGGTACCAGGTGGGCGGCGAGCCGCTTGCGTCCGGCGTCCTCGTACAGGGAGACGACGGCCTCGGCGATGCCGGGGTGGGCGGTGAGGCGGGCCTCGATCTCGGCGGGTTCGACGCGGAAGCCGCGGATCTTGATCTGGTCGTCCGCGCGGCCGACGAAGTGCAGCTCGCCGTCGGCGCTCCAGCGCACGATGTCGCCGGTGCGGTACATGCGGGCGCCGGGCGGGCCGAAGGGGTCGGCGAGGTAGCGGGCGGCGGTCGCCCCGGGCCGGCCCGCGTAGCCCCGGGCCAGCCCCGCGCCCGCGATGTACAACTCGCCCGGAACGCCCGGCGGCTGGAGCTGGAGGGCGGCGTCGAGGACGTACGCGCGCGTGTTGTCCAGCGGGCGTCCGATGGGCAGCACGGCGGGCAGCGGGTCGCCGGAGCGGAAGACGCGGCGGGTGGCGAAGGTGGTGGTCTCGGTGGGGCCGTAGCCGTCCACGACGGTCAGGCCGGGGCAGGCGTCCAGCACCCGGCGTACGACCGCGCCCGGCACGGCCTCGCCGCCCGTCCACACCTCGCGGGCGCCGCGCAGGCAGCCGGGGTCCTCCTGCGCCAGCAGGCGGAAGAGCCCGGCGGTCAGCCACAGGCAGCTCACCCGCCGCTCGGTGACGGCGTGCCGGACCTGGGCGGCGTCCAGGTCGGTCGGCGGGGCGAGGACGGCGGTGCCGCCGCGCAGCAGGGGCACCCACACCTCGTAGGTGGCGGCGTCGAAGGCGTGCGGCGAGTGCACGAGGACCCGGTCGTGCCCGGCGAAGGCCCGGTCCCGGGCGAGGGCGGCCACGTCCCGCTGGCGCACCGCGACCCCCTTGGGGGTGCCGGTGGAGCCCGAGGTGAACATCAGGTACTGGACGTTGTCGGGATGGACGGCGCGGTGGGGCGCGGGAGCGTCCGCCGCGGAGGTGTCGTCGACGCGCAGGACGCCGTCGCCGGGCAGCACCTGCCGGGCCGTCTCCTCCCGTCCGGCGTCGGTGAGCAGCAGGTCGGCTCCGGCCTCGGTCAGCATCCGGCGCAGCCGCTCGGCCGGTGCCCTGCCGTCCAGCGGCACGTACACGCCGCCGGTGCGGACGAGGGCCAGCTGGGCGACGACCAGCTCCACGGAACGGTCCATCAGCACCCCGACCGGCCGTTCGGGCCGTACCCCGTGACCGGCCAGGCGGGACGCCAACCGCGCGGCTCTCGCGTCGAGTTCGCGGTAGGTGACGCGCTCGTCCCCCGCCTCCACGGCCACGGCGCCCGGGGTACGGTCCACCTGCGCGGCGAACAGGTCGGCGACGGTGGTGTCGGGCAGGCCGGTGGCGGTGTCGTTCCAGGCGTACAGCACCTGCTCGCGGCGGTCGGGGGCGAGCAACGGGAGCCGGGCGGGCGGGCGTAGCGAACCGGTGGCCATGCCGGTGAGCAGGACGGTCAGGTACTCGGCCAGCCGCTCGACGGTGCCGGCGTCGAACAGCTCGGGGTCGTAGCCGAGGCGCAGGGCCAGCTCCGCACCCGGGTAGGCGGTGAGGCTGAGCGGGTAGTTGGTGGTCTCGATGCCCTCCAGGCCGCTCAGGCGCAGCCCGTGGGCGGCGGCGAGGTCGTCGTCCACCGGGTAGTTCTCGAAGACGACGATGCTGTCGAACAGGCCCACCCGCTCGGGGAGTCCGGTGAACGTCTTCATGCGGGTGAGCGGCAGATGGTCGAAGCGCCGGTCCTCGCTCTGGTCGTGCTGGAGCGCGCGCAGCCAGTCCAGCAGGGTGCCGTGGGCGGGGACGGCGACCCGGGCGGGCAGGGTGGTGATGAACAGGCCGGTCATGGCCTCGGCGCCGGGCAGCTCGGGCGGCCGTCCGGACACGGTGGTGCCGAACACCACCTCGTCCCGGCCCGCCTGCCGGGCAAGGAGCACGGCCCAGGCGCCCTGCACCAGGGTGTTCAGGGTCAGGCCGGAGGTCCGCGCCAGCTCCTCCAGCGTCCGGGTGCCGGCCGCGGGCAGCGTGACCCGGGCGGCGTGCGTGGACTCGGCACGGTGGGCCTCGCGCGGCTCACGGTCGTACGGCAGCGGGGTGGCCTCGGTCAGGCCGGACAGGCGGCGCCGCCAGTGCCGTTCGGCCGCGGCGCCGTCGCGCCGGCGCAGCCAGGCCACGTAGTCGCGGTGCGGCGGCCGGTCCGGGAGCACGTCGGGGCCGGTGCCGGCGTGGAGGGCGAAGACGTCCGAGAGCACCTGGAACAGGCTCCAGCCGTCCAGGAGCAGATGGTGGAAGGACCACACGACGCGCACGGCGGTGTCGCCGACGCGGGCGAGGAGGAGGCGCTGGAGCGGGGCCCGGCCGAGGTCGATGCCGTCCGCGCGGTCGCGGGCCAGCACGTCGTCCAGCCGGGCGCGGCGCTCCTCCTCCGTGAGGTCGCGCCAGTCCAGGTGGGTGACCGGCAGGGCCGCGTGGCGCTGCACCACCAGCAGCGCCTCGGGTACGTCCCGCCAGACGACCCGGCCGCGCAGCACCTCGGTGCGGTCGGTCACGTGCTGCCAGGCGGCGGCGAGGGCCTCGGGGTCGGGCACGCCGTCGAGGACGAACGTCAGCTGCTGGAAGTAGACACCGCGGTCGTCCTGGGACAGGCCGTGGAAGAGCATGCCCGCCTGGGTGGGCGTGAGCGGCAGGACGTCCGCCACCGCAGCCGGGTCCGCGCCGGCGATCCGGTCCACGGTGGCCTGGTCGAGCCGGGCCAGCGGGAAGTCGGAGGGGGTGCGCCCGGCGGCGCCGGGCCGGACGGCGTGCCGGGCCAGGTCGGCGAGCGCGTCGGCGAACCGCCGGGCCAGACCGGCGACCGTGTCCTCGCGGTGCAGCCGGTCCGAGTAGAACCAGCTGAACTCCAGGCTCTCGCCCACGAGGTGGCCGACGACCTCCAGCGCGTGCGGGCGCCCGGCCGCCGGGTCGGCGTCCAGCTCCAGCGGCCGTACGATGCCCCGGTAGAGGCCGTCGGGGTCCTCGGGGAGCGCCGTCCGGCCCAGGTAGTTGAAGCTGACCTGCGCGTCCGGGGTGTGCGGTGCCGCCCCGGGTCCGGCGAGGTGACGCAGCGCGTCATGGCCGAGGCCGTGCCGGGGTACGGCGCGCAGCTGCTCCTTGACCCGCTTCAGTACGGTGTCCCAGCCGGCGTCCTCGGGGACGGCGAGCGCGACGGGGTAACGGGTGGTGAACCAGCCGGCCGTGCGGCTGATGTCCAGCTCGGGGAAGAGTTCCTCACGGCCGTGCCCCTCGACGTCGACCAGCACCCGGTCCCGTCCGCTCCAGGCGCACAGCGCCCGGCCGAGGGCGCTGAGCAGGACGTCGTTGGCCTGGGTGCGGTAGGTCTCGGGCAGGGTGCGCAGCAGGGCCGAGGTCTCTTCGGGGCTCAGGCGTACGGTGACCGCGCGCTGCGAGGCGTAGGTGTTGGTGCCTCCGGCCAGGTCGACGGGGAGGGCGGGTTCGGGGCCGGGGACCGCCTCGGCCCAGTACTCCCGCTCGTCGTCGAAGCCGCCGTCCGCCGCGTGGGCGTTCAGCCGGCGCGCCCACTCCCGCAGCGGCGAGGACTTCGCGGGCAGCGCCGCCGCGCCGTCGGCACCGGTCCGGCGGGCCCGGTAGGCGCGGTCCAGGTCCTCCAGCAGCACCCGCCAGGTGACGCCGTCGACCACCAGGTGGTGGACGGCGAGGTGCAGGACGCGCGGCCGGCCGGAGCCGCGGTCGTGCAGTACGGCCCGCAGCAGCGGTCCCCGGGCGAGGTCGAAGGGGCCGAAGTGGGGGGTGTCGGTGTCCGGTCCGGTGTGACGGTCCAGACGGATGCGGGGCACGCGGTCGCCGATGACCCAGCCGACGCCGTGGGCCGTGTCGTCGGTGACGAAGCGGGAGCGCAGGGCGTCGTGGTGGGCGGCCAGGTCGTTGAGCGCGTCCTCCAGGGCCGCCGGATCCAGGTCGTCGGGCAGTTGCACGGACAGGGCCTGGGAGAAGTGGCCGGCGCGCTCGGCGCCGGTGCCGAACAGCCAGTGCTGGATGGGTGTCAGCGGGGCCGGGCCGGTGGCCGCCTCCGGTGCGGGGGCGGCCTCGCGCGGGCCCGCGGCGGCGTCCGCGCAGCGGGCGAGGGCGGCGACCGTCTGGTGCCGGTAGACGTCCCGGGAGGTCAGCGGCAGCCCCTCCTGCCGGGCGCGGGCCACCACCTGGATGCTCAGGATCGAGTCGCCGCCGAGTTCGAAGAAGTTGTCGTCGACGCCGATCCGTTCGACGCGCAGCACCTCGGCCCAGATCGCGGCGAGCGCGCGCTCGGTGGGCGTGCGGGGCGCGACGTGCCGTACCGCGCGCGCGGCGGGGCCCGGGTCGGGGAGCCGGCCGCGGTCGACCTTGCCGTTCGGGCTGAGCGGCAGGCCGTCCAGCACGACGACGGCCGACGGCACCATGGAGGCGGGCAGCGTACGGCCCAGTTCCCGGCGTACCGCCTCGGGTTCCACCCGCTCCCCGGGGGCCGGGACGACGTGACCGACCAGGCGCCGGTGGCCGTCGCCGTCGGTGACGGTGGTGGCCGCGGCCTCGGCCACGCCCGCGCAGCCGCGCAACGCCTCCTCCACCTCGCCCAGTTCGATACGGAAGCCGCGCACCTTGACCTGCTGGTCGATCCGGCCCACGTACTCCAGCTGGCCGTCGGGGCGCCGGCGCACCAGATCTCCGGTGCGGTACATGCGCTCCCCCGGCGCGCCGAACGGATCGGCGACGAACCGGGTGGCGGTCAGTCCGGCACGGTTCAGGTAGCCGCGGGCCAGCCCGCCGCCGCCCAGGTACAACTCACCGGTGATGCCCAGGGGTTGGGGCCGCAGGGAGCGGTCGAGGACGTAGGCCCGGGTGTGGGCCACCGGGCCGCCGATGGGCGGGGCCTGCTCCGGCAGCCGGTCGCCGGCGAACCAGGCGGTGGCGTACACGGTGGCCTCGGTGGGGCCGTAGATGTTGGCGACCCGGGACCCGGGCATCGCGGCGCGCAGGTCGTGCACCGTCGGCGCGGGCAGGGCCTCGCCGGCCAGGACGACGGTGTCCGCGGTCACGGGTGCCGTACCGCCCGCGATCAGCCGGGAGACGACGGACGGCACACCGCTGAGCAGCCCGGCCCGCCGGCGGCCGGTGTCGTCGGCGAGCGCGGGCAGGTCGGTGACGACCTCGACGGTGCCGCCGGCCAGCAGGGGACAGAGCAGTTCGAACACCGACACGTCGAAGTTGAGGGAGGTGGAGGCGATCACATGGGCCAGCCCCGTGTCCCCGAACCGCTCCCGCGCCCACGCGGCCAGCGCGGCGACACTCCGGTGGGTGACCACGACACCCTTGGGGCGACCGGTGGAGCCGGAGGTGTAGATGACGTAGGCGGGATGGTCCGGCAGCAACGGCCCGGGCCGGCCGACGCCGGCCGGCTCCGTGTCCTGCGCGGCGGGTTCGCCGTCGGGGACGACCGGCTCGGCGTAGTCCTCCAGGAGTAGCGGGGTGCAGTCCGTGGGCAGGGCGGACGCGGTCTCGTGGGTGGCGAGGACGAGGGTGGGCCGGGCGTCGGTGAGCATGAGGCGGACGCGTTCGGCCGGGTAGGCGGGGTCGACGGGGAGGTAGCCCGCGCCCGAGGTGAGCACCGCCCACAGCACGGGTACGAGGTCGGCGGAGCGCGGCAGGCACAGCGCGACCAGGGTCTCCGGGCCCGCGCCACGGGCGACGAGCAGCCGGGCCAGCCGGTCGGCGCGCCGCGCGACCTCGGCGTAGTCCAGCCGGACCGGGCCGCAGATCACGGCGGTACGGTCGGGGGTCCGGGCCGCCTGGGCGCGGAACAGCTCGGGCAGCGTGGCGTGCCCGGTGTCCCGGGCCCGGCGGGCGGGCGGGTTCCAGGTGTCCACCAGCGTGCGCTGCTCCTCGGCCGAGAGCATGGGCAGCTCGGCCAGCGTGCGGCCCGGGCCGTCCGCCATGCCCTCCAGCAGGCGGTGCAGATGAGCGGTCAGCCGGGCCACGGTCGCCGCCTCGAACAGGTCCGTGTTGAACTCGGCGGTCAGCGCGCAGCCGCCGTCCGCGTCCGGGGTGAACTCCAGGACGAGGTCGAAGCGGGCCGCCGGCCGGGGCAGCGGATGCTCCGTGAGGCGCAGCCCGCCGGAGCGCGGCGGCACGGGAAGCGCGGACTGCTGTACGACGAGCACCTGCACCAGCGGGGTGCGGCTGGGGTCGCGGGGCGGGGCCAGCTCCTCCACCACCCGGTCGAACGGCACCGCGTCGTGGGCGAAGGCGTCGAGGACCGTCGCCCGCACGCTCTCCACGAACCGGTCCACGGTCGCCCGCTCGTCCACCTCGCCGCGCAGCACCACCGTGTTGGCGAAGAAGCCCGGCACGTCCTCCAGGTCCCGCCGGCCGCGCCCGTTGGTGACGGTTCCGAACGCGACGTCCCGCTGCCCCGAGTAGCGGGAGAACAGCAGCGCGGAGGCGCCCGCGAACAGGGTGAACAGCGTGGTGCCGCGGCCCGCGGCCAGCTGCCGCAGCCGGCCCACCAACTCCGCCGGCAGCGTGTGCCGGTGGGCCGCTCCGGCGGTGGTGCGCACGGCGGGACGGGGCCGGTCCGTGGGCAGTTCCAGCTGCTGGATGCCCGCCAGGTGCCGCTTCCAGTAGACGAGGTCGGCGGCATCCTCGTCGGTGGCCCGCTGCCGCCGCTCCCACACCGCGAAGTCCGGGTACTGGACGGCGGGTCGCGGGAGGCCGTCGGACTCGCCGGTGGTCTCCGCGTGGTAGAGGGCGGCGAGTTCGCGGGTCAGGATGCCCACCGACCAGCCGTCGGTGACGATGTGGTGCTGGGCCAGCAGCAGCAGGTGGTCCTCGGCGGAGAGCCGGACGAGCAGGGCCCGGGTGAGCGGGCCGGCCGCCAGGTCGTAGGGGCGGCTCAGCTCCGCGGTCAGCGTCTCCTCGGCGGCCTCGGCCCGGCGCGCGTCGGGTACGCCGGTGAGATCGGCCGTCCGCAGGGGCAGCTCCGGTTCCGGCGCGACCCGCTGCGCACCCTGCCCGTCGGCCGTGGTGAACGTGGTGCGCAGGGAGGCGTGGCGGGCCGCGAGGCGGCGCAGGGACCGGCGCAGCGCGTCCTCGTCCAGGGCGCCGCGCAGCCGCAGGGTGACCCCGGTGTTGTACTCGGTGCCGCCCTCGGTGAGGTCGTCGAGGTACCAGAGCCGCCGCTGCGCGCTGGACAGCGGCAGCGTGCCCTCGCGCGGGGCCGGCGGTATCGGGTCCGCCGGCGCGGCGGCCGACGGGTCGGCGAGCAGGGGGGCGAGGGCGGCGATCGTACGCGCGGTGAAGACGTCCCGTACGGTCAGCCGTACGCCCAGCTCGTCCCGGATCCGGGCCAGGGCGCGGGCGGCGAGGATCGATTCGCCGCCCAGGTCGAAGAAGTCGTCCGTCACGCCGACCGCGTCGACGCCGAGGACGTCCGCCCAGATCGCGGCGAGGGTCCGCTCCGCCGCCGAACGCGGCGCCACCCGGCCCTCGGTGACCGC
The DNA here is from genome assembly GCF_040645635.1 of Streptomyces sp. NPDC046727. Lineage (NCBI taxonomy): Bacteria > Bacillati > Actinomycetota > Actinomycetes > Kitasatosporales > Streptomycetaceae > Streptomyces > Streptomyces sp. NPDC046727. The sequence continues at coordinate 68,710 of NZ_JBEYYR010000020.1, forward strand.
GCGCTCGGGGGCGGGCAGCGCCCGTCGGTCGATCTTGTTCTGGGGGGTGAGCGGCATCCGGTCCAGGACCACGACCGCGGACGGCACCATGTGGGCGGGCAGCTCGGCGGCGACGGCGGCGCGCAGGGCGGCCGGGTCCAGGGGGCGGCTCCCGGTGGCGGAGCCGGCCGGGTCGGCGGAGGTCGGCCGTCCGGCCGGGGTGACGTACCCGACGAGCCGCTGGTGCCCCGGTTCGTCCTCGCGGACCACGACCACGGCCTCACCGACGGTGCTGGCCCGGCGCAGGGCCGCCTCGATCTCGCCCGGTTCGATCCGGAAGCCGCGCAGCTTCACCTGCCGGTCCAGCCGGCCCAGGAACTCCAGCTCCCCGTCGGCGGTCCAGCGCGCCCGGTCCCCGGTGCGGTACAGGCGGGCGCCGGGCGGACCGAAGGGGTCGGCGACGAAGCGGGCGGCGGTCAGGCCCGGACGGCCCAGGTAGCCGCGGGCCACCGCGTCGCCGCCCACGAACAACTCGCCGTCCGCGCCTGGCGCTACGGGGCGCATCGCGGCGTCGAGGACGTACACCCGGGTGTGCGGCAGGGCGCCGCCGATCGTCGGGGTGCCCTGGCCGGCGGTGAGCGGCCCGGTCCAGGTGGCGACGATGGTGGCCTCGGTCGGGCCGTAGGAGTTGATCATGCGACGGCCGGGTGCCCAGCGGTCGACGAGCCCGGCCGGGCAGGCCTCGGCGCCCACGATCAGCGTGCGCAGGCGGCGCGCGGTGCCCCGCGCGGGGTCGGGCAGGGTGGCCAGCGCGGCGGGCGGGACGAGCGCGTGGGTGACGCGGTGCTCGTCCAGGACCGCGGCGAGTTCGTCACCCAGCCAGGGGCCGTGCGGCGGTACGACGAGGGTGGCGCCGCACAGGACGGAGATGAACAGCTCCAGGACCGAGGCGTCGAAGCTGGGCGAGGAGAACTGGAGCACCCGGTCGCCGGGGCCGACCGCGTACCGCTCGGCGGCGGCCGAGGTGAAGCCGCCGATGCCCCGGTGGGTGACCGTCACGCCCTTGGGGGTGCCGGTGGAACCGGAGGTGTAGATGACGTAGGCGGCGTGGTCGGCTTCGGCCACGGCCGTGTGCCCCGCGCCGTCCCCGGTCTCCAGCAGCTCGGCCACCCGGCGCGGATCGTCCAGGGTGACGGCGGGCGCGGCGTCGGCCAGCATCAGCGCGCGGCGCTCGGCGGGGTAGGCGGGGTCCACGGGCAGGAAGGCGGCGCCCGCCCGGGCGACGGCCAGCTCGGCCGCGATCAGCTCCATGGAGCGCGGCAGGACCAGGGCGACCACCCGGTCGGGCCCGGCTCCCCGCCGTACCAGGTGCGCGGCCAACCGGTCGGCGCGGGCGGCCAGTTCGCGGTACGTCCAGGTCCGCCGGCCGTCGGTGAGGGCCGGTGCGTCCGGGGTGCGGGCCACCCAGGCGGTGAACAGCTCGCCGAGCGTCGGATACGCCGGAACCGCGGCGCCCTGCGGCACGGAGGACGCCGGTGCGGGCTTGTCGTGCAGGTCCGTCATGGGTGAAGTCCTTTGGAGAGCGGAACGTTGCGGGCACGCTCGGACGCGAGCCGCACCGCGGCGGCGGGGCGCCGGTTCGATGGCACGCCGGGTGTGCGCGACGGGGCGGCGGAGCTCGGGTGCGGGGGCCCGGGCAGGGATTCGGTACGGCGGGTCGGACGGTGATCCGGCGCCGGGACGGGCCGGGGCCGGGCGGCGGCGTCGACCGGCCGGTGTCGGAGCCACCACGAAGGGCACCCGACACCCGGCCTGCCGACTGAACCACCGGCACCGGCACCGGCCTCGCCGGACTGCCGGGAACGGCGCCCGACGCTCAGCCGTCGTCCGTACGGCGTCCCGTGCGCCCGGAGATCTGCACCCGGTCGACCCGCCCTGTGGCCGGATCGCGGTGGAACCGGCCCCCGGGCTCAAGGCGTCCGGTGGCCGGATCGCGCAGATCGCACGACAGGTCGGCGTAGCAGACCAGCGGGATGGGCTGGTCGCCGTCCACGGACAGGGCCGGGCGCGACGGCATAGGTCGTGGTGCCGTTGCGATAGGTGCCCATGCAGTCGTCGGGCAGGGCGACGGGCCCGCCCCGGTCCACGGCGTGTGCGCCGGCGGGCACATGTATGCCGGTCAGCCGGGCCAGTTCCGCGGTGAGGTCGCGCCAGAGCGCGGTGGCGCCGCCGGCGTTGCCGGTGAAGGCGACCACCACCCCGCTCTCGGCGTCGGCCCGCAGATGGCAGGACGTGCCCTGGGCGTTGCCGTCGTGGCCGCACCAGACACGGTCGTCCCGCTGGTACAGCGCGAGCCCGGGCCCCCAGCCGTCGGCCAGCGCGCCGGGGCGGGCGGCGGTCTCGGGGCGGCGCATCTCCTTCGCGACGGCGGGCGGCAGCAGGTCCGCGCGGCCGATCAGCGCGTTGCCGAACGCGGCCAGGTCCTGGGCGCCGGCCAGCAGCGCACCGGCCGGCGCCTCCAGCGGTGCCAGGTTCTGCCGGGCCGGACGGGATTTTCCGGTCGCGGTGTTGACGGCGTGTCCGGAGGCCACGGGTCGGGCGGGCGCGGTGTCGCCGACGAACGCCGGTACGACGCCGAGGGGTTCGAGGAGCAGCGCCCGGACCGCCTCGGCCCACGGCAGGCCGGTGACGGTCTCCACCAGCCGGCCGGCCGCGACGTAGCCGGCGTTGGAGTAGGAGAAGTCGGTGCCCGGCGTGAACAGCGCGTCGCGCGCGGTGCAGACGGCCGCGAGGTAGCGGGCGGCGGTGGTCGTGGCGGCGGTGTCCGAATCGGGGCCGGTGGGCAGCCCGCCGGTGTGACTGAGCAGATGGCGGATCGTCACTTCGGGTAACGCGGCCAGCTCCGGCAGGTGTTCGGCGGCCGGCTCGTCCAGGTCCACGTCACCGTCGTCGGCCAGGAGCATGACGAGCGCGGCGGTGTAGGGCTTCGTGAGCGATCCGAGGGGTACCGCCGTGTCGGCGCTGACGGGGCTGCCGGTCGTGACGTCGGCCGTACCGGTGTGTACGGCGATGACCTCCGTGCCGGTGTCCAGGGCCAGTTGGGCGCCGGGCACCCGGTGGGTCCGGGCGAGGGCGTCGAGCCGGTCCTGCAGTTCCCGGCGTAACAGGGACGGCGTCCGGGAGGCGGGCGGAGCGGCGGGGATGATGTACGGCATGAGAAGGGGACTCCCGTTGGGTGGGTCTCATGTGCGGGTGTGCCGGTCGGGCCCTGAACGAGCGGTGTGAGGGCCGGCCGGGAGCGCTGCGCGCGCTCGGGGCTACGGTCTGCCGACCTCGACGGGCAGATGTCGTACGCCGATGAGGACGGCCGGGTTCTGGTAGGCGACGTCCTCGTAGGAGGGGATCGCCAGGATGCGGAATCGTTCATGCAACGTGCGCAGGGCGATACGCGCCTCCAGCCGGGCCAGCGGTGCGCCGAAACAGAAGTGGATGCCGTGCCCGAAGGTGAGATGGGGATTCGGGTTCCGGGTCACGTCGAAGACATCGGGTGTGTCGAAGCGGGCGGGATCCCGGTTGGCGGCTCCCAGGTGCACCATCAGCAGGGTGTCGGCCGGAATGTCATGACCGCCGAGGACCACGGGCCGGGTCACTCGGCGGCCCAGCTCCGGGAAGGGCGGCAGCCAGCGCAGCACCTCCTCCACGGCGGCCGGGATCCGGTCGGGGTCGGCGCGCAGCGCGGCGTCCGTGCCGGGGTGCCGGTCGAAGGTGACGACGGCGTTGCCCAGCAGCGCGGTCGTGGTGATGTGCCCGGCGACCAGCAGCAGCGCCACGAAGCCGACCATCTCCTGGTCCGCGAGGCGGACGCCGTCCACCTCGGCGGCGATGAGTCTGCTGGTGAGATCGTCGCCGGGGGCGGCACGGCGAGCGCGGATGTGGTCCAGCATGTAGCCGTTCATCTCGCGCACCGTGGGGGCGATGGCTTCCAGTGCCCGTTCCAGGTCGGCCATGTCGGGCGCCTCGCCGAGCTGGTCGCCGCCGAACAGGACGCTCGCCCACTCCTGGAAGAGCCGGTGCTCCTCGGCCGGGATGCCGAGCAGTTCGGCGATCACGATGATCGGCAGCGGATAGGCCAGCGCGTCGACCAGGTCGAACCGGTCGCGGTCGGCGACGTCGTCCAGCAGCCGGGCGCAGATCGCCTCGATGCGGGGTCCGAGTCCCTGCACGACGCGCGGGGTGAACGCCTGGCTCACCAGGGTGCGCAGTTTGCGGTGCTCCGGCGGGTCCATGCCGACGAAGTTGCCCTGGGTGAAGGTCTCGAAGTCGGACTGGGTGGGAGCCAGGGAGGAGAGGTCCGAGGAGTACGTCGCCGGGTCGGCGAGCACGGTCGCGACGGTCGCGTGGTCCAGCACCTGCCAGACGCCCTGCGTCTCGTCGTACCGCACCGGCCCGGCCTTGTGTAAGCCGCGCCAGCGGTCGGGTAACTCCTCCAGGAGAAGCCGTTCGCCCGTGGGTCGGTTGCTGATCACCTTGTCTCCTTGCTAGCGCGTACGGCAGGAGGAGTCACGCACGCGGGGGATGTCGGAACCGGCCGCGGCCGGGGAGGTTCCCGGGCACGGCTGTGCCACCACTGCCGGGCGGGAGGGCCGCGGCCACGTGATCCGCGAGGCTCCCTCGTACGGCTTCCTCGGGCGCGGCGGGCCGGTCAGCCGTCGTCGGTCCGGTGTCGGAGCGCGTCGAACGCCCTCACCGCAGAGGTGCCGTCAACACATGCGGTGCAGGGCGCGGCGGCTGCGCGGCCGGCCACGGCCCCGCAGCGAGCCCGGTCGTGCGGCACGCCAACCCGACATAACCCATCCCCTCGGCGACACCTCCCGCGCGGCGCGCGCACGGGACCCCTCCGGCTCGTGGACGGACAGCGGGACCCGCGGCCCCGGCTGTCGGAAACGCGGTGTGAGAATACGCAGTCGCAGCGCATGCCGCCCCATGTTTGGCATGACACGCATCCCCCGCCACCTTCGTTTCGATGGAACTCGGCCACAGTCTTCACGGTGAGTCACGCACAAGCAACCCCCTGAAGTTGAACGGAGAGTACTCTGCCGGTGCTTTTACGTCACCGATCGGCCACTTCGCCAGCCCCCTCGCGCGCATCAGGTTGCGGCTAGATCGTCGCCCCCGCGTGTGCCCCGGCACCTCGTCCGCAAACCGCGTGCACGGGAAGAGAGTGCCGCCGGACCGCTGACCGGCGGGCCTTCCGTCCCCCTGCCGTCCCGGGCCGGTGCTCCGCCGCACTGTCCGGCACAGTGGCCGGACCTGCCCCTGATCTGGGGTGATGATTCGGCCAGCGGACGCTCCCGGCCCACCGCCCGCAACGGCGGCGGGACACGCCGTGGACGGCTCCGGCCCACCACCCGCACGCCCCGGCCGACACGCGCACCCGCGCCCCGGGACTCCACCCGCTCCACGGGCCGAGGAGCCACGGCTCCCGGCCGAAGGCACAGAATCAGCCATCCAGGCGCGACAGGGGCGCACACGAGGAACCCGTACACCACCCGTGCTTCCCCCTCACCGCCGGGCACCGGGCGGCAGCCGGCCACGGCCTGCCTGACCAGGCAATACGGCACCGAGGGAGGGCGGGTGCGGCGGGCATGCGACGTCACCGGCGCCGCACCCATGGCACCGGCCCGGCCGGACATGACCGACCCGCCGCGGCCCACCGCGCCGGCCCGGCCGCGGCGACACGCCGACGGGCACGTGACGGTCCCCCAGCGGGACACCACCACGCGGAAGTGCGAAGGGATCCCCGGGATCGTTCGCCGTGCGCGGGGCGCCGCCCCGAGGGAGTCTTGTGCCCGAGGCGCGACGCGCGGCCGTGCGAGGAGGTGGTCGGCGTGTCCGACGGGCCGGGAGCGGCACCGGCGGCCGGCGGGGTACCGGCCGTCGAGCCGGTGCTGTCGCTTGCGCTGGTCTCGCTGATGCACGAGGTGAACGCGCACTCCGGCGCGGTGTACCTGCTCAGGCCCGACGAGCCGGTCCTGGAGATGGCGGTGCACGCGGGCATGCCCCGGGCGTTCGCGGCGCCCTGGGAGCGGGTCGGGCTGAGCGCGCCGATCCCGGTCGCGGACGCGGCGCGCGAGAGACGGCTGGTGTGGGTGGGCGGGGAGGAGCAGATGGCCCGCTGCTATCCGCGGATCGCGGTGGTGCTGCCGTACCCGTTCGCGCTGGCCGCGGTGCCCGTGGCGAGCGAGCGGCGGCTCTTCGGCGCGGTGTTCGTCACCTGGCCCGGTACGCATGCGCCGGAACTGTCGGACCGGGAGCGCGACCAGCTGTGGGCGGCCGGCGAGCGGCTGGCGCTGCGGCTGGAGCGGGCCGCGGAGGAGGGCCGGTCACTCGACCGGGAGGCCGACGTGCTGGCGACGCAGGTGTCGGGCGCGGCGGAGACGCTGGGCTCGGTGGAGGCGGTGCGGATGGTGTCCCGGCTGCCGTACGGACTGGTCTCGATGGATCTGCACGGGCGGATCGCCTTCGCGAACGCGGCAGCCGCCGAGTTGGTCGGCATACCGGCCGGGGAGCTGCTGGGCACGCTGCCCTGGGTGTCGGTGCCGTGGCTGAACGACCCGATGTACGAGGACCGCTACCGGGGGGCGCTGCTCAGCCAGCAGGTGGTGTCGTTCGTGGCGCTGCGCCCGCCCGGCGAGTGGCTGTCGTTCCGGTTGTATCCGAGCACGACCGGGCTGAGTGTGCGCATCACCCGGGCCCGGGCGGTGGCCGACATGGCGCGCGGGACGCCGCAGGCGGGTCGGAGCCCGTCCCGCCTGGTGACGATCTCCCAGGTGCTGAGCCTGGCGAGCGCGCTGACGGAGGCGGTGGGGGTGCAGGACGTGGTGCAGCTGGTCTGGGACGAGGTGGCGCCGGCCGTCGACAGCCAGGCGCTGGTGATCCTCGGCTCACAGGGCGGGCGGCTGCATGTGCTGGGGCACCGCGGCTATCCGGACCCGCACGTCGTGGAGCGGTTCGACGGGCTGCCGCTGTCCGAACGCACCCCGGGCACGCAGGCCCTGAACAGCGGGGTGCCGGCGTTCTTCGACTCGCGGGGGGAGCTGGAGCGGCTGTACCCGCGCCGGCACGAGGCCTCGGACGGCTTCGCGGCCTGGGCGTACCTGCCGCTGATCGCGTCCGGCCGGCCGGTCGGCACCTGTGTGCTGGCCTACGCCGAGCCGCATCCTTTCCCGGCGGACGAGCGGGCGGTGCTGACCTCGCTCGGCGGGCTGATCGCGCAGGCCCTGGAGCGGGCCCTGCTCTATGACGCCAAGCACCGCCTGGCGCACGGCCTGCAGCAGGCGCTGCTGCCGCACTCACTGGCCCCGGTGCCCGGCATCGAGGCTGCGGCCCGCTATCTGCCGGCCACGCACGGCATGGAGATCGGCGGCGACTTCTACGACCTGGTGCCGACCCGGCCGCTGGCGGCGGCGGTGATCGGGGACGTCCAGGGGCACAACGTGACCGCGGCGGGCCTGATGGGGCAGATCCGTACCGGGGTCCGCGCGTACACCACGGTGGGGCAGGCGCCGCACGAGGTGATGGGCAGCGCCAACCGGCTGATGATCGATCTCGGTGCCGACCTGTTCGCCAGCTGTCTGTATCTGCGGCTGGACCCGGTGAACGGGCAGGCCGTCATGGCGCGGGCGGGTCATCCGCCGCCGCTGCTGCGCCGGCCGGACGGGCGGGTGCGGGTGCTGGACCTGGCCGGGGGTCCGCTCCTCGGGATCGACGCCTCGGCCGTGTATCCGACGACCGAGGTGTCCCTGGCCCCGGGTTCGGTGCTCGTCCTCTACACCGACGGTCTGGTGGAGTCCCCCGGCGTCGACATCGAGGACGCGCTGGTCGACCTCGGTGAGCTGCTCGCGGAGGTGGGCGACCAGCCGCTGGAGAGCCTGGCGGACGCGGTGGTCCGGCACAGTGCGGCGGCCGGGGAGCGGGTGGACGACGTGGCGGTGCTGCTGCTGCGGGCGTGCGACGACGGCTGACCTTCGCGCCGAAGTCCGGCCCTCCCGCCGGAGGGCCGGACCACTCCCCGCCGACCGGACCGAGGGGGAAGGCCGTCGGGGAGCACGGGGGCCGGTCCGCTGGGCGGGTTCCGGCGAGGGGCGACTCAGTGAGTGCCCTACGAGACCTTGCGCGTCTGCTCAGTGGCCGCCGGTCTGGGCCGACGATCCGTCATCCGCCGCGGACGATCCGTCATCCGCCGCGCCGGCGCCGGACTGGTCCCCGGCCGCGCCGGACGGGTCGGCACCGCCACCGATCTGGTCGCCGCCGGCACCGGCCTGGTCACCCGCACCCGCCTCGTCGCCCGCACCGGCCTGGTCGCCCGCACCGGCCTGATCACCGGCACCGGCCTGATCACCGGCGCCCGCCTGGTCACCGGCACCGGCACCGGCCTCGCCACCGGCACCGGCCTGGTCGCCGCCGCCGAGGGTCGCGCCGGTGGCCTGCAGGGCGGTGGTGACGGGCTGGAAGAAGGTCTCGCCGCCGCTGGTGCAGTCGCCGCTGCCGCCGGAGGTGAGGCCGAGGGCGCTGCCGTCCTGGGTGAACAGGGAGCCGCCGCTGTCACCGGGCTCGGCGCACACGTTGGTCTGGATGAGGCCGGTGACGGTGTCGACGCCGTTCGGGTCGGTCTCGCTCTGGAAGTTGACGGTGGCGTCGAGTCCGGTGACCTGGCCGTCGTGCAGCCCGGTGGTGGAACCCATGCGGAACACGGTCTCGCCGACGGTGGCGTCCGCGGCCTGGTTGATCTGCACGGTCTGGCCGTTGCCGGTGTTGACGTCGCTGGGCGCCTGGGTGTTCGGGTCGTTGTACTTGACGAGGGAGAAGTCGCCCTCGCCCGGGAAGGTGGCCTGGTCGACGGTGGCGATGGGCTGGCCGGTCTCGGAGTCGGACCACTCCTTGGCGGCGACCCCGCAGTGACCGGCCGTCAGGAAGGCGGGGCTGCCGTCGGAGGCGGTGACGTTGAAGCCGAGGGAGCAGCGGACGTTGCCGCCCTGCACCTGGGAGAAGATGGCGTCGCCGCCGGAGACGAAGGTCTTGAAGGTGCCGGAGGACTTCTTCAGGGTGGCCACGCCGGAGCCGAGGCTCTGCACGGTGGACTGGAGCCGGTTCCACTTGGCGCCGGTGACGGTGGAGTCGGCGGTGACGAGGACCTTGTTGGTGCGCGGGTCGACGGCCCAGGAGGTGCCGGGGATGGTCGCCTTGGTCTTCAGTGTCCGCGCGGCGGACGCCAGTTCGGCGGTGCTGTTCTCGACCTGGCGGACGACCGCGCCCGCCTTCTTCGCCTGGACGATGACGTTGTTGTCGCCGCTGACCACGTTGACGACGAGCTGCTGCTTGCCGCTGTCGTAGTAGGACCCGGCGAAGGCGTCACCGAGGATCTTCTGCAGCTGGGCGGCCAGGTCCGAGGCGTCACCGGCCTTCAGGGTCTTGGCGTCCGCCGTGCCGCCCGCGGCCGCGTCGTTGCGGTCCTGGGAGGCGTTGGCGTTGGGCAGCAGCAGGGCCGCCGCCCCGAGCGCCGCGACACCGCCCACCGCTATCGCGGCCTTGCGCTTGGGCATTCGCTTGTGACTCAACCTTCTCGACCTCCTGAGGACGGGGGTCTGCCGCTCGCGGGCAGTTCGCATCGGGGTGGGTATCGGGGCGCCTGGATGGCCGTACGTACGCACCGGCCGCGTGGTGTGTTCAATTCCGTTTCCCAACGGCGGTACCGGCGTGGCGAATCGGCCATGCTCCGCGTGTCGTGGCGGGCGGCCGGGAACAATCCCCCATATGACGATGACCACCGCCGAAGCCGACAAGATCCTCTCCGCCAACTTCGCCCCCTGGGTGCTCGATCTCGGGCTGACCGTGGAGGCGGTGGGCGAGGACCGGGCCGTGCTGCGTCTGCCCTGGTCGGACCGGCTGGCCCGGGAGGGCGGCGGGCTGTCGGGCCAGGCGCTGATGGCGGCGGCCGACACGGCGACGGTGATCGCGGTGTCGGCGGCCCGGGGCGGGTTCGTGCCGATGACGACGGTGCAGCAGTCGACGTCGTTCCAGCGGGCGGTGACCGGGGCGGATGTCCTGATCGAAGCGGTCCTGACGAAGCTGGGCCGACGGATGGCGTTCGCCGATGTCACGTTGAGCGATGCCGCCTCGGGTGCGCTCGCCGCCCGGGCGAGCACGGTCTACGCGATCCTGGGCTGACACACACAGCTACCGATCAGTAACGGTCAGCTCCGAACAGGAAGCGGAATCCCCTCTTCAGGGAATCTGCACATCCACTACCCAGGCACGTCACCGGCACCCGCGGTTCTGCACATCCGCGCGCCCCCTGGGACGCCTTTGGCGAGGAGTGCCGGATTCGCGATCCCACGGGCAAGGCACCCGAGGCGACGATGCCGTGCGGCATGTGAAGGAGTCGCCGACATGACGTGCGCACACCTGCACGGACGAACCCCTTCACAGGCCAAGTTCCCAGGTGAGAGCCCCTGGTTGATTGGAAGCGCGCCCCGCGTGCGTGCTTTGATCCATCGCACCGCGGGGGTCCGGCGGGCCTCCGGAGACGGGGGCCCGGCGCCCGTGGTCGCGGCCGTCCGTCTGTCCCCAGAGGGGGCCGCTCTCCCCCTTGTGAAATATCCATACGAAGGGAAGTTCCATCATGAACTCCACCCCCCAGGTTGAGACCGTCGAGATCTCGGACGCCGAGCTGGACAACGTCTCCGGCGGTCTGTCCTCCAACACCCTCAACAGCACCCTGGGCACCGTGAACGAGATCGCCCCGGGCGTCAACGGCCTGGTCAACACGGTCGTCGGCACGGTCGAGGGTGTCACCGGCCTGAACACCGCCCCGATCAACGGCCTGGTCGCCGGTCTCTGATCGCACCTCGGTGCCACCGAAGTCCCGGAGCCGTCCCTCGGCTCCGGGACTCTCGGGTGCCCGAAAGCACCCGCGTCTCGACACACATGCGTCTCTCCCACAGGTGAGGGAAGTCCCGTGCAGTTCCGCCAACAGGCCCTCGCCAAGCTCCAGTCACCGGAGGAGCTGGACCTTCCGGTGCGGCTCGCCCGCCCGCAGGGCTGGCTCGCGCTCGGCGTCACCGTCGTCGTCATGGCCGCCGCCTCGGTATGGGCGGTGACCGGCTCGGTCGCCTCCACGGTCGGCGCGCCGGCCGTCCTCACCCACGCCCAGGGCAGCTACCTGCTGCAGAGCCCCGTGTCCGGGCAGGTGACGGCCGTCCTGGCCCGGCAGGGCGAGCGGCTGCCCGCCGCCGCTCCCGTCCTCAAGGTCCGTACGGACACGGGTGATTCCGTGGTCCGTACCGTCGCCGCGGGCCGGGTGACCACGCTGGCCGCCGGCATCGGGCAGATCATCCGGACCGGCACCGGTGTCGCGTCGATCGAGAAGGTCGCCCACGCCTCCGACCCGCTGTACGCGACGGTGTACGTGCCCGCGGAGAACGCGGCCGCCATCCCGGCGCACGCCTCCGTCGACCTGACCGTGTCCTCCGTACCGGCACAGCGGTACGGAGTGCTCCGCGGGACGGTGAAGTCGGTGGACCGCACCGCGCAGTCCGCCCAGTCGATCTCCGCGTTCCTCGGCGACAGCCAGCTCGGCGAGAAGTTCACCCGCAAGGGCCGCCCGGTGGCCGTGCTGGTGGAACTCGACAAGGCCTCGTCCACGAAGAGCGGATACCGGTGGTCCACCGCCGGCGGGCCGCCGTTCCGGCTCGACTCCATGACCCTCGCCACCGGTTCCGTCCGGCTCGCCGACCAGCACCCCGTCGATTGGCTGCTCCCGTGACCACCGCCCAGGAGACCCGTGGCCGCAGACGAGCGGCCCCCGCCAGGCGGCCGGCCCCCAAGTCCCGTACCGGCACGGTCCGCACGCCCACCGTGCTGCAGATGGAGGCCGTGGAGTGCGGCGCCGCCTCCCTCGCGATGGTCCTCGGCCACTACGGCCGGCACGTCCCGCTGGAGGAGCTGCGCATCGCCTGCGGTGTCTCCCGCGACGGCTCCCGCGCCTCCAACCTGCTGAAGGCGGCCCGTGGTTACGGCCTCACCGCCAAGGGCATGCAGATGGATCTGGCCGCCCTCGCCGAGGTGCGCGCACCGGCCATCCTCTTCTGGGAGTTCAACCACTACGTCGTCTACGACGGCATGGGCCGCCGCTTCGGCCGGCGCGGGGTGTACGTCAACGACCCCGCCAAGGGCCGCCGTTTCGTGCCCATGGAGGAGTTCGACAGCAGCTTCACCGGTGTCGTGCTGGTGCTGGAGCCCGGCGAGGGCTTCACCAAGGGCGGGCGTCGCCCCGGTGTGCTCGGCGCGATGCCGGCCCGGCTGCGCGGCACCGCCGGCACCCTCCCGGCGGCGGTGCTCGCCAGCCTGCTGCTGGTCGCGGTCGGCGCGGCCGTGCCCGCGCTCAGCCGCACCTACATCGACATGTTCCTCATCGGCGGGCAGACCTCGCTGCTGAGCGTGCTGTTCACGTCGATGGCGGTGTGTGTGCTGCTCACGCTGGTGCTGACCTGGCTCCAGCAGGCCAACCTGCTGCACGGCCGGATCATCTCCTCCACCCTGTCCAGCGCCCGCTTCCTGCGCCATCTGCTGCGGCTGCCGGTGACGTTCTTCGCCCAGCGCTCCCCCGCCGACCTGGTGCAGCGCCTCCAGTCCAACGACCAGGTCGCCGAGACCCTGGCCCGCGACCTGGCGGCGGCCGGCGTGGACGCGATCGTGGTCGTCCTGTACGCCGTGCTCCTCTACACCTACGACCCGCAGCTGACCTTCCTCGGCATCGCGGTGGCCCTGCTGAACGTGGTGGCCATGCGGCTCGTCGTACGGCTGCGCGCGACCCGGACGGCGAAGCTGCGCGCGGACACCGCGCGGCTCACCAACACCTCGTACACCGGCCTGCAGCTGATCGAGACCATGAAGGCGACCGGCGGCGAGGACGGCTACTTCCGCAAGTGGGCCGGGCAGCACGCCACCACGCTGGAGGAGCAGCAGCGGCTCGGCGTGCCGAGCGCCTGGCTCGGCGTGGTCGCGCCGACGCTCGCCACCTTCAACAGCGCGCTCATCCTGTGGATCGGCGGGCTGCGCGCGGTCGAGGGGCACATCTCGGTCGGTCTGCTGGTGGCGTTCCAGGCGCTGGTCACCCGCTTCACCGCGCCGCTGACCCGGCTCAACGGCGTGGCCGGCCGCATCCAGGACTTCGCGGCCGACGTGGCCCGGCTGAAGGACGTGGAGAACTTCCAGGCCGACCCGCTCTACGCCCGCCCCGGCGGCGGCGACTCGACCCGGCGGCTGCACGGGCACGTCGAGCTGGAGAACATCACCTTCGGCTACAGCCCGCTGGACCAGCCGCTGCTGACCGGCTTCGACCTGACCGTCGGCCCGGGGCGGCAGGTGGCCCTGGTCGGCGGCTCGGGCAGCGGCAAGTCCACGGTCTCCCGGCTCATCTCCGGCCTCTACACGCCGTGGGACGGGGTGATCCGCATCGACGGCCGCCGGCTGGAGGACATCCCGCGCGGCGCGCTCGCCGCCTCCGTCTCCTTCGTCGACCAGGACGTCTTCCTCTTCGAGGGCTCCATCCGCGACAACGTCGCCCTGTGGGACCCGTCGATCCCCGACGAGGCCGTGGTGGAGGCGCTGCGCGACGCGGCGCTGTACGACGTGGTGATGCGCCGGCCCGGCGGCATCCACAGCAAGGTCGAGCAGGACGGCCGGAACTTCTCCGGCGGGCAGCGCCAGCGCCTGGAGATCGCGCGGGCGCTGGTGCGCCGGCCCAGCATCCTCGTCCTGGACGAGGTGACCAGCGCGCTGGACGCGGAGACCGAGCAGGTCGTGATGGACAACCTGCGGCGGCGCGGCTGCGCCTGTGTGGTGATCGCGCACCGGCTGAGCACGGTCCGCGACAGCGACGAGATCGTCGTCCTCCAGCACGGCACGGTCGTGGAGCGCGGGCGGCACGAGGAGCTGGTGGCGCGCAGTGGCGCGTACGCGGCGCTGGTCAGGGAGCGATGAGATGACCTCCGTACACGAAGGGGACCTCGTCCTCGGCGCGCTCGGCTCGCTGGGCACACGGCTGGACTGCGCCGGCCTGGGCCGGCTGGACCTGGAGGGTCCGCAGGTGCTGTGGCTGGTCGCGGCCGGCGCCCTGGACCTGTTCGCGGTGGACGCAGCCCAGCAGGGCCACTGGCACCACCTCGGCCGGCTGGAGGCGGGCACGCTGCTGCTCGGCCCGGTCGCCGGGCCCCAGCACACCCTGGTGGCGCGCCCGGTCCGGGACTGTGTGGTGCACCGCGTCAGCCTGCGCGAGCTGTACCAGCCGGCGCACACCCAGACGTGGTCGTACGACGAGTACGGCAACCCGCAGTACGTGCCGCCGACGTCGAGCCCGCTGGAGTACGCGCTCGCCCTCGGCGTCGGCCGCGGCCTGTCGGTGCTGTTCCAGGCGCCGATGGCCGAGGAGCGGGCCGCGGCCCCGGCCGACGACGACGTGTTCTGGATGCAGGTGCCGCCCGGCAGTGTGCAGTACGGCTCGCTGTACGGCGCGGAGGCCGCCGCCGATCTGCTGATGGACCCGGCGCTGTGGCAGAGCCTGGTCGACCAGCAGTACCGGCTGCTGACCGCGCTGGACCGCTGGATCGAGCAGCTGGAGCGCACCCACGAGACACGGACGGCCGCCGGGATCAAGGCCGGTGAGGCGGTCCGCGCCCAGGCCGACCAGACCCTGCTCGCCGCCATCGGCAAGCGCTCGGCCCGCCGTACGACGGCCGCCGACGCCGACGCCGGCTACGCGGCCTGCCGACTCGTCGCCGAGGCGGCCGGGATCACGCTGGCCGAGCCCGCGCAGAGCGGCACCGAGAGCGACCGGCTGGACCCGGTGGAGCGGGTGGCGCTGGCCTCCCGGGTGCGCACCCGGGCCGTCCGCCTGGACGGGCACTGGTGGCGGGAGAACGTGGGCCCTCTGGTCGGGCACCGCGCGCTGTCCGGAGCACCGGTCGCGCTGCTGTGGCGGCGCGGCGGCTATGTGGCCGTACAGCCGGCGACCGGCCGCGAGACGCCGGTCGAGAAGGCGAACGCGGAGGAGTTCGAGTCCCGCGCGGTGATGTTCTACCGGCCGCTGCCCGACAAGCGGCTCGGGCCGCTCGGGCTGCTGCGGTTCAGCCTCCGCGGCACCCGCGCCGACCTGCTGAACCTGCTGCTCGCCGGCCTGGTGACGGTGGCGATCGGCGCGCTGGTGCCGGTCGCCACCGGCAAGGTGCTCGGCGAGTACGTGCCGCGGGCGCAGGAGGGCCTGATCGTCCAGGTGTGCCTGGCGGTGATGGTGAGCGGCGTGGTCGCGGCGGCGTTCACGCTGCTGGAGAACCTGTCTATCCTGCGCCTCGAGGGCCGTATCGAGGCGGCGCTCCAGCCGGCCGTCTGGGATCGGCTGCTGCGGCTGCCCACCCGTTTCTTCACCCAGCGCTCGACCGGTGAACTGGCCAGTGCGGCCATGGGCATCAGCTCGATCCGCCGGCTGCTGGCGGGCGTCGGCCCGGTGGTCGCCCAGTCGGTGACCGTCGGCGCGATGAACCTGGGGCTGCTGCTGTGGTACAGCGTGCCGATGGCGCTCGCGGCGATCGGGATGCTCGTCGTCATCGGGGCCGTGTTCACGGGGCTCGGGCTGTGGCAGGTGCGCTGGCAGCGGCGCCTCGTGGTGCTCGGCAACAAGCTGAACAACCAGGCGTTCCAGACCCTGCGCGGGCTGCCCAAGCTGCGGGTGGCCTCGGCGGAGAACTACGCGTACGCGGCCTGGGCGCGGGAGTTCGCCCGCAGCCGGGAACTCCAGCAGCGGGTCGGCCGGATCAAGAACCTCACCACGGTCCTCGGCGCGGTCTATCTGCCGGTGTGCACCCTGCTGATGTTCATGCTGCTGGCGGGTCCGGCCAAGGGCGCGATGTCGGCGGCGGACTTCCTCACCTTCAACACGTCGGTGACCATGGTGCTGACCTCGGTCACCCAGCTGACCGGCGCGTTCGTGTCGGCGGTGGCGGCGCTGCCGCTGTTCGAGGAGATCAAGCCGGTGCTGGAGGCCACACCGGAGGTGCGGACGGGGAGCACCCGCCCCGGTCCGCTGTCGGGCGCCGTGGAGGCCCGCCGGCTCTCCTTCCGGTACGCCGACGACGGCCCGCTCGTCCTGGACGACGTGTCCTTCACGGCACGGCCGGGCGAGTTCGTGGCGGTCGTCGGCCCGAGCGGCTGCGGCAAGTCCACGCTGCTGCGCCTGCTCATCGGCTTCGACCGGCCGGTCTCCGGCAGCGTCCTGTACGACGGCCAGGACCTCGGGGCGCTCGACCAGTCCGCGGTGCGCCGCCAGTGCGGGGTGGTGCTCCAGCACGCGCAGCCGTTCACCGGCTCGATCCTGGACGTCATCTGCGGTACCGAGCCGTACACGCCGGAGGAGGCGATGGCGGCGGCCGAGCTGGCGGGGCTCGCGGAGGACATCAAGCGGATGCCGATGGGGCTGCACACGATCGTCGCGGCGGGCGGCGCGATCTCCGGCGGCCAGCGGCAGCGCCTGATGATCGCCCAGGCCCTGATCCGGCGACCGCGGATCCTGTTCTTCGACGAGGCGACCAGTGCCCTGGACAACGACACCCAGCGCATCGTCATGGACAGCACCCGCAAGCTGAACGCCACCCGGATCGTCATCGCGCACCGGCTGTCGACCGTCATGGACGCCGACCGGGTGATCGTGATGGAGGACGGGAAGGTCGTCCAGCAGGGCTCACCGGCCGAACTCCTCGCGGACACCGGGGGCCGGCTGCACGAGCTGGTGCGCCGGCAGCTCGCCTAGGCGGGCTCCTCCTCGTCCCCCGGCCCGTCCGGCTCGTCGCGGTGGTGGGACGGCATCCAGTGGTGCTCGGTGAACCAGCGGCCGAACAGGGCGCCGCCGTAGATGACGAACCCGACGCCGATGAGCCAGGACTCGACGACGAGGACGGTGCCGACGGCGCCGTAGCTGAGGGCGTTGGTGACGATCAGCGGGGTGAAGACGAGGTAGGAGAAAGCCCGCAGGCCGGCCAGGCCGATGACGGTGGCCAGCGCGCCGGGCAGCAGGGACCGCCAGTGCACCTGCCCGCCGAGCAGGAAGCGCTGCCCCCACCAGAAGAAGAGCACCGCGCTGGCCGTGGACAGCGCGATCCGCTGGCCGCCGTGCAGCGCCTCCTTCGTCGCCACCTCCTGGTAGAGGTAGCCCGTCAGCACCACCAGCCAGGTCGCCTGCCGCCACACCCGGTGCCAGGGTCCGGCCGCCAGGCCCCAGATCCGCTCGTAGGCGTTCTGCACGCTGCCGCCGAAGGCCACGCCGAACACGGCGAGCAGCACGCCGCCCCAGACGCTGGTAGCGCCGATGACCTTGCGCGGCGGGCTGATGACGTCGGTGAGGACGTGCGCGGACCGGCCGGACAGCCCCATGCCGTCGGTGAGCCAGGAGGCGAAGCCGCCCCGCGCCAGGGGGTCGGCCGCGGCGACGACGATCAGCAGGGGCGCCAGCGTCACCAGGGCCAGGGTGGCGAATCCCATGGCCCGGTGCATCAGCTCCAGCTCCCGCCCGTGCTCGAACAGGGCCTGAACCCGCAGCCACTCCCAAGCGCGGTGCAGGCCGCGCCGCAACCGCTTCACGGCTCCTCCCGTGCTCGCCGCCCACCCGCTGTCCTGTGCCGGTTCCTCCAGCGTGGCACGCGCCGGGCGACTCGCAGCCGGAGGGCGGGCACCGGCACGGCGGGCTGGTGCGCCCGGGTGACCGTCCGGTCGCGCGACACGGCCGGCGGTCCGCCGTCCGCGTGCCCTGCCGGCGGACAATCGGAACCCGTGGAGACCACCGACCACGAGGCGCCGGGCGGCCGGCGGCGAACGCTGATCGTGAGCGCGAGCATGGGAGCCGGCCATGACACCGTGGCCGCCGAACTCGCGCGGCGGGCCGCGGCGCGGGGGCACGAGGCCCATGTGGTCGATGTGCTGCGGCTGCTGCCGTACGGCCTGGGGGCGGGGCTGCGCCGCGGCTACCGGACGGCGGTGCGGCGGCTGCCCTGGGTGTACGCCGGAATCTACGGCGCGTTCCTGCGCCAGGGTCCCGGCCCGCGCCCGAGCGGGGTCCCGCTGGCCCGGCTCGCCGGGGACCGGCTGACGGAACTGGTGGAGCGGCTGGGCGCCGACGCGGTGGTGCCGGTCTTCCACCTGGCGGCGCAGCTGACCGGCCATCTGCGGGCCCGGGGCAGGCTGCGGGTGCCGAGCACGGTCTTCCTGCTCGACTTCGCGGTGCACCGGCAGTGGCTGCACCCGGGCAACGACCGGTACCTGTGCCTCACGGACCCGGCGGCGGAGGAGGTGCGGCGGGCCGTCGCCGCGCCGGTGATCACGACCGGGCCGGTGGTCGCGCCCGCCTTCCGGGCAGCGGCCCCGGGAGCGGACCGGTGGCGGGAGCGGTTCGCCGGGCGGGCGCCGGTCCTGCTCTCCGCGGGCGCGTGGGGCGCGGCGTCCCGCCCGGCCGCGACCGCCCGGCTGCTGGCGGCGGCCGGCTGGCTGCCGGTGGTGCTGTGCGGCCGTGACGAGCGGCTGCTCGCTCGCATGTCCGGGGAGCCGGCGGCGGTGGCCCTGGGCTGGGTCGACGACATGCCCGGGCTGCTGGCCTCGTGCTACGCCCTGGTGGACAACGCCGCCGGCCAGACCGCCGTCCAGGCCCTCGCCACGGGCCTGCCCGTGATCGGCCACCGCCCGCTGCCCGGCCACGGCGCGGACGGCGTACGCCGGATGGCCGACCTGGGCCTGTCCGACCTCGCCCCCAACGGCCCCGCGCTGCTGGCGGCCCTGAACGGACTCGCGCCGGGCAGCCGGGAACGCGAGGAGCGGGTGAGCCGCGGCCAGGCACTGTTCCGACGCGATGCACTGGAGTACGTGACGGAGCTGTGAGCCGGAGCTGTGAGCCGCACCGGGTGACACGGCGGCAACTCCGCCCTCTCACCACTGCGGCGCCCCTTCCTCAACCCATCCCGGACGATGGCCGGCAGAACGTCCGGGGTCGCGTGCCGGCAGCCGGGAGCGGAGGAACCGTCGAAGCCGTCCAGCACGGTGCCGACGCAATGCGCCGGAGCACCTGACGAAGCTGTGAACCGCAGCGGGTGACACGGAAGCGGCACCCGCTCCCCTTCGTCGTCCGTCGATCACCCACAGCCCCGGATCGGGCCGTGCTCGCGCAGTGGCCCGAGCGTGAGGCCCGCCTCGTGGCAGTCCCGGACGATGGCCGGCAGGGCGTCCAGGGTCGCGTGCCAGCAGCCGGGGGCGGAGTAGCGGTCGGAGTCGTGCAGCAGCACGGTGCCGCCGGCCCGCAGGCCTGCGGCGACGCGGACGCGTACGGACGCGGGTGTGGCGTCAGGTGTCCAGTCCCTGCCCCACGCGGACCACAGGACCGTCCGCAGCGCGGCCCGCCGGGCGGCCCGGCGGCGGCTCGCGGTGAGGATGCCGTACGGCGGGCGGTACCACTGGGGGCGCTCGCCGGTGAGGTCGTGCACCGCGCGGACGGTCCGGGCGACCTCCTCGGCGTCGCGGGCGAGGGCGAGCCGCCAGGGCCGGTCGTGGTGCCAGCCGTGCACCCCCAGCTCGTGCCCGCGCCGTACGGTCTCGCGGGCCACGGCGGGATGGCGGACCACGTGTTCGCCGACCACGAAGAAGGTGGCCCGCACCCCGAGCCCGTCCAGCGCGTCGAGGAAGCGCGGGGTCGACACGGGGTCCGGACCGTCGTCGAAGGTGAGCGCGATGTGCCGGCGGCGGCCGATCCCGGCGAGCCCGGGGAAGAGCGCCCGCCGTACGCCCGGGAGCCAGGTGGCCGCCGGGCCGATGTGGGCCGCGGCGACACCGGCCGGCACCAGGACGGCGGCGGTGCGCCAGGGGCGGCGGGACACGGGGGGCATCGGTGACCTACCTCCTCGGTGTGCGCGGGACGGCGGCGGAGGGGGAGCACACCGTCGGCTCCCCGGCGTCCCACTCCCCGCCGACGGACGGAGCGTGGGCCAGGCCGATGCTGCCTGTGCCGATCAGGGCGACGCCGATCGCCTCCGGCAGCAGACTCAGGCCCAGGTGGATGCTCTCGGCGAACAGCACCCAGCCGAGTACGACGCTGGTGAGGGCGTCGCCGAGGGTGAGGGCGGGCTGGGAGGCCGTCAGCGAGCCGGCGGCCAGCGCGCTCTGCAGCAGCAGGAAGGCGACGAGCCCCGCGCCCAGGGTGGCGTACAGCGACCAGTGCGCGAACATCGCCCCGGGCCCGTGCGCGAGCCGCCCCACGGCCTCCTTGAGCAGCGCCGCCGTCGTGGCGAAGGACACCGCGGAGGCGAGTCCGAGCAGCGCGGCCCGGCACGCGCCCCCCGACGGGCGCGCGGCCAGCACGAGCAGGACGACGGCGCCGAGCGCCCCGCCGCCGCCCAGCAGCCAGTCCCCCGGCCGCGCGGTGGACCGGCCGGGGGACGGCGCGGCGGCCAGCAGGAACAGGGCCAGCCCGCCGGCCAGGGCGACGAACGCCAGCCAGGTCCGGGCGTCGGGGTGGCGCCGGAACACGACGCTGCCCACGGCCAGGGTGAACAGCAGCTCGGCGGCGAGCAGGGGCTGGACCAGGGACAGGCTGCCCACGGCCAGCGCCCCGGCCTGCAGCAGGCTGGACAGTGCCAGCAGCCCGGCGCCCGCCAGCCAGTAGGGGCGCCGCAACAGCCGGGCGAGCCGGCGCACGGCGGACCCCGCCCCGCCCCCCTGGTCCGGCTCCTGCACGGCGGCCCGGCGCTGCAGCACCGAGGCGGCCGCGTTGGACAGGGCCGCGAGCAGGGCGAGCAGCACCG
Source organism: Streptomyces sp. NPDC046727 (assembly GCF_040645635.1). Lineage (NCBI taxonomy): Bacteria > Bacillati > Actinomycetota > Actinomycetes > Kitasatosporales > Streptomycetaceae > Streptomyces > Streptomyces sp. NPDC046727. The sequence goes on from NZ_JBEYYR010000020.1 coordinate 89,577, forward strand.
TGAGGGCGGTCATGGCCCGCTCATCCGAAGCGGGCGGCGAGCCGCCGGTAGAGCCCGGGCGCGGCACCGCGCAGCCGGGCGGGCAGGCGTAGCCACCCGGGGACGTACACCTCGTCCCTGCCGTGCAGTACGGCGGCGCAGACGGCGTCCGCGACGCGCTCGGGGGGCATCGGGCGCGGCCAGGTCCGTGTGTAGGGGGTGCCCCGCCGGTCGACGAAGGGCGTGTCGACCACGCCGGGAACCACCAGGCTGACGCCCACTCCGGTGTCGCGCAACTCGTAGCGGAGGGCGTCGGCGAACGTGGCCACGGCGGCCTTCGCCGCGGAGTAGACGGCTTCCCCGCGCACGCCCACGCTGCCGGCGACGGACCCGATGAGCACGATGCGTCCGGATCCGGCCGCGACCATGTGGGGCAGCAGCGTGCGCACCAGGTGCAGGGTGGCGAGCAGGTCGACGCCGACGACCTCGTCGATGCGGGCGGCGGGCATGCCGGTGAAGTCTCCTGCCCAGCCCACGCCGGCGCCCGCCACCAGCAGGTCCAGCCCTCCGAGGTGGTCCAGGGCGAGGCCGGTGAGCCGGTGGCCGGCGCCGGGCCGGGTCAGGTCCCCGGGCAGGGCGAGCGCACCGGCCTGGGCGGCCACTTGCTCCAGTCGGGTGACATCGCGCCCGTTCAGCGCCAGCCGCCAGCCCCCTTCGGCGGCCAGCCGGCGGGCCACGGCGGCACCGATGCCCGAGGAGGCGCCCGTCACCAGGGCGGCACCGCCCCGCGCGGCCGTTCCCCGGCCGGAGCGCGAGGCGGCGTCCGTCTCCCCGGCCGAGGCCGGCACCGGCCGGGTGCCGTTCGACGGTCCTGCGGGGGACGGGGCATGGGACATGGTGACGACCTCACTGCGACGGCGTGCACGGGCTCGCGAACTCCGGGGCCGAACCCTCGCGGTGTATCCAGGGCGCCACACACTGAAACACCGCGCACCTCGCGTCACCTCGGGTGACTGCGACCGGCGGGCCGGGCCGGTCGGTCCAGGCCCGGCACCGGGGTGCCCGAGGGCACTCCGGCGGAGAGGTAGCCGTCGCCGTTCGTCGTCACCTCCGGAATAAAGAAACGTTGCCGTTTCGCTCGCTCTCCCGTAGGCTCGATGTGTACGAAACAGTTTCGTTTACGAGCTGTTTGCCTTCCGCACCCGAACGACCTCCCTGGAGCGGCTCCATGCCCGAGAAGACCCTGGCCGAAGGCTCCCGCGCGGGAGCGGTGGGGATAGAGCACGGCGGCGCGGCCTCGCCCAAGCGGTGGTGGATCCTCGCGGTCGTCGCGATCGCCCAGCTGATGGTGGTCCTCGACGCGACCATCGTGAACATCGCCCTGCCGTCCGCCCAGACCGACCTCGGCTTCTCCGACGGCAACCGGCAGTGGATCGTCACCGCCTACGCGCTGGCCTTCGCCTCCCTGCTGCTGCTCGGCGGCCGGATCGCCGACCTGTTCGGCCGCAAGCCCGCCTTCCTCGTCGGCGTCGTCGGCTTCGCCGCGGCCTCCGCGCTCGGCGGCGCCGCGAACGGCTTCACCATGCTGGTCGCGGCCCGCGCCCTGCAGGGCGTCTTCGGCGCGCTCCTCGCCCCCGCCGCACTGTCGCTGCTCAACACCACGTTCACCGACGCCCGGGAGCGGGCGCGCGCGTTCAGCGTGTACGGCGCGATCGCCGGTGCCGGCGGCGCGGTCGGCCTGCTGCTCGGCGGTGTGCTGACCGACGCGCTGGACTGGCGCTGGACGCTGTACGTGAACGTGGCCATCGCGGTCGTCGCCTTCGCCGGCGGCTGGACGCTGCTGGGCAACCACCGCGACGCTACGAACGCCAAGCTCGACGTGCCCGGCACGGTCCTGGTCGCCGGCGGCCTGTTCGCCCTGGTCTACGGCTTCTCCAACGCCGAGACCCACGACTGGGACTCGCCGCTGACCTGGGGCTTCCTGATCGCGGGCGGTCTCCTGCTGACGGCCTTCACCTGGTGGCAGACCCGGGCGGCGCACCCCCTGCTGCCGCTGCGCATCCTGCTCGACCGCGACCGCGCCGCCTCCTTCCTCGCGGTGCTCATCACCGGCGCGGGCATGTTCGGCGTGTTCCTCTTCCTGACCTACTACCTCCAGCTCAACCTCGGCTTCAGCCCCACGAAGACCGGTGTGGCGTTCCTGCCGATGGTCGGCGCGCTGATGGTGACCGCGCAGGCCGGCACCACGCTGCTGCTGCCCCGGCTCGGCCCGAAGACCGTCATCCCGCTGGGCTTCGCCGTCGCCACGGCCGGCATGGCCTGGCTGACCGGCATCGGCGTCGGCTCCTCCTACGCAAGCGCGGTGCTGCCGCAGCTGATCGTGATCGGTGTGGGCCTCGGCCTGGTCATGCCGCCGGCCATGCAGCTGGCCACCGGCGGGGTCGCGGCCGAGGACGCGGGCGTGGCCTCCGCGACCGTCAACGCCATGCAGCAGGTGGGCGGATCGATCGGCACGGCCCTGCTGAACACCCTCGCATCGAGCGCCGCCACGGACTACCTGTCCGGCCGGGACGCCACCAGCAAGCTGGTGCGGGCCCAGGCCACCATCGAGAGCTACACCACCGCCTTCTGGTGGTCGGCGGTCCTCTTCGGCGCCGGCGCGGTCATCGCCTTCCTCTGCTACCGGCGCGGGGTACCGCGGCAGGACGCGGGCGCCGCACCAGTCGTCCACATGTGACGACCACCGCACCCACGGACCCGAGGGGCCGCCGTCGGCAGGGAGACGGCGGCCCCTCGCCCTGTCCGGCGGGACGCTTGGGATGTCACCGGCGGGTAACTCGCAGGGCGACGGAAGGAGGCGCCATGCCGGGTGGGAACGACCGCGAGGACCGGCCGGAGACGGCCCTGGAGGAAGTGCTCCGGGAGATCGAGGAGGCCGAGAGGCGCGACGAGGACAGGACCGCGTCGGGCGAGGCCGGAGACGCCATCACTCCGAACACCGAAGCACAGCAGCAGGCGGACGGCGACTGACGTCCGGGCAACAGGACGGGCCCCTCCTGCCGGAAGGGCCCATGGAGATCGAACCGGGGGTCGGGAGCACAGCCGTCGGACCGGTTCCGTGTCGCTCTGCGTGGCTGTCGGCGCGGTCGCCGGGGGCCCCGGTGCGACACGAGTCACCGGCGCGAGGGCCGAACTCCCGGTTGAAACCGCTGGTTTTTCGCCGCTCCCCGGGAGGTCCCCCACGGACCTGCCCGGGGAGCGGCTGTGTGCCCGGAGCCGGCGGGCGGCCCCACTCCGCCCGCCTGCCCCGGTGCGAGATCGCAGGTTCCCCGCTGCAGGGGCCGCACTCCCCAGTTGCGGGCCTGATCCGGCGTCCACGAGGACCCGTGCGATCCCGGTCTCTAGAACGCGAACAGGCTGCCGCCGACGGCATCCCTCATGCACGCGTTGCCGAAGGTGCGCTCGTAGTTGACGCGCTTGCCCTGCCAGACACCCTGGACCGTGACGACGACGGGGTCGTAGACCTTGGTGCACATCACGTCGTCGGCGGGCTTCAGGGCGTCGAGTTCGCCGCCGATGCCGCGCAGTTCGGCGCATGCCTGGGGCGCTGCCGGGTGGGTGCCGGAGGCCGTGGGAGCGCAGTTCAGGGTGACGGCGCGCTCCGGAGTGGCCGTGGCCGCGTCGCTGCCGTGGCCGGTGGTGAGCACCACGGCCGAGGGGGCGTAGAGCGACGACGGGGCGGCGCCCGGTGCAGCGACGGCGGCCCCGATCAGGGGTCCGCAAACGGCGGTGGCCGTGAGGCCGAAGGCCGCTGCCCAGCGCGCGGTGTTCCGCATTGTGTGCATCCTTCCGCTCGAACAGACGAGGTGCCGGCTCCGGTCCGGTCGGGTGCCGGAGCGGCGAGCGCCACTCTGCCGAGTCCACGGGCGAAACTCACATCGAACCCATGGGTTTCGGTAACCTTTCGTGTTGAATCAGTGGCGTGAAGTCACGGAATTCGAACGCCGTGACCCCGGAACAGAGCCGTTTCCAGGGGCAGCAAGCGGTCGCATGGCCGAAAATCAGCGCTTCGTTAATCGTCCTGAAACATTCCGGCTCTGACCACGCCGAGCCCCTTCATGACTCCCTGTGTTCATGAAGTGATCACCGGGAGCGGGTGCCTCCGCCATCCGCCGTCGGCGTGCGGGCCGTCCAGCGCTGGCCGGCCGAGCCGTCCCGGACCTTGACGACGAGGTCGGCGCCGGGCCGGTCACCGTCGGCGGCGAGGGCGAGGGTCCGGTCCCAGCGGGGCAGCAACTCGCCCTGCCCGGTGAGGTCGTAGCGCACGTCGTCGCGCCGCCCGGACCCGGCGTCGGCGCACGTGCCGAGGAGCACCACGCCGGCGTCGGCGTGCGAGTCCAGGCACAGGCCGGTACCGGCCGCGCTGCGCAGCAGCCCGTCGGTGTCGTACGTCCACTGCTGCGTGGCCGCGGTGGTGCATTCGGCGAGGACGGCGCTCGCCCCGGCCCCGGGCGTGCCCCTGACGTCCAGGCACAGACCGGCGGCGTTGCGCAGCGGGCCCGGCCTGCCGGCGGCGGGCAGGCCCGCGGTGCCCGGCGCCGTGGAGGCTCCCGGCGACGACGAGGCGCCCGGGACGGCAGTGGTGGCGGCCGGGTCGGTGCCGTCGTCGCCGTCCGGCCACACGCTGACCACGAGGACGGTGGCGAGCAGTCCGGCCGAGGCCACGCCGACACCGGTCAGCAGCGTCCGGGACGACCAGGCGGTGCCGGGTGCGCGGCGCGCTGAGCCGGCGGCGAGGAACCGGTCCGCGGGCCCCGGGCCGCCCTCCTCGGCGCGGCGCCGTCCGCCGGGCGCGGTCACACGGGCCAGCAGTCCGGATCCGCCGCCGCGCCGGCGCCCGCCGGAGCGCCGGGAGCCGCCGCGGGTGCGGGCGGGGTCCGGACGGCGGCCGGGGCGCGAGTCGAGGTAGCGGCGGGCGCCCCAGCCGAGCACGGCCTCGGCGAGCAGCACGCCCAAGGCTGCTTCGGAATGACCGAGTTGCTCGGCCGCGTGCCGGCAGTGGGCACAGCCGGCCAGATGCTCCTGGACGTCGGGCAGCAAAGCGCCGCCCCGGCGGATCGGGACGTCCAGCAGACGGTTGTAGTAACGGCATTCCTTACCGGGCGCGAGTTCCCGGTGGGCGCGTACCAGGCCTTCCCGGAATTTCTCCCGGGCCTGTTCGAGCGGGGCCGGCGCGCTGTCGATGTCCATGCCGAGCAACGCGACGGGAACACCCAGCGGCTCGGCCTCGACCTCGGTGTGCCACAACAATGCCTGTTCCAGCCGGGAAAGGCCGTGGAACGCGCGGTCGGAGAGGGCGCGGTTCTCCGGTATCAGGGTCTGCGCGGCGCGCATCCCGCGGCCCCCGCCGGGTATCCCGAGGCCGGGCAGTACGGCGGTGATCCGGTCCGTGCCGGACCAGTTCACGACCGTGTCCCGGACGGTGACCAGCAGGCGTGGCCGCAGCGCGTCGGCGGGTTCGCCGAGCGCCAGCCGGCCGAGGACCTGGTGGAAGGCGGTGGCGGTGACCATGTGGGCGAGGGGTCCGGGGGCGGCCAGGCAGATGACCGCGTACTCGTGGGCCGGCTGCCAGTGCCGGGCCATCAGGAGCGCGGCGGACCGGGATGCCTCCGCGTCGGAGCCGGCCCGCAGCGGGCCGGCGAGGAATTCGTCGGATTCCCCGGGATCGGCGCCGGTCGGCGGATAGGGAGGACGAGGGGGGCGGGGGGTGGGCACTGAGCGGATTCCTTTGGCGCGTGGTGCGAGCGGAAATTCACCGCGTTTGAACCCTTGCACACGTGCCGCACGAGCAACAAGGCGTACGGACGACATCGACTGGTTTGAAAGAAAGTCAGAATCGGGGCGGCGGCCGGGACTTGTCCGAAAGCGGCCGGATTCCTCATGCGCCCCGTGTGAAGCGCGCGCACGCACCGGGCGGACGCGCACGCTCCCGGAGTGCGCGGCCCGGTAGTGGACTGGGAACCGGTCCTCCTCGGAAGGCCCGTCCCCGGCCGGCGGCCCCGGCGGCTTCCCCCGCCGGCCGGGGCGGGCCGGGGCGGTACGGCCCCGTCAGATCTGCCAGGAGCGCAGCCGGTCGGCGGCGCCGTACACGTCGGTCTTGCCGGAGATCAGGTCGCGGGCCAGGTCGACGAGGGCGCCGTAGGGCGGGTCGATGCCGACGCCGCTGACGAACATGTAGGCCACGGCGGTGGCGCAGGCGAAGCGGGCGTTGGCGGCGGGCAGCGGCTTGAGCACGGCGAGGGTGTGCAGCAGCGCGGCGGCGCGCCAGGCCGCGTCGGAGTCCACACCGAGCCGGGGCGGGTCCACCCGGTGCCGGGCGACGGCGGCGACCAGCGCGGAGAAGTCGTCCACGGCGGGCTGGTCGGGCAGGACCTCCTCGTGCCGCTGGAGCAGCCACGGGACGTCGATATGGATCGTGGAGGGCATCGCTCAGGCGGCCTCGTCCTTGGCGGGACGCTCGTCGTCGGGGAAGGCCGCGGCGAACTCCTCGGCGTGGCCGGCGAAGAAGCGGCGGAACGCCTCGGCGCCCTCCTGCAGGGCCCGGTGCCGGGCGATGTCGGCGGCGGCGGCCTCACGGACGAGGGCCTTCATCGACGTACCGCGCTCCTTGGCGATCTGTCGCAGGTCCTCTAGTTCCCGTTCGCTGAACTCCACATTGAGAGCTGGCATGCCCCTCACGGTACCGTGCGGGTACTCGCGCGTAAATACCCGCAGGTCAGGCCATATTCGACACGGTACCGGCCAGGCTCAAGGGCCATGTCCGATTCCCGCCGGTGGCGCAGGGCCCGGCGCAGCAGACTCGACAGCACGGAGCAAGCCGAGGAGGACCCGATGACGAACCGCACCGCGCACACCGTCCACCCGAGCCCGCTGGGCGACCTGCTGCTGACGGCATCCGTGTCCCCGGCCGGCGACGCCACCCTCACCTCGCTGTCCCTGCCCGGGCAGCGCGGCGCGCCCGCGGTCCGTGGGGAGGACCGCGACGACGGGCCGTTCACCGAGGCGCACCGGCAGCTGGACGCGTACTTCGCGGGCCGCCGGACCCGTTTCGGCCTGCCGCTCTCCCCCGCCGGCAGCGCGTTCCAGCAGGCCGTGTGGCAGGCGCTGGACGACGTCCCGTACGGCACGACGGCCACGTACGGCGAGCTGGCCGCCCGGATCGGGGTGGCCCGGTCGGAGATCCGCGCGGTGGGCGGTGCCCTCGGCGCGAATCCCCTGCTCCTGGTCCGCCCGTGTCACCGGGTGATCGGCGCGGACGGCTCACTGCGCGGGTACGCGGGTGGCGTCGAGCGCAAGCGGTGGCTGCTCACGCACGAGGGAGCGCTGCAGCCGACGCTGCTGTGAGAGGGGCACCGGCGGCCCCGTCACACGTCCAGCCGGCTGATGCGCACCGCTCCCTTCGACTGACCCGGGTGGGCGCTGGTCAGCGTCAGCCGCAGCCGCGAGCCGCGGACCGCGTCGAAGGTGATGACCGTCGGGCTGTCGGAGGCGGTGGCCCAGTCCGCCTTCGCCCCGGTCACCGGGACGTAGGCATGTCCGTCCCACACCGCCACGTCGGCCTGTGCGGGCAGCGTGTGGCCGGCGTCGACCGTGAAGGAGACCGCCACCCGGTCGACGGTCCGGGTACGCCCGAAGTGGACCGACACCCAGTCCTTCGCGCGGGCCCCGCTGAACGCGGGCAGCAGTGCGGTGGCCGACTTGACGAAGGCGTTGGACCAGCCGGTGGCCGGGTCGCCGTCCAGCATGGCGGCGGGCAGGGTGTCCGGGCGGCCGGAGTAACTCGCGTCCGCGTACGGGTGGCCGGGCGGCGCCGGGTGGTCGGGGCGGAAGTCGGCGGGCGCGGTGCGGGCGGCGGAGCGGACCGGGGTGGTGCGCAGGCGGACGGTGTCCGTGCGCAGGCCGTCCGACCGGGCGGTGACCTTCAGGGTGCCGGCCTTCGGACCGGACCGGACGATGGCGAGGGCCTTGCCGTGGAAGGCGGTGCGGGTGCTCGCCTGGTAGCGCTCGGCACTCTCCTCGCGGCCGTTGTCGACGCCGGCCAGGGAGCCGCCGGTGACATCGAAGGCGATGAGGTGCTCGGCGTCGGGCGCGACCACGCCGTACGCGTCGACGATCTCGGCGGTGACGAAGGCCAGCGAACGGCCGTCGGCGGCGAGGGAGTCCCGGTCGGCGGTGAGGCGCACGGCGTGCGGGGCGCCGGCCGTGCGCAGGACATCGGTGGCGACGACCTCGCCGTCCCGCCGGGCCACGGCCTTCAACTCACCCGGCCGGTAAGGCACTTTCCAGGTCAGGTGCAGCTTGCCCGCGCTGCCGTTGGGGCTGGTGTAGCTGCCCGGGTAGGGGCCGTCGGTGAAGGTCTTGTCGTCGCCGGTGGCCTCGGTGGTCTCCAGGTAGCTGCGGCCGTCGGTGGTCCGCTTGACGTCGAACTCCCGTACGCCGAGGGACTTCCCGTTGAGGAACAGCTCGACGGAGGGCACGTTGGCGTACGCCCACACCTCGACGGTGTCCCCCTCCTCGTGGTTCCAGGTCATCGGCAGCAGATGGACCATGGGCTCGGTCGTCCACTGGCTCTTGAAGAGGTGGTACATGTCCTTCGGGAAGCCGGCCGTGTCGACGGCGCCGAAGAAGGACGCCTTGACCGGGAAGACGTCGTACGGGGTCGGTTCGCCGATGTAGTCGATGCCGGACCACAGGAACTGGCCCGCGAACCACTTCCGGTCCCGGTCCTTCTTGTGCCCGTACTCGCCGCTCATCGTCCAGGAGGCGAGGTTGTTGTCGTAGGAGGAGACCTCCCGCCTGCCCGGCGTGTGGTTCTCGCCGGTGTTCAGGTGCTCCGGCTCCTGGTACGTGCCCCGGGTCGAGGTCTCCGAGGAGGACTCGGACTCGAAGAGGAACAGGTGCGGGTACGTGGCGTGCAGGGCGTCGACCGACTTGGCGGTGTTGTAGTTCAGGCCGAGGCCGTCCAGCTTGGCGAGCATGCGGTCGGCCGCGGAGCCGGCGGCGGGCACGCCGTGGTATTTGTTCGAGCCGATGACCACCGGCCGGGTGTCGTCGGCGGCCTTGATCGCGCCGATGATCCGGTCCGCCATGGCGAGCCCCGCGGTGGAGGTGGAGTCGGGGATCTCGTTGCCGATGGACCACAGCACCACGGCGGGCGAGTTGCGGGCGGCCAGGACCATCTCGGTGGCGTCCTTCTCGCACCACTCGTCGAAGAACCGGCCGTAGTCGTACCGCGTCTTGCCGGTCTTCCAGCAGTCGAAGGCCTCCACCATCATCACGATGCCCAGTTCCTCGCAGACCTGGATCATCTCCGGCGAGGGCGGGTTGTGCGAGGTGCGGAAGGCGTTGACGCCCATCGACTTCATGATCCGCATCTGCCGGCGCACGGCGTCGACGCTGATCGCGGCGCCGAGGGCACCCTGGTCGTGGTGGAGGTCGACGCCCTTGATCTTGCTGTGGGTGCCGTTGAGGGAGAAGCCCTCGTCGGGGTCGAAGCGGAAGGTGCGGATACCGAAGGGCGTGCGGCAGGTGTCGGTGGTGCGGCCCGCGACGCGCAGCTCGGTGTGCAGCGTGTAGCGGTGCTCCGGGGTCGCGAAGTCCCACAGGAGGGGCGCCGGGACGGTCAGTTCGTGGGTCTCGGTGGCCTCCTCGGAGACGGCGACCGTGGTGGCCGTACGGGCAACGGTACAGCCGTCGGGGGCGGTGATCCGGGACCGGATCTCCACGTCCGTGCCGGTGCCGGACTCGTTCCGCGCGGTCGTCCGCACCCGGACCAGCGCCCGGTCCGCGGAGACCTCCGGTGTGGTGACGTACGTGCCCCAGCGGGCCACGTGCACCGGCTCGGTGATCACCAGGCGGGCCTCGCGGTAGATGCCGCTGCCGGAGTACCAGCGGCTGCTCGGCAGCTGGTTCTGCACCTTGACCGCGATGACGTTGGGCGTGCTGCCGTCGGTGTGCACCAGACCGGTGAGGTCGAGGGCGAAGCCGGTGTACCCATAGGGGTGGTGTCCCACCTGGGTGCCGTTGCAGTAGACGTAGGCGTCCATGTAGACGCCGTCGAACTCCACCGAGACCCGCCGGCCGGCACAGGACCGCGGGAGCGTGAAGGCGAGCCGGTACCAGCCGAGGCCGCCCGGGAAGAAGCCGGTGCCGCTGGTGGTGCCGTGCTCGGTCGTGGGGGTCTGCTCGATGCTCCAGTCGTGCGGTACGGCGATCTCGCGCCAGGCTGAGTCGTCGTAGCCGGGGTCGGCGGCCTGTCCGTAGGCGCCGGTCGGGTCGGTGATGCCGCCCGGGTCGACCAGCGCGAAGCGCCAGCCGTCGCGCAGCGGCACGGTGTGGCGTCCCCCGGCACCGGACGCCTGGGCGGCGAGCGCGGCCGGGGCCGCCGGGATGCTCAGGAGCGATCCGGCCGCGGGCGCTGCCGTGGCGGCGACCAGAACCGATCTCCGTGTGACCGTCATGGGCGGCTCTCCCTCATCAGGGCCCAGAAGTACTCACAACTGATCGTGAACAAACAGATTCTGACGGCCTGCCACACACGATCGTCAAGGGTTCGGAACCGCGCGGCTGCCCTCCGTCGCAGATGGGCCGGATTTCCCCCTTGACCGCCCCCCGGCCGCGTTCGACCGGTCGGCCGGGCGGGGCCCGGGTCGGCGTCACGGGCGTGCCGGACGCACTAGGCTGGAACACACGTGGTGCCACCTGTTCACTGTGAGTGTGCGCTTGGGAGCGGCGACGATGACCCGGGTCTATCCGTTCGACGATGCGGCGACGGCCCGCGCTGTCATCGGTGACGACGGGACGCTGACGGAGTGGAACGAGGGCGCCCGGCGCCTGCTCGGCCACTCCGCCGACGCCGTCCTGGGCCGTCCCGCCGCCGAGCTGCTGGCCGGCGTCGGTGTGCCGGCCCCCGCCCCGCCCACGGGATCCCGCTGGGACGGAACGGTGGGATTGCGCCACCTGGACGGCCGTACGGTCTCCGTGTGGCTGCTCGCCCACCGCCGCCCCCCGCACGACGAGCAGCCGGGCGGCTGGGTCGTGGTCACCCCGCTCCCCGGCGCGGAGCCGCCCGCCGGGCACGATCCGCTCGCCGAGGCGGCCCTGCTCCAGTCGCCGTGCGCGATCGCCGTGTACGACGACCGGCTGCGGCTGCGCCGCATGAACGAGGCGATGGCCACCGTCGTCGGACTGCCCGAGAAGCGGGTACGGGGGCTGCGGCTCCCGGAGATCGGCGGCAAGCCGCAGAGCGACGAACTGGAGCAGGGCATGCTCCAGGCGCTCGCCTCGGGCCGGCCGCTGGACGTGCAGACCTTCCTGCGCACCGGCGGCGAGGACCGGGCACACGCCTGGCTCGCCCGGATCGTGCCGGTCCGGGACCCGGCGGGCCGGGTGCGGGGCGTGTGCATGTCCGCCCACGACGTCACCGACAGCCACCGGGCCCGGCAGCGGCTGCAGCTGGTCAACGAGGCCAGCGTGCGCATCGGGACCACGCTGGACGTGACCCGTACGGCACAGGAGCTGGCGGACATGTGCGTGCCCGCGCTCGCCGACTTCGTCACCATCGACCTGCTGGACCCGCAGGAGTACGGCGGCGAGCCCCCGGCCCGGGTCACCCCGCCGGTGCGGCTGCGCCGCGCCGCCCACCAGTCGGTGCTGCGCGGCGTACCGGAGGCGGTGATCGAGCCCGGGCAGGCGGAGGAGTACCCGGCCTCCTCCCCGCAGAGCGACGCGCTGACCGCGGGCCGCACGATCACCGCCTCGGTGGCCGCCGGCGACATCGACCGGTGGCTGGACTGGCACGGGACGCGCGCCGAGCGGGTGCGGGAAGTGGGCATCCACTCCTCGATGGCGGTGCCGATCCAGGCGCGCGGACTGACCCTCGGTGTCGCCCTGCTGACCCGGCACCGGCGGCCGGACTCGTTCACCGCGGACGACGTGCTGCTGGCCGAGGAGATCACCGCCCGCGCCGCCGTCTGCATCGACAACGCCCGCCGCTACTCGCGCGAGCGGGAGACCGCCCTCGCGCTCCAGCGCAGCCTGCTGCCCCGCTCGCTGCCGCGCACGGCCGCGCTGGAGGCCTCCTCGCGCTACCTGCCGGCCGCGCGGGCCGGGGTGGGCGGGGACTGGTTCGATGTGATCCCGCTGTCCGGGATGCGGGTCGCGATGGTCGTCGGGGACGTCGTCGGGCACGGCATCCAGGCCTCGGCCACCATGGGCCGGCTGCGCACCGCCGTCCGCACCCTCGCCGACATCGACCTGGCTCCGGACGAGCTGCTGACGCACCTGGACGACCTGGTGGTCCGGCTGTCGGAGGAGTCCGGCGACGGCAGCCCCGGCGAGGTCGGCGCGACCTGTCTGTACGCCGTGTACGACCCGGTGTCCCGCCGCTGCACGCTGGCCCGCGCCGGGCATCCGCCGCCCGTGCTGCGGCGGCCGGGCGGCCGGCCGCAGCTGCTCGACCTGCCCGCCGGTCCCCCGCTGGGCCTCGGCGGGCTGCCGTTCGAGTCCGCCGAGCTGGAACTGCCCGAGGGCACCGTCCTCGCCCTGTACACGGACGGCCTGGTGCAGTGCCGGGACGGGGACGGGGACGCCGGCCGGGAGCTGCTGTACCGGACGCTCGGGCGGGACAGCGCGGACACCGACTCGCTGGACACGACCTGCGACCGCGTCCTGCAGGCCCTGCTCCCGTCCGGGGGCGCCGCCGACGACGTGGCGCTGCTGCTCGCCCGCACCCAGGGCCTGCCCGCGGCGCAGGTGGCGACCTGGGACGTCCCGGCCGACCCGGCGCTGGTCGCGCCGGTCCGCAAGCAGGTCGTGGAGCAGCTGGACACCTGGTCGCTGAGCGAGGCGTCGTTCACGGCGGAGCTGGTGGTCAGCGAGCTGGTCACCAACGCCATCCGGTACGGCTCCCACCCGATCCGGCTCCGCCTGATCCACGACGCGACCACGCTGATCTGCGAGGTCTCCGACACCAGCCACACCGCCCCGCACCTGCGCCGGGCCAAGATCTTCGACGAGGGCGGCCGGGGCCTGCTGCTGGTCGCCCAGCTCACCCAGCGCTGGGGCAGCCGGCACACCTCGGAGGGCAAGACGATCTGGGCGGAGCTGCCGCTGTTCGAGGAGGACGAGCAGCTCCCGGACGAGCAGGTACCGGACGAGCAGGCCTCAGGCGAGTGAGTCCCGGCGTCTCAGGAGGCCGTCAGCCAGGGCCGTACCTGCTTGCGGGCCTCGTGCAGCCGGGACTTGAGCGTGCCGAGCGGGATGCCGGCGCGCTCGGCGGCCTCCGCGTAGTCCAACTGGCAGATGTCCCGGTAGACCAGCGGCGCGACCAGGTGCGGATGCTCCCGCTCCAGGCGGTCCAGCGCCTCCAGCAGATCGACCCGGGAGCCGGCGATGACACTGGTGGTGCGCGGGTCGACGGCGTGCGCGGGCTCGATGACGACCGGCTGCTCGGCGGCGCGCCGCTTCAGCTCGCGGTACTTCTGCCGGCAGCAGTTGGCGACGACGGTGTACAGCCAGGTGCCGAAGCGACTGCGGCCCTCGAAGCCGCCGATGTGCCGGGCCACCTGGAGCAGCACGTCCTGGGCGGCCTCCTCGGCGTCCTCCCGGCACGGCAGGAAGCGCGCGCAGCGGCGCACCACCTCGGGCCGCAACTCGGCCAGCAGCCGGTCCAGGGCCGTGCTGTCGCCGGCGGCGGCACGCCGGGCGAGGTCCTCCATCGGTGCCTGGTCCTGCACGGAAGGCCCCCCTTCGAGTCGATCTCAGGCCAGGCATGATAGTCGTATGCACTCCCTGGAGCGGATCGGCCGCTACCGCCTCGAACGGCCGCTGGGCAGCGGCGCCTTCGCCACGGTGTGGCTCGCCCACGACCCTGAGCTTCAGGCCCCGGTGGCGGTGAAGGTCCTCGCCGAGAACTGGACGCACCGGCTCGACATCAGGGAGCGCTTCCTGTCCGAGGCGCGGCTGCTGCGCCGGGCCGGCTCCAGCCGGGTGGTGCAGGTCTACGACATCGGGGAACTCCCGGACGGCAGGCCGTACTTCGTGATGGAGTACGCGGGCGGCGGCACCCTCGCCGACCTGCTGGCGGGCGGTCCGCTGCCGGTGCGGGACGCGCTGGCGCTGACGGCCGAGGCCGCGCGCAGCGCCGCCGCGCTGCACGAGGCGGGCATCGTGCACCGCGACATCAAACCGACCAACGTACTGCTGCACACCGCCCCGGACGGCACCCGGCGGGTGCTGCTGGCCGACCTGGGCCTGGCCAAGAGCCTCGCAGAGGCCTCCGTGCTGACCCTGGCGGCGGGTTCGGCGGGCTACCGGCCGCCCGAGCAGGCCGAGCCCGGCGAGGGCATCGACGAGCGGGCCGACGTCTACAGCCTGGGCGCGGTCGGCTACGAGCTGCTCACCGGCACCGTGCCGGGCCCGCCGGGCAAGGTGGTACCGCCCCGGCGGCTGCTGCCGGAGCTGGGCGAGGACGTGGAGCGGGCGCTGCTGCGCGCGCTGGAGCCGGACCGGGCGCGCCGCTGGCCCGGCGCCCTGGCGTTCGCGCGGGAGCTGGACCGGCTGGCCGCGGGGCCGTCGGCATCGACCGGGCGGCGGCTGGACGGGGTGCGCGGCCGGCTCAACACCGTGACCCTGGTCCTCGCCGCGGTGCTCGCCGCCACCGCCGCCGCGGTCACGGTGACCGTGGCGCTGCACCGGGACGGCGGCGGGGACGACGACGGGGTGCGGGTCGCGGACAGCACCGGGCGGGTGACGCTCAAGGTGCCCGCCGGCTGGGGCCGCGAGCTGCGCGACTCCGGCTGGGACCCGCACACGCTCGGGCTGCCCGCGGGGCACGAGCCGGGGCTCGTGGTGGCCGGCGACCTGTCCCGCTGGTCCGATCTGAAGGCCGCCGTGGACGGGGTGTTCGTCGGGGTCAGCGCGCACGGCGACGTCACCGCGAAGGTCAGGGCGCTCGCCCACTCCGGCTGCCGCTACGCGGGCTCCCGCACCGTCACGGACGCCGACTGGCACGGGCTGGTCCGGTCCTGGGACGCCTGCCCGGACGGCGGCTCGGTCACCGAGTCCGCACTGGTCCCGGCGGGCGGCGCCGCACAGCCTCAGGTGTACGTGCAGGTGCGCCAGCAGGGCGACGGCGACGCCACCGACGGCGTACTCCGTTCGCTGCGGGTGACCTGAAAGACGCCTGCCGAGGGTCAAGTCGGGGAAAAGAACCCGGCATGTCCCGAACTTTTCCGGCGATCCGCGCATCGGACGGTGATGACGGCGCACCCGGCGCCGTAGGCACGCGTCCCGGTCGCGTGCCGTGACCCCCCAGGAGTGTTGAGCGACATGGTGTACGAACCCCGGTCCGTGCGGCACGGGGCCCTGCTCGTCGGCACGGTCGCCGTGCTGGGCCTCCTGACCGCCTGCGGCAACGGCAGCGACGTCCACGGCAACCCCCCGATCACGGCCTCCGGTACGGCGGCGCCCGCACAGGACGGCAAGAGCGGCGCGGCGTCCCCCACGGAATCCGAGCCGGCCGGCGCCGCCTCGTCCTCCGCCCCGGAGGCGACCGTCTCCGCGGGCGGCGGCGCGACGAAGGCCACCACGGCCGCCGCGAGTTCCCGCTGCCACACCTCCGAGCTGCGCGCCTTTGTGGGCCGCAACGACCCGGGCGCCGGCCAGGAGAACTTTCCGTTGGTCCTCACCAACGGCTCCGGCCGGACCTGCACCCTGCGCGGGTATCCGGGCGCGGCCTTCGTGAACTCCTCCGGCGGCCAGCTCGGCGCCGACCCCAAGCGGGAACCGGGCTCCCCGGTGACCGTCACGCTCCGGCCCGGGCAGAGCGCCTGGGCCGGGCTGACCTTCTCCAACCCGGAGATCAGCGGGGCGAAGCCGGCCACACCGGCCGCGCTGCTGGTCACCCCGCCGGACGAGCGGGACCCGCTGAAGGTGACCTGGTCCGGCGGACAGGTGCCGGTCTCCGGGAACTCCTCGTCCGTCCGGCTGTCGGTGCTCAGCCCCGGCACCGGTCCCTGACCGGCGCCCCCTCCACGCGAACCCCGCTGCCACCACCCCCGAGGCAGCGGGGTTCGTCATGTCGGCGCCACAACTGTCACAGGACGGCAACAGGCGCCGCCGGCCCCGATCTTTCCCCGGCCTTCGGTCATCGAACCCGGTCGACCGCACGGCGAACAGGCCCCGCGGGGGCCATGACCAGGGAATCGGGGAGACGGAAGATGAGCGGGATCTCACGCAGGCGGGTGCTGACGGCGGGGGCGGCGGCGGGTGCCCTCGGGACGCTGGCCGCCTGCTCCTCCGGCACCGGCCTCTCGGTCGGCGGACCGGAAGCGGCGGACGGCGAGGGCACCGCGCAGGCCCGGCCGGTGAAGCCGATCGGCGACGGCTCCACCGCCGACACGGGCGCCCAGCCGCACCAGCCGAAGCCGCAGCGGCTGAAGGCGGGCGAGCGGCCCCCGCAGTTCGTGGTGTTCTCCTGGGACGGCGCGGGCGAGGTGAGCAACAAGCTGTTCTCCCGGTTCCGCAAGGTGGCCGCCGACCACGGCGCCGGGATGACGTTCTTCCTGAGCGGCATCTACACCCTGCCCGAGTCCAAGAAGCACCTCTACCGGCCGCCGCAGCACCCGGTCGGCGCGTCCGACATCGGCTACCTCGCCGACCGGCACATCCACGCCACGCTCCAGCAGGTGCGCGCTGCCTGGCTGGAGGGCCACGAGATCGGCACCCACTTCAACGGGCACTTCTGCGGCGCGACCGGGGTGCGCAACTGGTCCCCCGCCGAGTGGCGCAGCGAGATCGACCAGGCGGTGGACTTCGTCACGAAGTGGAAGACCAACACCGGCTTCACCGACCTCGAACCGCTCCCCTTCGACTACCGCAAGGAGCTGATCGGCGGCCGTACCCCCTGCCTGGAGGGTCAGGCCAACCTGCTGCCCACCGCCGCCGCGCTCGGCTGGAAGTACGACGCCAGCTCCTCCGGCGGCCTGCAGATCTGGCCGGGCAAGGTGCAGGGCGGCCGGATCTGGGACTTCCCGCTGCAGTCCATACCCTTCTCCGGGCACTCCTTCCAAGTGCTCTCGATGGACTACAACATGATGTACAACCAGTCCGGCGGCAATCCGCTCGGCGACCGCGCGCAGTACGACGCCTGGCGCGCCCAGGCCCGCGACACCTACCTGGCCGGCTTCCGCCGGGCCTACGAGACCAACCGGGCCCCCTTCTTCGTCGGCAACCACTTCGAACGCTGGAACGGTGGCATCTACATGGACGCCGTCGAGGAGGCGATCGGGAAGATGGCCGGGTACGACGACGTGCGCTTCGTGTCCTTCAAGCAGCTCGTGGCCTGGCTGGAGGCGCAGGACCCGGCGGTGCTGCGCAAGATGCGCACGCTCTCGCCCGGGCAGTCGCCCACGGGCGGCTGGGCGGAGTTCCTGGGCGCGGCGGGCAGCCGGTCGTAGCAGGACGCCCAGAAGTCGTCCGTTCTCCCGGGCGGGTGTTTTCATGGGCGGGAACCCAGTGATCGATTCCGGAAGGAACCCGCCCTGAACACTCCGCTCGCCGAAGCCCTGTCCGCCGTCCTGCTGGTGGCCGTGCTGGCCTGGGCTGTCGTACGGCCGTTCGGGTGGCCGGAGGCGGCGCTGGCCGTGCCCGCCGCCGGGATCGCGGTCGCCACCGGTGCGATCTCGCTCGACCACGCCCGGGCCGAGGCGGAGCGGCTCGGCCCGGTGGTCGGGTTCCTGGCGGCGGTGCTGGTGCTCGCCCACTTCTGTGACGTGGAGGGGCTGTTCCAGGCGTGCGGGGCGTGGACGGCCCGGTGGGCGGGGGGCCGTCCGGTGCGGCTGCTGACGGCGGTGTTCGCGCTGGCGTCGGCCATCACCGCCGTGCTCAGCCTGGACGCGACGATCGTGCTGCTCACCCCGGTGGTCTTCGCCACGGCCGCACGGACGGGCGTACGGCCCAAACCGCATGTCTACGCCTGTACGCACCTGTCGAACACGGCGTCGCTGCTGCTGCCGGTGTCCAACCTGACGAACCTGCTGGCGTTCGCGGCGAGCGGGCTGAGCTTCACCCGGTTCGCGGCACTCATGGCGCTGCCGTGGCTGGCCGCGATCGGCGTCGAGTACCTGGTGTTCCGGCGGTTCTTCGCCCGGGACCTCGCCGCGGCGGCCCCGGCCGGCGGGGACACCGGCGAGGCTCCCGGCCTGCCGCTGTTCGCGCTGGTGACCGTCGCCTGCACACTGGCCGGGTTCGTGGTGGCGTCGGCGTTCGGCGTGGAACCGGCCTGGGTGGCCGCCGCGGGCGCGCTGGTGCTGGCCGGGCGGGCGCTGGCGCGGCGGAAGGCGACCCCGCTGACCGTCGTACGGGCGGCGGCCCCGGCGTTTCTCGCGTTCGTCCTGGCGCTGGGGATCGTGGTGCGGGCGGTGGTCGACAACGGGCTCGCGGACGTGCTCGGGCATGTGATGCCGGACGGCACCGGGCTGCCCGCGCTGCTCGGCACCGCCGCGCTGGCGGCCCTGCTGGCCAATCTGATCAACAACCTGCCGGCGGTGCTGGTCCTGCTGCCGCTGGCGGCGCCCGCCGGGCCGGGTGCGGTCCTCGCCGTGCTGCTCGGCGTGAACATCGGTCCGAACCTCACCTACGCCGGGTCGCTGGCCACGCTGCTGTGGCGGCGGATCGTGCACCAGCACGAGCACGACGTGGACCTCGGGGAGTTCACCCGGCTCGGTCTGCTCGCCGTGCCGTCCTCCCTGGCCGTCGCGGTGGTGGCACTGTGGGGGTCGCTGCAGGTTCTGTAGCGGTGCGCCGGAACGGAAGGAGGCGGCGGGGATGCGCGTGATCGCCTGGCTCGTGGAGGGCACCTGGCCCGCCTGTGTGGACGCCGTACGGGCCCATGCGCCGGACGACGCCGAGGTGGTGCTGCTCCATGTGAGCGGACCCGAGGTGCCCGCGGTGGCCCACGGGGCCTTCGCCGGGCTGCTCGGACGGGGTCACCCGGAGAGGGATCCGGGTGACCGGCTGGAGGAGCTGGGCACCGGTTCGGCGGCGGCTCTCCTGGACGCCGCCGCCCGGCGGCTGGGCCGGCCCTGTGTCCGCGAGGAGCGGTCGGGCCGGGTCGAGCGGGAGGTGGTGGCCGCCGCCGAGGGGGCGGGGCTGCTGGTGCTGGCCCGGGACGGGGACCGGTCCCGGCTCGGGCCGAAGAGCCTCGGCCCGCACGTCCGGTTCGCCGTCGACCACGCGCCCTGCCCGGTGCTGCTGGTGTGGCCGGAACCGGCCCCGGCGCTGGGGACGATCCCGCCCCCGCCGCCGCACTGACTCAGTGCCGGTGGTGCCCGCCGCCCCCGGTGCGCCCACCGCCGCCCCATTCGCAGTACTCGGGGTACATCGTGCACGGGTCGGCGGTGACGGTCGGCGAGGGCGACGGGCCGGTGGTGGTGCTCTCCGTCGGCTCCGGGCTCGGCTTCGGGGTCCTGGACGGCGTGGGGGCGGCCGGCTCGGACGTCGCGAGGGGGGCGCTGGGGGCCGGTGCCGCCGGGACGGTGTCGCGGTCCCAGTTGACGTTCTCCATCCGCAGGTCCGCGTGGGCCGTGTCGACGGCCCAGCGCTGGGCGGTGCCCGCGGCACGGTTCTTGAGGACGAGGGCGCCGGAGCCGTCGGTGGCGGCCGGGGTGAGGGCCAGCTTCCGGTTCGCCTGGGGTACCAGGGCGCCCTGGAGGGTGAGGTCGTAGCGGATGTCGCGGGCGGCCTCGCCGGTGGCCGCGCAGGGGGCGAGACGCACCGAGTAGCCGAGGTGGGAGTCGAGGCACAGGTCGGGGGCGGCGGCGTTGCGCAGCAGCCCGTCGGTCTCGTACGTCCACTGCTGGCTCGCGGTGGCGGCGCAGGTGGTGAGTTCCGTCTCGGCGTCCTGGACGGCCTTCTCGCCGACGACACCGACGCACAGCCCGGAGGCCAGGTTGCGCAGTCTGCCGCGCAGGACGCCGCCCTGGGCCGCGGCGTTCGACCCGGCCCAGGACGCGCCCGGGGAGGCCGCGTCCTCGCCCGGCGTCCGGGAGGGCGTGCCGGCGGCGCCGGGAGCCGGGGCGTCGCCGGGGCTGAGCACCGACCACAGCACCAGCGGCAGGACGACCAGACCGCTGACGATGCCGACGGCCAGGGCGAGATTGCGGCGCCGGACCCGCCGGGCGGCGCGCTGGGCGGAACGGCGGGAGACGGGTGCGGGTGCGACGGGCTCGGCGCCGGCGGGGGATGTGCCCGACGGGGCGGGGGCGGCGGGTTCGGCCGGTGCGAAGGCTTCCCCGCCCACCGGTACGACGGCGTCCTGGCCCCCGAACGCGATGTCGGCGGCGTCCGGGGCCGGTGCGGCGGGCTCCTCCGCGCGGGCCGCCCGGGACTCCACGTAGCCGCGGGCGCCCCAGCCCAGGACCGCCTCGGCGAGCGCGAGGCCCAGGCCGTCGTTGAACCGGGCGAGTTGGCCCGCGGTCCGGCCGCAGTGGGCACAGCCGGCCAGGTGCTGCCGCAGATCCGGGTCGATGTCGGTGCCGCCGCGCCGGAAGGTGACGTCGAGCATGCGCAGATAGCGCCGGCACTCGCCGTCGGGGGCGAGTTCGCGGTGCGCCTGCAGGCACTCCTCGCGCAGCCGCGCGCGGGCCCGGTCGAGTTCGACGGCGATGTCCTCCTCGCCCAGGCCGAGCAGCGCGGCGGGCACGGCCGGCGGTTCGGCCTCGACCTCGATGTGCCACAGCACGGCGCGGGAGGTCTCGGGCACCCGCTGGAAGGCGCGGGACAGCAGCCGCCGGTCGTCCGGCGGGAGCATCCGGGCCGCGGCCCGCTCGCCGGTGCCGTCGCCGGAGCGCAGCTCGGGGTGGAGGAGTTCCTGGCGGCCGTCGGTGTCCCACTCGGCCGCGATCCGGCGGACGGCGACCAGCACGTGGGGCCGCCAGGCGGCGGTCGGGCCGGACTGCCGGAGGGACGCGCCGAAGAGCCGGGTGAAGGCGGCGGTGGTGAGCATGCCGGCGGCGCGCGGTCCGTCGGTGCACAGCCGGGCGTAGGCGAAGGCCGCCGCCCAGTGCCGGTCGAGGAGTTCGCCGACGGGGTGCAGCGCGGGTGACGCCCCCGTCCACTTCTTCAGTTCGGCGCTCAGTCGCTCGTCCGACGGGCCTGCCTCGGTCACGGCCGCACTCCTCCAGACGCAATACGGGAATTAGTCCATACCAATCGGTATGGGGAGGGCATGAGGCAGCTCGAACGTCCACCTGAGGCGGCTCTTTTGAAGCGTGGGGGGTGTACGGGAGCGGCCTGGCGCATACAGAGGGAATGTATTTGCCTGCGCGCCGACAGCGCACACTTTCGCACAGCCGAACACGACCGAACAAGGGATCTCCCGATTCTCGGGATTCCCCGCGAAAGATTCTTCATTGACTTTTCGTCAATGGCGGCCGATTCTCCCTTTCACTGCCGTTCGCCCGCCCGGTATGCGCCGGGCGGGACCCCGTACCGCGCGCGGAAGACGCGGCTGAAGTGGAAGGGGCTCGGGAATCCGGAGGCGGCCGCCACCCGTTCCACCGTCAGGTCGGTGACCTCGAGCAGCCGGGCCGCGTGCCGCAGCCGGGCCTCGCGCACGGCCCGCATCGGGGACCACCCGGTCCGCAGCGTGAACAGGTGGGCGAAGCGGGACGGGGACAGCGCGACACTCGCGGCGAGCGAGCGGACGGTGTGGGGGGCGCCGGGGTCGGCGGCGATCAGCTCCTCGGCGCGCCGCACGCGGGCGTCCGCCCCCGCGTCGGCCGCCGGGTCCCGGGCCCCGGCGACGGCGAGCAGGACGACCTCCTCCAGGGCGCACAGCGCCAGTTCACAGGCCAGACTGCCGTGCGCGACGGCCACCGGCTCGGGGCTGTACGCCACCGGCTCGGGGTTGTGCGCCACGGGCTCCGGGTTCTGCGCCAGGGTCGCCGATTCCGGGCCGTGCGGCGCGCCCCCTGATTCCGGGCCGTGCGGCGCGCCCCGTGATTCCGGGCTGGGCGCCACGGGCTCCGGACTGTCCGCCACGGTCACTGGTTCCGGGCTGGGCGGCGCGCCCCCTGATTCCGGGCTGGGCGCCACAAGCCCCGGACTGTCCGCCACGGTCACTGGTTCCGGGCTGGGCGGCGCGCCCCCTGATTCCGGGCTGGGCGCCACAAGCCCCGGACTGTCCGCCACGGTCACGGATTCCGGCCCGTGCGACGCAACCACCGATTCCGGACTGTGCGCCACGGGCTCCGGCCTGTGCGCCACGGTCACTGGTTCCGACCCATGCGGTGCAGCCACCGGATCCAGCCCGTGCGACGCAACCACCGGATCCGACCCATGCGGCGCAGCCACCGGATCCAGCCCGCGCGGCGCAACCACCGGCTCCGACCCGCGCGACGCGACCCACGATCCCGGCCCGCGCAGTGCCACCACCGGATCCGGCCCGCGCGGCGCAACCACCGGATCCAGCCCAGGCGATGCGACCACCGGATCCACTCCCGGCTGTGCGCCCCCGGTCGGCGCGAGGGAGTCCGTGAGCATGCGGGTGAACGCGGCCTCGATCCGGGCCCGGAGGGCGTCCGGCACGGACGCGACGGCGTACAGGCCGTCGGCGATCGCGTGCGGGCCGAGCCAGGGCGCCCAGGCCGGCCGGGCCTGGCAGTGCACCCACCAGAACCGCCACCGCTCGGCGTCCGGCGCGACGGCGTAGCGGTGGCCGACGCCGGGGGCGAGCACCACGAGGTCCCCGGCGCCGGCCCGGGCGCGGGCGGTGCCCTGGCGGAGCAGGCCGCACCCGTCCGTGGTGAAGGTGAACAGCCAGCTCGCCGATCCCCGCGGCCGGTTGACGCCGTAGCCGGGTCCCTGGTCGTAGCGGCCGGTCACCACCAGGCCGGGCGGCGGGGACGGGTCACCGGGGGCAGCCGTCCCGGGCAGCTCCTCAGCACGCACAGGCATCCTTCCCTCCGTCGTACCGGCCTAGCGTGGCGGCGGTTCCCAGCGGACACGAGGAGCGGATCATGACAGCCACGGATCACGGCGCCGCCGGTGCCCCCATCCTGCCCGAGGCACTGCGGCGCGGCTTCGAGGAGGACGGATTCACCGTCGTACCCGGCCTGTTCGGGCAGGACGAAATGGCGCGGCTGCGTGCCGAGTTCGCCGCGCTGCACGCGGCCGGTCCGGTGCCGGGCCGCTTCGCGCCGGAGCCGGACCACCCCGACCCGCTGCGCCGCCACCCGCGGGTGATGCAGCCGCACGAGTTCAGCGCCGTGGCCCGGGAGTTCCTGCTGGACGCGCGGCTGCGGGCGGTGCTGGAGGAGCTGTTCGGGGAGGAGGTGCTGGCCGCGCAGAGCATGTTCTACTTCAAGCCGCCGGGTGCGCGCGGGCAGGCGCTGCACCAGGACAACTTCTATCTGCGGGTCGAGCCGGGCACCTGTGTGGCCGCGTGGGTGGCGTGTGAGCCGGTGGACCGGGACAACGGCGGCCTCGAAGTCGTCCCGGGTACGCACCGGATGGACCTGTTCTGCCCCGAGACGGCGGACGCGGAGCTGTCGTTCGCCCGGGAGTACGTGCCGCCGCCGCCCGGGCTGACGCCGGTGCCGGTGGATCTGGCGCCGGGTGACGTGCTGTTCTTCAACGGCAGCCTGGTGCACGGCTCGGGCCCCAACCGCAGCGCGGACCGCTTCCGGCGCACCTTCATCGGGCACTACGTGGGCCGTTCGGCCCGGCGCATCGGCGGCTACTACCGGACGCTGACGATGTCGGGCGCGCGGGTGGCGCTGGCACAGAGCGAGGGCGCCGGTCCGTGCGGCACGGAGTTCGCACCGCACGGACCGCACTGAACGGACCGCACCGACCGGTCAGTGGCCGCTGATCGCCCGCGGGGTGTAGGGCTGCTCCAGTTCCTCGATCTCCTTCTCGCTCAGCTCCAGTTCGACCGCGGCGACCGCGTCCTCGATGTGGTGCGGCTTGGCCGCGCCGACGATGGGCGCGGCCACCGTGTCCCGGTGCAGCAGCCAGGCGAGGGCCACCTGGGCGCGCGGCACGCCCCGGTCCTCCGCGATCCGGGTGACGGCCTCGACGATCGCCCGGTCGCCCTCCAGGTACAGCCGGCTGCCGAAGTTGTCGGCGGAGCTGCGTTCGGTGACCGTGCCCCAGTCCCGGGTGAGCCGGCCGCGGGCCAGCGGGCTCCACGGCAGCACGCCGACGCCCTGGTCCGCGCAGAGGGGCAGCATCTCCCGCTCCTCCTCCCGGTAGAGCAGGTTGTAGTGGTTCTGCATGGACACGAACTTCGTCCAGCCGTGCCGCTCGGCGGTGTACTGCGCCTTGGAGAACTCCCACGCGTACATCGAACTCGCCCCGATGTAGCGCACCTTGCCCGCCTTGACCAGGTCGTGCAGCGCCTCCATCGTCTCCTCGACGGGGGTCGCGTGGTCGTAGCGGTGGATCTGGTAGAGGTCGACGTAGTCGGTGCCGAGCCGGCGCAGGCTGTGGTCGATCTCGCTCATGATGGCCTTGCGGGACAGGCCGGCGCCGTTGGGGCCGGGGCGCATCCGGCCGTTCACCTTCGTGGCCAGCACGATCTCGTCGCGGTGGGCGAAGTCCCGCAGGGCCTTGCCGACGATCTCCTCGCTGGTGCCGTCGGAGTAGACGTTCGCGGTGTCGAAGAAGTTGATGCCCGCCTCCAGCGCCTGCCGGATGAGCGGGCGGGACGCCTCCTCGTCGAGGGTCCACTCGTGCGTACCGCGGTCCGGCAGCCCGTAGGTCATGCAGCCCAGACAGATCCGCGAGACGTCCAGGCCCGTCGAACCGAGCTTCACGTACTGCATCGTTGCTGCTCCTGCCTTCGGGACGATGGTCACGAGCGAGCCTACGACCTGACTCCGGGCCGATTTGACGAGTGGAACACACGGGCGATTTGATCCTGACACGTGCCGCGCCGCCCGGCGTGGGCAGGATGGAGTGGACTTGCCCCCCACGGGTGTTCTCCGCGCCTCGGGGTCGCGTACGGCCCTGGGCGCCTTGTCGGCGGCCCTGATCGTCGCGGTGTCCGCCCTGGCCGGCTGCGGGTCCGGCGAGCGGGAGAAGGACGGTTCGCCGAAGCCCACCGCGGTGCGGCTGCCGCCGCGGGGCGCCGGCTTCGACTACCAGATCGGCGGCTCCTATCCCCCGCCCGCCGGCGTGCGGATCGTCAGCCGCGACCGGTCCGACTCCCCCGCCCCGGGCCTGTACAACATCTGCTACGTCAACGCCTTCCAGGCCCAGCCCGCCGAGCGGTCCTCCTGGCCGGCCGACCTGCTGCTGCGCGACGCGCGCGGCAGAACCGTCATCGACGAGGACTGGGACGAGCCGCTGCTGGACATCCGTACCCCGGCCAAGCGGGACCGGGTGGCGCAGCGGGTGAACCGCTGGCTCGACGGCTGCGCGGACAAGGGCTTCGACGCCGTCGAGCCGGACAACTACGACAGCTACACGCGCTCGCGGGGGCTGCTCACCGCGGCCGACGCGACCGCCTTCATGACCCTGCTCTCCCGGCACGCGCACGCCCGGCACCTGGCCATCGGACAGAAGAACACCGCGGAACTGGCCGGGCGCCGCGAGGAGGCGGGGCTGGACTTCGCGGTGGCGGAGGAGTGCGGGCAGTACGACGAGTGCGGGGTGTACGCGAAGGCGTTCGACGACCGGGTGGTGGACATCGAGTACACCGACGGCGGTCTGCGCGCGGCCCGCGCCCGCTGGGGCGACCGGCTGAGCATCGTCCGCCGGGACCGGGACGTGACCACCCCGGACAGTGCCGCGTACGTCCGCAAGGCGCGGTAGCGGGGCAGGACCGCCCGGGAGGGTTGCTGCCCTCAGGTGATCGTCCGGCGTGGGAGCCGACGGATCGTCGTACGGTCGTCTCATCCTCGGCGCAGACGACCGGCGCCGGGCCGGTCTCGGCCGCCCGGGAGGAACACGGTGCCGACACGTCCCACCACTCTGAGAGCCCTGGCCGGGGCTTTTGTGCTGCCTCTGGCCCTCGTCACTCCCGCCTGGGGGCAGCCGGCACAGCACGCGCCGGCCCCGGAGGCGCCCGGCATGCTGTGCGCGGTCGCCGGCACCCTGCGCGGTGACCACGGCGAGCAGGCCGTGGTGAGCCTGTGCACGGGCAGCGGCAGCCCGCAGCTGACCGTCTCGGCCCCGGCCACCTGCGGACGCGCCGGCGTCCGGGTCCGGTTCAGCTGCCGCACCGAGGGCACGTGGACGGCCCGGCGGGCCGGCCGGAGGCCGGTGACCGGCACACTGCCGGGCACGGGCGACTACGCGGGCCCGGGGACGTACGACATCACCGCCGCCGTGCGTGTGCGCTCCGCGCCCGGGGGCGTCGACCTGGCGGGCACGGTCCAGGCCACCCTGTCGCTGACCGCGCCCGCGGCGAAGGCGACGCACGCCGTCACCGTCGACCGTACGGCCCTGCGGCGGAACGCCACGACCACGCTGACGTACACGATCCGCCGGGACAGCGACGAGGGCGACGGCAACGCGCGGTTCGGGCTCATCGGGGAGGCGGGCACAGGCGTGCGGCTCGCCACGGCCGACGCCCGTTGCGTCAACCCGCTGGTCGGCAGGCACCCGGCGAAGACGCGCCTGTCGCACAGCCTGGACTGCACGCT
The DNA here is from genome assembly GCF_040645635.1 of Streptomyces sp. NPDC046727. Lineage (NCBI taxonomy): Bacteria > Bacillati > Actinomycetota > Actinomycetes > Kitasatosporales > Streptomycetaceae > Streptomyces > Streptomyces sp. NPDC046727. Next base: position 116,270 of record NZ_JBEYYR010000020.1, read on the forward strand.
GACCACGCTCCAGCCGGGCCACCCGGAGAAGGTACGGGTCCGGGTCACCGTCGGGGCGAAGTGCTCCACGGTGGTGTCGAAGCTCGGCTACTGGATGCCGAAGGGGCAGGCGCTGTACACCGGCGCCATGCTGGCCGGGCCGACGCTGACCTGCCGCTAGCGGCTGTCCGGGAGTCCGGCGGTACGGCGGCCGTGGTCGCCGTACCGCCGGTCCGTCAGCCGGTGCGCTCCCGTACGGTGATCGCGCTCACCGGGCAGGCGCGGGCCGCCTCCCGGACCATCACATCGTCCGCGCCGTCCTCGCGGCCGGGGAGCAGGGTGCTGTACCCGTCGTCGTCCTGGGTGAAGACGTTCGGCGCGGCCAGCGCGCACTGCCCGGCGCCGATGCAGACGTCCTTGTCGATATCGATGTCGATGTCCATGAGCAGAGCCTCTTACCACGTCACGGGAAGTTCCAGCATTCCCTGGATCGTGTCGCCGGGTTTGAAGGGGATCTCCTCGGGCGGGGCGGCCAGCCGCAGCCCGGGCAGCCGGGTGAGCAGGGTGCCCAGGGCGATCTCCAGTTCGGCGCGCGCCAGGTTCTGGCCCAGGCACTGGTGGAAGCCGAAGCCGAACGCCAGGTGGTGGCGGTCGGGGCGGTGGAAGTCCAGGGCGTCGGGGTCGTCGTACACGGACGTGTCGCGGTTGATCACCGAGGTGGAGAAGAGCACGCCGTCGCCGGCCCGGATGGTGGTGCCGGCGATCTCGATGTCCTCCAGCGCCAGCCGCTGCAGCCCCTCGGCGATGGACAGCATCCGCATCAGCTCCTCCACGACGGCGGGCAGCAGCGCGGGGTCGGCGCGCACCTGGGCCAGCCGGCCGGGGTGCTGGAGCAGGGTGAAGGTGCCGAGGGAGATCATGTTGGCGGTCGTCTCGTGGCCGGCGACCAGCAGGATGATGGCGAGCGAGACGACGTCGGCGCGCCCCAGGTCGCCCGTGCGCAGCCGCTGGTGGACGAGTTCGTCGAGGATGCCGTCGCCGGGTTCGGCCTCCTTGGCCTTGGCGTCGATCAGCCCGCCGAGGTACTCCTCCAGCCGGTCGCGGGCGGCGACGGTGTCGGCGCCGGTCGGGCCGCGCAGCAGCCTGCGGGACTGCTCCTCGAAGAACTCGTGGTCGGCGTACGGCACCCCGAGCAGGCCGCAGATCACCATCGACGGCACGGGCAGGGCGAAGGCGGAGACCAGTTCGGCGGGTGGCCCCTGCGCGACCATGCGGTCCAGCAGTTCGTCGACGATCCGCTGGATCCAGGGGCGCAGGGCGGTGGCGCGTTTGACGGTGAACGACGGGATCAGCATCCGCCGCTGCCGCTGGTGCTCGGGGTCGTCCACGCCGAGCAGGGCCAGCCGGCGGTCGCGGCCGGCCTCGAAGCGGGGCGAGGGTACGGGGAAGCCGGGGCGGCGGCGTTCGGTGGACAGGCGGGGATCGGCGAGCAGGGCGCGGGCGGTGGTCTGCCCGGTGACCAGCCAGACCTCGCGGCCGTCGTAGAGGGTGACGCGGGACAGGGGTCGTCCGTCGCGCAGCGGGGCGTACCCGGTGGGCGGGTGGTAGGGGCAGGTGCGGTCCTGGGGAAAGGCGACGGGTCCGTCCGGGGCAGCCGGTGCGGTGGTGTCCGTCAGTTCCGTCATGGAAAGACCTCGCAGACGAAGGAAATGCGTCGTGCCGATCTTCATTAGATGCCCGAGGCACCTATGGGTCGACGGTAAGTTCAGCCACTTCAGTGTCCCTCGTCATCTGGCCGAAGCAACGCGGGTCCAGGGGCGGGAACCGGCCGTGTCGACGCCGGTGGCACATAGTGGTGGGACCGAGGAAGGGACGACATCATGCCTCTTGAGGGCGAGTACGAGCCCAGCCCGACGCAGTGGGTGCGCGAGCAGGTCGAGCTGTACGAGAGTTCCGGCGGGACACAGGGGACGACGCTGTTCGACACCGGGCTGCCGGTGATCGTGCTGACCACCCGGGGCGCGCGGAGCGGGAAGATCCGCAAGACGCCGTTGATGCGGGTGGAGCACCAGGGCCGGTACGCGGCGGTCGCCTCCGTCGGCGGCGCGCCCAAGCATCCGGTCTGGTACTTCAACGTGAAGTCCGACCCGCGTGTCGAGTTGCAGGACGGCCCGGTCAAGCGGGACATGCGGGCTCGTGAGGTCACCGGCGCGGAGAAGGCCGAGTGGTGGGAGCGGGCCGTGGCCGCGTATCCGCCGTACGCCGACTACCAGCGCAAGACGTCCCGGGAGATCCCGGTCTTCGTGCTGGAAGACGTCGACGGGAGCTGATTCAGGCCGGGCAGCGGTCCATTTCAGAAAAATCTGTTCCGGGGACGTGTGAACCGGCTTCGTGGCGGGCACTCGTGCGTCAGGCCCCGCCGCGTTCCCCCGTCGCGGCGGGGCTCTCCTGTGCCTCGCCGGCGGGCCGGTCGGTGACGTCCAGGAAGATCTGGTCGGCCTCCGGGAACGTCCGGGCGAGGGACCGTTTGATGCGTACGGCGACCTCTTCGACGTGTTCGCTGTCCAGGCCCGGCACCAGGTCGATGCGGGCGGCGACCAGGGTGGCGTCGAGGCCCATCTTCATGGTGAACAGCGCCTCCACGCTGTCGATCTCCGGCTGCGCCCGCAGCAACGCCCGGATCCTGCCGCTCAGCTCCGGGTCGGCGGCCTCCCCGATCAGCCGGTCACGGGCGTCCCGGCCGAGCCGGTAGGCGACGTAGACCAGCAGCACGCCGATCGCCAGCGAGGCGGACGCCTCCCACACGACCTGCCCGGTCACCATGTGCAGGGCCATCCCGGTCAGGGCGAGGATCACGCCGAGCACCGCCGTGCCGTCCTCGGCGACCACCGTGCGCAGCGCGGGGTCGCGCAGCCCGCCGAGGCCTCCGTCCTGCCCGCGCACCTGGTGCAGGGCCCGCAGCAGCGAGGCGCCCTCGGCGACCAGGGCCACCCCCAGCACGATCAGGCCCGCCACGTAGCCGCTGAACTTCTCCTCGGCGCCGCCGCGGAGGGCCTCGAAGCCCTGGAAGAAGGAGAAGCAGCCACCCATGACGAAGATGCCGACGGCGGCGAGCAGGGACCAGAAGAAGCGCTCCTTGCCGTAGCCGAACGGGTGCCGGCGGTCGGCGGGGCGGCGGCTGCGGCGCAGCGCGGCCAGCAGGAAGACCTCGTTGAAGCTGTCGGCGACCGAGTGCGCGGCCTCGGACAGCAGCGCGGGCGAGCCCGCGAGAACGCCGCCGACGCCCTTGGCCACGGCGATCACCAGATTGGCCGCGAGCGCCACGAGGACGGTGACCCGGGTACGCCGGTCGGCGGTGGCACCGGCCTGGCTCCTGGAGTCCCCGTCGGTGGCGGTGCCGCTGCCGGCTCGCTCCGAGGATGTCCCGCTCATCTATCGCCGACTGCCCCCGACCCGGCGGCTCACACCGTGCGGGCCGCGCGAAACGGGGAACGCGTGGGCCAGGAGGACCCGGGCGGCGAGGAGGAGCCATGGGCGGCGACGGCAACAGGGCCTACGGACACAAGACGTTCACCCGGTCCCGGAGCCACTTCAGGGACCGGATCACCGCCGACGGCCGGGACGGCTGGCCGGTGGAGCCGGGGCGTTACCGGCTGGTGGCCTCCCGTGCCTGCCCGTGGGCGAGCCGGGCCGTGATCTCGCGCCGGCTGCTGGGGCTGGAGGAGTCGCTGTCGCTGGCGATCGCCGATCCGGTCCAGGACGACCGCAGCTGGCGGTTCACCCTGGACCCGGACGGCCGGGACCCGGTGCTCGGCATCCGGTTCCTCAGCGAGGCCTACGACAAGCGGGAGACCGGCTACCCGGGCGGAGTGAGCGTGCCCGCGATCGTGGACGTCCCCAGCGGGCGGCTGGTCACCAACGACTACCAGCGCCTCACCCTGGACCTGGCCACCGAGTGGACGGCCCTGCACCGCACCGGCGCGCCGGACCTGTACCCGGCCGGCCGGCGCGAGGAGATCGACCAGGTGATGGCCGAGGTGTACGAGGACGTGAACAACGGTGTGTACCGGGCCGGGTTCGCCACGCGGCAGAAGGAGTACGAGGAGGCGTGCGCCGGGGTCTTCCGGCGGCTGGAACTGCTCGGTGAGCGGCTGTCCGGACAGCGGTATCTGGTCGGTGACACCCTGACGGAAGCGGACATCCGGCTGTTCACGACGCTGGTCCGGTTCGACGCGGTCTACCACGGGCACTTCAAGTGCAACCGCTGGAAGCTGGCGGAGCACCCGGTGCTCTGGGCGTACGCCCGGGACCTGTTCCAGACACCGGGCTTCGGCGACACGGTCGACTTCGACCACATCAAGCGGCACTACTACCAGGTGCACACCGGTATCAACCCCACCGGCATCGTGCCGCTGGGCCCGGACCTCGGCGGCTGGCTGACCCCGCACCACCGCGAGGAGCGGGGCGGCCGGCCGTTCGGGGACGGCACACCGCCGGGGCCGGTGCCCCCGGGCGAACGGGTGGCCCCCCAGGGGCGGCCCGCATGAGGGCCGTCCGACGAGGAAGTAGTCACACATGGCCAAGAACAAGAAGAAGAAGCTCCCGCTCGTCTACCAGCCGCTCGGATTCGTGCTCAGCTGGGCGGGCGGCGCGCTGGCCGGTCTCGCCTTCCGCAAGGCGTGGATGGCGATCCGGCACGAGGAGGACGCGCCCGACGCCCTGGACCCGGACCGCGGCTGGGGCGAGATCCTGCTGGCCGCGGCGGTCCAGGGAGCGATCTTCGCGGTGGTGCGCAGCGCGGTGGACCGCACGGGCGCGAAGGCCATCGCCCGCTCGACGGGTGTCTGGCCGGTGACGGACAGGACCGGCCGGGACTGACCCCCGACGCGACCGTCCCGGGCCGCCGGATTCAGTCGGCGAGCAGCCACTGCCCGTCGCGCATCACCTCGCGCCCGGGCAGCTCGCCCTCCTCGCGCCAGGCCTGGATCCGCTGCGGGAGGATCCTGAAGTACAGGTAGCGCGTGGCCAGTTGGCGCGGGTCGAAGCCGGTCTTGCCGGCGAAGACCTCGGCGTCCTCCTCGGGCAGGTCCTCGGGCGTCACCGACTGGACGACGCCCTCCACCAGGACGACGTCCCGTGTGGGGCCGATGCCGAGCCGGGCCCGGCCGGTGGCCACCAGATTGCGGCCGGTGGGGCTCTCGGCCGGGGTCGCGATGAGCAGCGTGGCGCCGTCCCACACGAACGACAGCGGTACGAGGTACGGGGCCGCGCCGTCGGGGTCGGCGGTGGCGACCCACACGTCGACGTCGTTCTCCAGCCGGTGGAGGGTGTCCTTCTTGCGCTGCTCGGCGGAGCGGGCGGGGGGCGGGGTCATGGCGTACGGCCTCCTCTGAGTGATCGTTCGGTTCAGTGTGGCCGTGCGTCCCCGGTCCGCGCGCCAAGCTGCTCCAGGCGTGTCCGGGCGGCGGTGAGGAACAGGTCCAGGGCGGCCGGGTAGGAGCTGGTGCGCATGGAGGCGACGAGGTGGCGGGCGCCGGCCGCGATGTGCGGGTGGGTCTCGGCGGGCAGCCGGCCGTAGGTGGTCCGCCAGACCTCCGCCTCGGCCTCTCGGGCGGCCCGGGGCAGGGCGGCGCCCGCGGAGTCCAGGGCGCCGAAGGCGAGAGCCTGGTCCACGAACGCGTGGTAGATCCGCACCGCCTCCGGGTCCGGGAACCCGGCCCGGCGCAGCACGCCGAGGATGCTCTCCACGGCCTGGATCTCCTGCGTGCGGCCGGTGACGCGGTGGGCGCTCAGCACCGCCGCCCGGGGGTGCGCGAGGGCACCGGCGTGCATGCGCAGCCCGAGGTCGCGCAGGTCGGCGACCCAGTCGCCGGTGGGCCGCCAGGACCGCAGGGCACGGCCGATCAGCTCGTCGGCGATGGCGAGCATCAGGTCGTCGGTGTGCCGGAAGTACCGGTACAGCGAGCTGGGGTCGGCGCCCAGGGCCCGGCCGAGGCGGCGCACGGAGAGGGCGTCGGCGCCGTGCTCCTCGATCAGCCGCAGCGCGGTCTCGACGATCAGCTCGGCGGACAGCACGACGCCCTGTTTGGTGGGGCGTCTGCGCCGCCGGTCGGCGGGCGGGACGACACGGTCGCTCATGAGCCCCCTCCCTCGGGTGTGCCCGGCACCTTATGACAACACCGTTGACCTGTGAAGTGCCCGAGCGGTTTCATCTGCGCTCACCGGGGCCCACCGGGCCCCCCGGTGCGAGCGGAGAGCCGGCGATGAGCGAGACCCCCTTCGGTGCGGATCCCCCCGCGCAGCCCGAGCTGCGCAAGTCCCTGAGCCTGCTGGACGGAGTGGCCGTCGCCGCGTCCAGTACGGCCGCGACCACCAGCATCGGCATCGGCCTGGGCGTGACGGCCGGCGTGGTCGGCCTGCGGCTGCCGGCCGTCATGCTGCTGGCGTTCCTGCCGGTCCTCGGCATCGCGGGTGCCTACTCCCGGCTGAACCGGGTGGAGCCGAACGCGGGCAACGGCTACGTCTGGGTGGGCCGCTCGCTCAGTCCGTGGCTCGGCTTCACGGTGGGCTGGGTCACCTTCGTGGCGAGCGTGGCGTTCCTGGCGTACACCACGGCGGTCACCGGCTCCGCGCTGCTTCAGCTGGCCGGGCGGGCGGGGCTGCACCGGATCGGTTCGCTCGCGCTCGACCCGGGCTCGACGGCGCAGACGACAGCGGTGGGCATCGTCGTCCTGGCCGCGGTCACCCTCACCGCGGTGACGGGTGTGCGCACGGCGGCCCGACTGCAGACCTGGCTGCTGGTCTTCGAGTACGCCGTGCTGCTGGGCTTCTGCGGGTACGGCATCGTCACCGGACCGCATCCGTTCCGGCTCTCCTGGTTCGACCCGTTCGCGATCCCTTCGGCGACCGCGCTGGCGCAGGGCCTGCTGCTGTCGGTGTTCTGCTACTGGGGATTCGAGGCCGCGTTCACCGTCAACGAGGAGGTGCGCGACCCACGGGACGCCTCCCGGGCCGGGCTGATCACGCTGGTGACCATGCTCGGGCTGTTCCTGCTCGGCTCGGTCGCCTTCCAGCGCGTGCTGTCCGAGGAGGAGCTGGCCGGGCACGGCGCCGAGGGACTCGCGTACTTCGGGGACCGGCTGGCCGCGCAGCCGCTGGCCGTGCTGCCGCTGGTGGCGCTGATGTTCTCGGCGGTGGCCTCGCTCCAGGCCGGGGTCATCCCGACGGCCCGGGGCATGTTCGCGATGAGCCGGGACCGCACCCTCGGGCCGGTGTGGTCCAGGGTCAGCCCCCGGTACGGGACGCCGGCGGCCGGGACGCTGCTGGTCGGGGCCCTGGCCACGGCGATGGCGGCGGGCGCCCTGGTGATCCCGCGCCTCGCCGACATGATCATGGCGACGGTGAACGCCGTCGGCATCATCGTCTCCCTGTCGTACGCGCTCACCGCGCTCGCGGCCGCCGTGCGCTTCCGCCCGCTGCTGCGCACGGACCGGCGGCAGGCCGTACGGGCCGTGGTGCTGCCCGCGGTCAGCGCCCTGGCCCTGCTGGGCCTCGGCGGCTACCTCTGCTGGTCCTTCTACCGCTCCGCCGACCACTTCGAGGTCAGCGCGGACAACGGCTGGTTCCTGCTGCTCATGCCGCTTGTGATGATCATGTCCGGGTTCATGGTGGCCGCCTGGGCGAAGTGGGTGCGCAAGTCGCCCTACTTCCGCACCGGCGCGGGCACCGACGCGGACTCACCGAAGCTGCTCACGACCTCCAACTGACCGACCATGGAAAGGCATCATGCACGCTGACCTGCTCTTCACCGGCGGCCCCGTCCTCACCCCCGAGGGCCGTACCACCACCGCCGTGGCTGTCACCGGGGACCGGATCACCGCCGTCGGGCACACGGAGGCGCACGCACTGGCCGGGCCGCGCACGGAGGTGGTGGACCTGGCCGGGCGGCTGCTGCTGCCCGGCTTCCAGGACGCGCACGTCCATCCGGTACCGGCCGGGCTCGAACTGTCCCAGTGCGATCTGACCGGCACGGCGACGGCCGAGGAGACCGTGGCCGCCGTACGCGCCTACGCCGACGCGCATCCGGAGCGGGAGTGGATCCTGGGCGGCGGCTGGTCGATGGAGGCGTTCGCCGGCGGTACTCCGACGAAGGAGCTGCTGGACGCGGTCGTCCCGGACCGGCCGGTGTACCTGCCCAACCGCGACCACCACGGCGCCTGGGTGAACAGCCGGGCGCTAGAACTGGCCGGCGTCGACCGGCACACGCCCGATCCGGCCGACGGGCGGATCGAGCGGGACGCCTCCGGCGCGCCCAGCGGCACCCTCCAGGAGGGCGCGATGCAGCTGGTCGGCCGGCTCGCCCCGCCCGCCGGCCCCGCCGACCGGCTGGCCGCGCTGCTGCACGCCCAGCGGCATCTGCACGCGCTCGGCATCACCGCCTGGCAGGACGCCCTGGTCGGCGACTTCCTGGGCATGGACGACCCGGCGCAGGCGTATCGCGCCGCCGCGCAGGACGGTTCGCTGACCGCCCGGGTCGTGGGTGCCCTGTGGTGGGACCGGGAGCGCGGGGCCGAGCAGATCCCCGAACTCGTCGAGAGGCGGGCCGCGTTGAGCGAGGGCCGGTTCCGGGCGGGCACGGTGAAGCTGATGCTGGACGGCGTCGCCGAGAACCACACGGCCGCGCTGCTCGACCCGTACCTGGACCGGTGCGGCTGCGCCACGGCCAACCGGGGCAAGAGCTTCATCGACCCGGAGCGGCTGCCCGCGTACATCACCGAGCTGGACGCGCTCGGCTTCCAGTGCCACTTCCACGCGCTGGGCGACCGGGCCGTACGGGACGCGCTGGACGCGATCGAGGCGGCCCGGGCGGCCAACGGGCCGGGCGACGCCCGCCACCACCTCGCGCACCTCCAGGTCGTGCACCCGGACGACGTGCCCCGGTTCGCGCGGCTCGGCGCCACCGCGAACATCCAGCCGCTGTGGGCCGCGCACGAGCCGCAGATGGACGAGCTGACGATCCCGTTCCTCGGCCCCGAACGATCCGCCTGGCAGTACCCGTTCGGGGCGCTGCTGCGCTCCGGGGCGCGACTCGCGGCGGGCAGCGACTGGCCGGTGAGCAGCCCCGATCCGCTCCAGGGCATCCATGTCGCGGTCAACCGGGTCGAACCGGGCGGCACGGCCCCGGTGTTCCTGCCGGGCGAGCGGCTGAGCCTCGCGGACGCCCTGACGGCGTACACGGCCGGGTCGGCGTACGTGAACCACCTGGACGACACCGGCCGGGTGGCCGCCGGCGCGCTCGCCGACCTGGTGGTCCTCGACCGCGACCCGTTCACCGGCCCCCCGGAGGCGATCGCGGAGACGGCCGTGGCGCTCACCTATGTCGGGGGCGCGTGCGTGTACGCCGCCCAGCGGTGACCGCCCCAGGGTGACTTCCTGGACAGATGTCCGGCTATCCTGGACACCTGTCCAAGAAGGTGAGGTCCGTCGGTCATGGAGATCGTGGCGAACGTCCTGGTCGGCCTGGTGGCCGTCCTGCACGCGTACATCCTGGTGCTGGAGATGTTCCTGTGGCAGAAGAAGCCGGGGCGCGGGCTCCACGGCTTCGGTCCGGAGCTGGCCCGGACGACCGCCCCGCTCGCCGCCAACCAGGGGCTCTACAACGGGTTCCTGGCGGCCGGCCTGGTCTGGGGGCTGATCGCGGCGGACCCGACCGGGTTCCGGGTGCGGGTGTTCTTCCTGTCGTGCGTGGTGGTGGCGGGCGTGTTCGGGGCGGTCACGGCCAACCGCCGCATCCTGTTCGCCCAGGCGCTGCCCGGCGCGCTGGCCCTGGCCGCCGTGCTGGCCGCGCGATGACCCGCGCTCCGACCGAGGACCCACGGGCGGCCCGTACCCGCACCCGGCTGCGCGAGGCGTTGCTCGCCGAGTGCGCCGAACGGCCGCTGGAGCAGGTCGGCGTGGCCGCGTTGGTGCGCCGGGCGGGCGTCGGCCGGGCCACCTTCTACGTCCACTACGACGGTCTGGAGGCGCTGGCGGTCGACGCGTGCGCGGACGTCGTACGGCGGGCGGTGGACGCGCTGCACGCCTGGCGGGGGCGGCCCGATCCGATGGCCGCGCCGCCGGCGCTGCGGGAGTTCTTCGCCGGCCTCGCCCCGCACGCGGCCCTGTACCGGTCCCTGCTCGCGCCGGGCGGCGGCGGGCCGCTCGGCCGGGTGCTGCACCGGGACCTACGGGCCCGCAGCATGGCCGAGCGGGAACTGGCCGGCGCGGCGGACGCCCCGCTGGTCGCCTCGGCCGTGGCCGCGACGTTCGCGGGGGTCCTCGCGGACTGGCTGCACGGACTGCTCGCGGCCGGGCCCGAGGACATCGCCGACCAGGTCTGGCAGTTGCTCGTCGCCCTGCACCGCAGCCGCTGAGCAGTCAGTCGCAGCCGACACCCCGCTCCAGCAGCGGCCACGCCTCCACCCCGGCAGCGGTGCGGACGTACGCGATCCCCCGGTCATCCGTCAGCCACAGACGCCGACCGTGCCGGTGATGTCCGGTGTCCCGCCCGTCGGCGCACCGGCTGCACGGACTGCTCGCGGCCGGGCCCGAGGACATCGCCGACCAGGTCTGGCAGTTGCTCGTCGCCCTGCACCGCAGCCGCTGAGCAGTCAGTC
>NZ_JBEYYR010000020.1:127002-150305 GCF_040645635.1 Streptomyces sp. NPDC046727
CGCAGCCGACACCCCGCTCCAGCAGCGGCCACGCCTCCACCCCGGCAGCGGTACGGACGTACGCGGTCCCCCGGTCGTCCGTCAGCCACAGGTGCCGGCCGTGGTGGTGGTATCCGGTGTCCCGCGCGTCGGCGGGCATGCGGACGTTCTCGCGGTACGGCGCCCGGAGCAGCCCGTCGCGGCCCAGTACGCCCTCGGGGTCGCGGGCGTACGTCCGGTCGCCCAGGGCGAGGAAGCGGGCGGACTGCCAGCCGCAGTGCTCCGGTCCCGGCGAGCCGTGCAGGCGGGTCACCGGGACCCGCCGGCCCGCGCGGTCCGTCCAGATCTCCCAGTCGGTGGTGGCCGTGAAGCTCTCGGGAAGCTCCGCCGGGTCGCAGGACGCGTGCGTCTCCGGGCCCCAACCGGGGCGGTTCTTCTGGTCCTTGGCCACCACGACCGCGACCTTGGTGCGGCCGCCCACGTCGTAGGAGTACAGCACCCGGTCCGGCTCCTCGCGCTCCACGCGGTAGCCGTGATCGGGCAGTTCCGGCTGGACCATGTCGAAGAAGAAGGCCAGCCCGTCCTCCGGCGTGTCCCCGCCGTCGGAGCTGCTCCAGCCGTCGGGTCCGGAGCCGTCGAAGATCTCCCCGTCGCACTCCAGCGCCCGGCCGGCCGCGCCGGAGGCCAGGCGGAGCGCTCTCGGGGTGCTCTCGTCGAGTTCCTCGGTGGGCTCGTACAGCGGACCGCTGTAGCGGGTCGCCGGTGGGGTGCCCTTCACCACCAGGTCCGCCCGGGGCCCGTCGTCGCACCCCGCCACCGTCACCGCCGTCAGCACCACCGCCGCCACCGCCATGGACCCTCTGCGCATTCCCGCCCCAGTTCTCCCGTGCTTGTCGCGGTCCTTCGACGCCGGGGCGGGCCGGAACGTTCAGCGGGCCCGCTGGAAGGTCCGCCGGTAGGCCAGCGGGGACACCCCGATCGCCGCGTGCAGATGCTGGCGCAGCGAGGCGCCGGTGGCGAAGCCGACCTCGGCGGCGATCCGGTCCACCGGCAGGTCGCTGGCCTCCAGCAGATGCCGGGCACGGGCCACCCGCTGCTGGATCAGCCAGCGGCCGGGGCTGAGGCCGACCTCGTCGTTGAAACGGCGGGCGAAGGTGCGCAGGCTCATCCGGGCGTGCCCGGCGAGGTCGGCCAGGGTGAGCGGCTCGTCCAGGCGCTCCAGCGCCCAGAGGCGGGTCCCGGCCGTGCTCGCGGCGCCGCTCTCGGGGACCGGCTGCTCGATGTACTGGGCCTGGCCGCCGTCCCGGAACGGGGGTACGACACAGCGGCGGGCGACGGCGTTCGCCAGCTCGCTGCCGTGGTCGGTGCGGATGATGTGCAGGCAGATGTCGACACCGGAAGCCGCCCCGGCCGAGGTGAGCATGCGGCCGTCGGAGACGAACAGGACGTCCGGGTCGAGGTCCACCTGGGGGTACCGGCTGCGGAAGAGGTCGACCACCTGCCAGTGGGTGGTGGCCCGGCGGCCGTCGAGCAGTCCGGCCGCGGCGAGGACGAAGGCGGCTGTGCAGATGGACACGATCCGGGCGTCCGGGCGGATCCGGGCGAGCGCGGCGGCGACCTCGGCGGACAGCTCGGTGGGGATGTACGGGGGCGGCATGGAGGTGACGATCACCGTGTCGGCCGTGTCCAGGATCTCGGGGCCGTGGGCGACATCGATCGTGAAGTCGGAGTCGGTGCGCACCGGGCGGCCGTCGACCGTGCAGGTGAGCACCTCGTAGTGACCGTCGGCCGCGCCGAAGATCCGGCTGGGGATGCCCAGCTCGAAGGGGTAGACCCCGTCGAGGGCCAGCACGACGACCCGTTCCGGGCGCCGGGCGCGCAGCTGCATGTCAGGCATGGCACGATCCTATCGAAGGTTGGCTTTCATGCCATTTCCCGGCCGGGCGGGCTCCGGCAGGCTGGGTGACCATGAGCGATGTGAACACGATGCGAGCCATCAGCCAGGACGTCCTCGGCGGTCCCGAGGTCCTGAAGGAAGTACGGGTGGAGCGGCCCGCGCCGGGCCCGAACGAGGTGCTGGTCCGGGTGCGGGCCGCCGGAGTGAACCCCACCGACTGGAAGCACCGGGCCGGCGGCGGGCTGCTGGGCGAGCCCCCGTTCGTCCTCGGCTGGGACGTCTCCGGCGAGGTCGCGGAGACCGGGATCGGCGTGGCCGCCTTCCGGCCCGGCGACGAGGTCTTCGGCATGCTGCCCTACCCCTTCGGCCACGGCGCGCACGCCGAGTACGTGATCGCCCCGGTACGCGCCCTCACGCACAAGCCGGCCGCGATCGACCATGTCCAGGCGGGCGCGCTGCCGCTGGTGTCCCTGACCGCCTGGCAGGCCCTGACCGAGCACGCCGACGTCCAGCCGGGGCAGCGGGTGCTGATCCACGCGGCGGCCGGCGGCGTCGGCCATGTGGCCGTACAGATCGCCAAGGCGCGCGGGGCGTACGTGATCGGTACGGCGAGCGCGGGCAAGCACGACTTCCTGCGCGAGATCGGCGTGGACGAGCCGGTCGACTACCGGTCCACCGACGTCACGGAGGCCGTGCGGGACGTCGACGTCGTCCTGGACACGCTCGGCGGTGAGACCTCCGTGCGGTCCCTGCGGGTGCTGCGGCCCGGCGGTGTGGTGGTCTCGATCCTGCCGGTGGGCTCCCAGGACTTCTACGAGGAGGCCGAGCGGCTGGGGGTGCGGGCGGTGCGGATGCTGGTGGACGCCGACCGGACCGGGATGCGGACGATCGCCGAACTGGCGGAGTCCGGGAAGCTGAAGGCGACCATCGCCGGGACGTTCCCGCTGGCCGACGCCGCGAAGGCGCACGAGCTGGGTGACACCGGCCGGACGGCGGGCAAGCTGGTGCTGGTCGTGGACTGAGCGCACCGAGCGGCTGCTGAGCCGGCCGCGCCGACGACACGCCTGAAACTCGAAGACATATGTCAATCGAACATGCTCAAATTCCTTCCATCGAGGGTAACTTGGCGATCGGGAGCCGACGTCGGGGCGCGGGGTGGGAGGTGGTGCCGAGGTGCGACACGAACCCGTACCTCTCACCCGGCAGTTGGGCATGTACAGGCGCCGCGGGCACACGGTGCTGGAGTTCCGGGGCGAGATCGACATCGTCGCGGCGACGGAGATCGGCCCGCACCTCGACCGCGTCACCGGGCGCACCGGCGCCCGGGTCATGATCGACCTGCGGCCGGTGGAGTTCTTCGACTGCTCGGGGCTGCGGCTGCTGTACCGGGCGCGGGCCCGGGTGCTGGAGCGCGGCGGGCAGCTGCACCTGGTGTGCACGCATCCGCTGACCCTGCGCGTCTTCCGGGTCACCGGCCTGGCCCGGCTGCTGCCCCCGCTGCCGAGCCTGGACGCGGCCCTGGACCGGTCCGAGGCCGCGTCCGGCTCGCTGTGAGACGGTCGCCGGCCCACGGCGGCGGCCAGGGCGCGTGGTGTCCGGTGCTCAGCGGTGCGGGCCGGGTTCCGTGCGGAAGCCGAGGACGGAGGCCCTTCGACCGGTCTCAGGAGCCCAGCACCCCGGGCAGGGCCAGCGCGCCGAGTACGGTCGCGCCCATCAGCAGCCAGGCCACGTAGTCGCCGACGTGCCCGGACTGCAGGCGGCGCAGGGGCGCGGCCCACTCGGGGGCGGCCACCCAGCGCGGGCGGGTGACGGCGAGGCCGGCGAGCGCCACGGCCAGCGCGGTGGAGACCATGCCCAGCAGCACGCCGTGCATGGTCCAGTGCACGGAGGCGTGGGCGCCGCCCGAGCCGGCCTCGTTCACGGAACGGGCCACCAGGGCGCCGAAGCCGGGGGCCACCCCGACGGCGAGGGCGCCGGCGAGCAGCACGGCGGGCACGGTCGTCATGGTGTCCGGGATCCGGCGCAGCAGACCGGACGTCTCGGGCTCCTCGTCGGAGCCGCTCGTCTCGTACTCCGCGTCCTCGGGGCGCGGCCCGAGACCCAGGAACACGCGGGCGGTGACCCGCAGGACCGCGCCGGCGGTGATAGCCGAGGCGGCCACGTACACCACGGTGAGCGGGCCGCCGACCGCCTCCTCGGTGACGGCCTTGCCGAGCGCCGTGCCGAACGGCGGCAGACCGGCGAGGCCGAGGGCGCCGACGGCGAACATCACCGCGGTGGCGCGCAGCGGGCGGGCCTGACCGTGCAGCGTGTGCTCGTCGACGCTGCCGAACCGGTCCAGGAGGGCGCCCGCGCAGGCGAACAGCGCGGCCTTCACGCCGGCGTGCCCGAGGATGTACAGGGCGACGCCGTCGTCGCCCTCGGGGGTGAGGATGCCGAGCCCGATGAGGAACAGTCCGGTGTGCGCGACGGTGGAGTAGGCGAGGAGCCGTTTGATGTGCCGCTGGTACCAGCACATGACGGCACCGATGGCGGCGGTGAGGACGCCGAGCGTCACCAGGGCCCGGGTCAGGTCGGCGGCGGGGATGCCGCCGGGTCCGGCGAAGACGGTGCCGTACACGCGCCAGACGCCGTAGGCGCCGAGTTCGACCATGACACCGGAGAGCAGCATGCAGACCGGGGTGGGGGCGACGGCGTGCGCGTCCGGGAGCCAGAAGTGGAAGGGCACGGCCGCCGCCTTCACCAGCAGCCCGGTCAGCACCAGGACGAAGGACGCGAGGACCAGCGCGTCCGGCCCGCCCTGCCCCGTGGCGTCGAGCCCGCGGCCGATCTTCGCCATGGCCAGTTCGCCGGTACGGGCGTACAGCAGGGCGATGCCCATCAGCAGGGCGTACGCGCCGAGGGAGTTGACGATCCCGAAGGTCAGGGCGCCCTGGACGGCCTTCGCCTCGTCGATGCGGTAGCCGGTCAGGGCGTACGCCACCACGCTCATCAGCTCGAAGAACACGAACGCGTTGAACAGGTCGCCGGCGATGGCGAATCCGCACATGGCGCCCTGGAAGACCAGCATCAGCGCCGTGAACGCGCCCCGGTGGCCGATCGGCGGCTCGTCGAAGTAGCGCCAGGAGTAGGCGAGGGCCGCCAGGGTCAGCAGCGAGACCAGCGCGGCCATGCCCAGGGCCGGGCCGTCCCCGACCACCAGGATGCCGACGCTCTCCCCGCCGACGGGCAGCCAGCCGCCGACCCACTCGACCATCGGCGGCGCGGAGTTCAGGAGCAGCAGGAGCGCGAGGGCGGCCGTACCGCCGGAGACCACGAAGCCGGTGATCTCGACGAGGAACCGGGGCAGCCGGCGGCCCGCGGCCACCAGCAGGGCGGCGCCGAGCAGCGGGATCGCGACGAGCAGCGGGAGCAGATGGTGCATCAGCCGCGCAGCTCCCGCAGTTCGTCGGGGTCGACCGTGCCGTGCCGTTTGGCGATCTGCAGGACGAGGGCGAGCAGCAGCGCGGTGCCGGTGGCGCCGACGACGATGTCGGTGAGGGTGAGTGCCTGTACCACCGGGTCGACCAACGGCCGGGAGCCGGGCTTGATGTCGGAGAAGACGGGCGCGGTGGCGCCGTCGCGGTAGCCGACCGCCAGCAGCAGGACGTAGGTGGCGGACTGGCAGACCGCGAGACAGCCGACGGCGTGGATGAGGTTCCGGCTGGTGGCGAGGCCGTAGCAGCCGGTCAGGAAGACGTAGGCGGCGACCAGGTAGGGCAGGACGTGCATCACGGTTCTCACCTTCCGGGCTCCTCCTCGATCTCGACGGCCTGGTCGAGGAAGTGGGCGAGCAGGACGACGACCGCGCTGGCCACCTCCATGCCGATGGCCGCGTTCAGCAGGGGGACGGTGCCGCCGGAGGACAGGGTGTTGAAGGTGCCGTACGGCAGCAGCGTGTTGGCCAGGAACGCGGTACCGGCCAGGACTCCGGCGAGGCCCAGCACGAGGTAGGCGCAGACGGCGAGCGCGTCGGCGGTCTCGTAGACGGCGAGCGGGCGGACGCGTTCCAGCGCGCCGTAGTCGGCGCCGAGGTAGAGCAGGTGCAGGGCGGTCGCGGCGACGACCCCGCCCTGGAAGCCGCCGCCGGGGCTGAGCTGGCCGTGGGCGACGACGTACAGGCCGACGACCAGGGCGATGGGCAGCACGAGCAGGGCGTAGCGGCGGACCGGACGGGCCACCTCGGCGGACTGGGGCCGCGCCCGGTGCTCGTCGCGGGCCTGGCGCAGCAGCACCACGCAGCCGAGGACGGCGGCGAACAGGATGCTCATCTCGCCGAGGGTGTCGTAGGCGCGCTGGTCGAAGTTGATGGAGGAGATGGTGTTGGCGGTGTGCCGGGCGAGGGAGGCGTGGACGGCCCGGTCGCCGTACGGGTGCCAACGGCCGCCGAAGTCCGGCAGGTCGAGACAGGCGGCGACGAGCAGCGCGGCGAGCCCCGCGCCGCCCACGGCCAGCAGCCACAGCCTTAGCCGGTTCACCGCGCGTCCTCCTTGGAGCGGCCTCGGCGTCTGATCTTGCGCACCGAGAGCATGATCAGCAGCGGGGTGAGGGCGGAGCCGACGGCCAGCTGGGACAGGCCGACGTCCGGGGCCTGGAGCACGGTGAACAGCGAGGCGAGCAGCACGCCGAGGAAGGACAGCACCAGCGCCTGGCGGGCGGGGTCGCGCTGCGCCACGGCCGCGGTGGCGGAGGCGGCGACCAGCAGCAGGGCAACGACGATCACCACGTCGTACACGACACACCTGCCCCCTGCGCACCGGCCACATCCCGGCGGACGCCCGCGCCACATCCGGCGCCCAGCCCACGGACGGCACCCGATCCGCACTCGGTGCCCGGCCCCTGGACGACGCCCGCACCGCACCTGGTGCCCGGTCCGTGAGCGACGCCCGCGCCACACCCAGCACCCGGCCCCTGAGCCACGTCCACGCCACACCCGGCACCCAGCCCACGGACGACACCCGACCCACACCCGGCGCCCGGACCCTCAGCCACGCCCGCACCCAGCCCCTCGGCCACGCCGGCGCCCCACCAAGTGCCCGGTCCCTGAGCGACGCCCGCGCCACACCCAGCACCCGGCCCCTGAGCCACGCCCACGCCACACCCGGCACCCAGCCCCTCGGCCACGCCCGCACCCCACCCGGCACCCAGCCCCTCGGCCACGCCCGCACCCCACCCGGCACCGGCGCCGCTCGCCGCGCTGTCAGCCACCCCGCACCCCCCGGAACCCGCCCGACAGCGCGCGGGAGGCGATCACGTTGCCGGCGATCAGCAGGGTGCCGATCAGCAGCAGCTTCACCATCGCCCGGCCCGGTCCGCCGGCCACGCACAGGGCGATCACGACCGCCGCGCCCAGTCCGGCGGCGGCCCAGGTCAGTCCCCACGCGCTCGGCTGCTCTCGCTCCAGGTCGTCGGAGAGCAGCCGGGCGAAGACGAGCGTGCCGACCGGGCCGAGCAGGGCGAGCAGCAGGGCGAGGTCGACGTAGGCCGGGCGGCCGTAGCCCTGGGCGAGGAGCAGCAGGGCCGGGCAGACGGCGGAGGTGGTCAGGTTCTGGGCGATCATCCGGTGGGCCGGCGGGCCGGTGGCCACGCCCCACAGGGCCGCCGCCCCTCCGCCGCCCAGCACGACGCCGGCCGCGAGGATCCAGCCGTTCACCGCCAGGTCACCGCCCGCCGGCCGGTCCGGGCCAGCAGCGCGCCGACGGCGGCGCAGCTCGCGCCGACGATGCGTTCGAGGGTGTCGACCGTCGTGATGAGCACCAGCCACAGCAGCGCCAGCGCCACCCACCAGCACAGGAGTTCGCCGGTGAGGAGGAGCAGGGCGCGGGGGGCCGTACGGCGGGGCATGCTGCACCTCCTTGGTCCGCTGTGTACCGGTGTGCGGCGATGTGCCCGGAGTGCCGCTGGAGGCATCCAAGCACCGCCGGACCCGGGCGTCGGCGGCGGCACGCGGGTCCGCACCCGGAGTGCCCCGGAGGCGTGAACGGAAACCACCGGTGCGCGACCGTCGCCGTCCGGGGGCGGCATTCCGGGCGGCGACGTGGGTAACCGGCGTACGAGACGGGGAAGTTGACGACTGGAGGACCGCATGGCCCGTACCGTCCCGCGTCTGCCCGAGGTCCTGCGCCGCCCCCGGAGGCGCCCGGCGGACGAGAAGGCCCGCCCGCGGGCCGCGCGGCGCGCGCTGCCGCTGCCCGTCCGGGCACTGGCCGTCCTCGTCGCCTTCGCGTGCATGGTGGCGTTCGCCGTCGTCCTGGCCCGGATCACGCTCCAGCCGTCCCCGGCGTCCGTGCCCCTGACGCACAGCAACCTGCATCCGGGGCGCTCGCTCAGGGAGTGCCTGGAGCAGGCGTCGGCACGGGAGGCGATCCGACAGGTGGGCGGGAACCTGGTGCTCGGCATGCCGTTCGGGGTGCTGGTGCCGGTCCTCGCGCCCCGCGCCCGCGGGGTGCTGCAGGTGCTGGCACTGACGGCCCTGGTGATGCTGATGGTGGAGCTGGTGCAGGGGGCGCTGGTGACCGGGCGGGCCTTCGACATCGACGACGTCTTCCTCAACACGGCCGGTGCGCTGCTGGGTTGGCTGCTGCTGGGGCGGCGGCTCGGGCGCGGGGTGCACCGGCGCGTGCGCGGGCCGTCGGCCGAGTGAGCGTCAGTATCCGGTCTGGACCAGAGTATTGACGTCGCCTTATCTCACTCCTTAAATCAAGAGGCGTCACACCCCCCACCGGAACGGAGAGCCATGGCCTCCCCCTGCCTGCTCCGCAGATGTCTCCTCGCCGCCCTGTCGGCCGCGCTGGTCGGCTCCGCCGCCGTCGGCCCGGCGCGGGCCCAGAGCGCGACCGCCGCACCGGCGGCAGCGGCTGTCGCCACCTTCTCCGACTCCTTCGACGGACCCGCGGGCTCGGCGGTCGACGGCTCGAAGTGGACGCTGGAGACAGGCGACAACGTCAACAACCACGAGCGGCAGTACTACACGTCCGGCACCAGGAACGCGGCCCTGGACGGCCAGGGCCACCTGGTGATCACGGCCCGCAGGGAGAACCCGGCCGGCTACCAGTGCTGGTACGGCAGCTGCCAGTACACCTCGGCCCGGCTGAACACCGCCGGCAGGTTCAACGCCCAGTACGGCCATGTCGAGGCGCGCATGAAGATCCCGCGCGGGCAGGGCATGTGGCCCGCGTTCTGGATGCTCGGCACGCCGGTCAACTGGCCGGACTCGGGCGAGATCGACGTGATGGAGAACGTCGGCTTCGAGCCCTCGACCGTGCACGGCACCATCCACGGGCCCGGCTACTCCGGCTCGGGCGGCATAGGCGCCGGATACTCCCTGCCGAACGGGCAGGCCTTCGCGGACGCCTTCCACACCTTCGCCGTCGACTGGGCGCCCGACTCGATCACCTGGTCGGTGGACGGGAACGTCTACCAGCGCCGCACCCCCGCCGACCTGGGCGGGAAGACGTGGGTGTTCAACAAGCCGTTCTTCCTGATCCTCAACCTCGCGGTCGGCGGCTACTGGCCGGGCGACCCCGACGGCTCCACGCAGTTCCCGCAGCAACTGGTGGTGGACTCCGTGTCGGTGACGACCAGCGACAGCGCCGCCGGTGTGCCGATCCGGGGCCTCGCCGGCAAGTGCGTGGACGTGGCCGGCGCGAACTCCGCGAACGGCACCCCGGTGCAGCTCTACGACTGCAACGGCACGGGGGCGCAGGCGTGGACGGTCGGCTCGGACGGCACGCTCCGGGCGCTCGGCAAGTGCCTGGACGTCACGGGCAACGGCACGGCGGACGGCTCGACCGTCCAGCTGTGGGACTGCACCGGCGGCCCCAACCAGAAGTGGACCGTCACCGGGGCGCACGACATCGTCAACCCGCAGGCGAACAAGTGCCTCGACGTCACCGGGAACAACTCGGCCAACGGGACACGGCTGCAGATCTGGACCTGCTCGGGCGGCGCCAACCAGAAGTGGACGGTCGGCTGAGCCGTCGGCTCAGCGCAGCCTCCAGGTGTACTTGTCGCCACCGACGAAGCGGACCATGTCCGGATCGTCCAGGTCGTGGATGGTGATGCCGTAGGAGGCCGCCGTCTCCAGCACGTCCGTGACGGTCCTGGCCTCACCGACCACCTGACCGTCGATCTCCATGATCCGGAACGGCGGCTCGCCCGGCCTGCCCGGGCACACACCGAGGACCAGGACCCGCGGATGGGATATGTGGGGAGCTGCTTGTTCGGTCATGCCATCGAGGGTAGAACGCAACCCCCGCCGACGGGTCATCCACCGGAGCCGTCCAGCGGACCCGTGCCCCCGGTGCCTCAGGGACGGCGCCAGTCGTCGCTGGTCAGGTGGGATCCGGCCTGGGGGCCCATGCGGAGCATGCCGCCGTCGACGCTCCAGGAGGCGCCGGTGACGTAGGAGGCGTCCGGGCTCGCCAGGAAGGCGATCACGGCGGCGACCTCGCGGGCGTCCCCGGGCCGGCCGAGCGGCACACCGGGGCGGCGCTCGGTGCGCACGTCGGTGTCCTCCTGGCCGGTCATCGGGGTGGCGATCTCGCCCGGCGCGACCGCGTTCACGGTGATGCCGTACTCGGCCAGCTCCAGGGCCATCACCTGGGTGAGCAGGCCGAGCCCGGCCTTGGCCGCGCAGTACGGGGCCGCGCCGACCCGGGGCTGGTGCTCGTGGACGGAGGTGACGTTGACGATCCGGCCGCCGTCACCCTGCCGGATCATGCGCCGCGCGGCCCGCTGCCCGAGCAGGAACGGGCCGACCAGGTCGACGTCCAGGACCCGCCGTACGTCCGTCAGGGTCAGGTCGAGGAAGGGGGCCATCGTGCCCGTGCCGGCGTTGTTCACCAGGACGTCGAGGCGGCCCAGCTCGTCGCACAGTTCGTCCACGGTGTCGGCGGCCTCGGGCAGCCGGGTGAGGTCCAGCCGGGCGACGGCGGCCCGGCGGCCGTGTGCGCGGACCTCTTCCGCCGTCCGGGCCGCGCCCTTCTCGTCGGTGTGCCAGGTGATGCCGACGTCCAGGCCCGCGGCGGCCAGGCGTACGGCGGTGGCCCGGCCGATGCCGGAGTCCGAGCCGGTGATCAGTGCCGTTCGCGGTGCGGCCGGAGTGGGCATGGCTCGCCTCCTCACGAGGTCATGTGGACTGCGCAGTACCCGGGGGCCGGGGGAGCAAACGGGGTTCGCCGTGTTCCCCGCGCCCCTTCGGGCCTCCTGGTGCAACCTTGGTTCACATGGAGCCCGTCGCTGCTCTCCACCGGATCGCCTTCCTCCTGGAGCGGGCGCTTGCGCCCACCTATCGGGTACGGGCCTTCCGTACCGCGGCCCGGACGCTCGCCGCGCTGCCCGAGGACGAGGTCACCGAGCGGGCCGCGGCCGGGACGCTGGAGTCGCTGAAAGGCGTGGGGCCCAAGACCGCCCAGGTGGTGCGGGAGGCGCTGGCCGGTGAGGTGCCCGGATATCTGCGCAAGCTGGAGGAGGAGGCCGGGGCGTCCCGCGACGCCGAAGGGGCCGGTGCCGGGCTGCGGGCGCTGATCCGCGGGGACTGTCACACCCACTCGGACTGGTCCGACGGCGGCAGCCCGATCGAGGAGATGGGGCAGGCCGCGGCCGAGCTGGGGCACGAGTGGACCGTGCTCACCGACCACTCGCCGCGGCTCACCGTGGCCCGGGGGCTGTCGCCCGCGCGGCTGCGGGAGCAGTTGGAGGTGGTGGCGGAGCTGAACACGCGCTGGGCGCCGTTCCGGCTGCTCACCGGCATCGAGTGCGACATCCTCGAGGACGGCTCGCTGGACCAGGAGCCGGAGCTGCTGGAGCGGCTGGACGTGGTCGTGGTGTCGGTGCACTCCAAGCTGCGGATGGACGCGCGGTCCATGACCCGCCGGATGGTGGCCGCCGTACGCAATCCGCACGCCGACGTCCTCGGCCACTGCACCGGGCGCCTGGTGACGGGCCGGGGGCGGCCGGAGTCCGAGTTCGACGCCGACGAGGTGTTCGCCGCGTGCGCCGCATCGGGTACGGCCGTCGAGATCAACAGCCGTCCCGAGCGGCTGGACCCGCCCCGGCGGCTGCTGCGCAGGGCGGTCGAGGCGGGGGTGCTGTTCGCGGTCGACACCGACGCGCACGCGCCCGGCCAGCTGGACTGGCAGATCCTCGGCTGCGCCCGGGCCGAGGAGTGCGGGGTACCCGCCGAGCGGGTGGTGACGACATGGTCGGCGGACGAGCTGCTGACCTGGACCCACGAGGGCCGCACACCGACACGCGGGACGGATTCCGAGCGCGGTAGCCGGTCGGGGAGCTGAGAGAACCCGCCCGGGAACGGGGAACCCGGGCGGGAACCAAGAGACCGGCCGCAAACAGGGAACCCGGGCGGGAACCAAGAGGCCGCCCGGGAATCGGGAACCCGGGCGGGAGGCGAGAGGAAGGGGCCGGGATGGAGCGTGCCGCTGTGTTCGACGTCGACGGGACCCTCGTCGACACCAATCACCTGCACGTCGTGACCTGGTGGGAGGCGTTCCGGCAGGCCGGCCACGAGGTGCCCATGCACGCCGTGCACCGGGCCGTCGGCCTGGGCTCCACGGACCTCGTCGCCCATCTGCTCGGCGCCGGCCGGGACCCGGACCGGGACGCCCAGCTGAGCGCGGCGCACACGGCGCTGTACCGGCAGTACGCCGACCGGCTCCCCGCGCTGCCGGGGGCCGGGGACCTGTTGCGGCGGCTGCACGGCTCCGGCTGGACGGTGGTCCTCGCCACCTCGGCGAGCGGTGCCGAGCTGAGCGCGCTGCGCCGGGCGATCGACGCGGACGACGCCATCACGGGCACGGCGAGCGCCGAGGACGTGCAGGAGGGCAAACCCGCCCCGGAGCCCGTGGAGCGCGCCCTGGAGCTGGCCGGGGTCCCGGCCGCGCGGGCGGTCTTCGTCGGGGACACCGTGTGGGACATGCGGGCGGGCAGCAAGGCCGGGGTGCGCTGCGTGGGCCTGCTGTGCGGCGGGATTCCACGGGCCGACCTGGAGGAGGCGGGGGCGGAGGCCGTCTACGCCGACCCCGCCGATCTGCTGGCGCGCCTGGCCGGGAGCCCGCTGGCCTGACCTGCGGCGCCGGTGACGAGCGTCACGGGAGGGGCTGGAACACCCGGGGGTGGTTGCCCGTTGAACAAGCCGTGGGTGCGGATGGGACAGTGTCCCCGGGCCTCACCTTTTGCCCACAGGGACGATCGTTCGGCTGAAGCCCTGTGGAGCCTTTCGCCGAGAGGCGACCGCCATCCGCGCCCACCACTTGACCGCCCCGGTCGTGAGTCCCCCGTCACGGCCGGGGCTCTCTCCTGCCGTACGCGCCTGAGCGCCGCCGCGTGTGCGGGCCCGGCGCCCGGGTACCCGGCCGCTCGTCGCAGCTCCGCCGTGCCGACGAGAGGAGCCGAACGTGAACAGCTCAGCGGGGAGCAGAGTCGTCGTGACAGGCGCCACCGGCAATGTCGGGACGAGCGTGGTGCGCCTGCTCTCGGAGGATCCCGGCGTGAAGTCGGTGCGGGGGCTGGCGCGGCGGACACCCGAGTGGTCGCCGGAGAAGACCGAGTGGTCCGCCGTCGACCTGGGCTCGGACCAGTCGAACGTCGCCGAGCGGTTCGAGGGCGCCGACGCTGTGATCCATCTGGCCTGGGCGTTCCAGCCGACGCACGATCCGGCCACCACCTGGCGGACCAATGTGCTCGGCGGCATCCGCGTCTTCGAGGCGGTCGCCGCGGCCCGGGTGCCGGTGCTGGTGCACGCCTCCTCCGTCGGGGCGTACTCGCCGGGGCCGAAGGACCGCCCGGTGGACGAGTCCTGGCCGACGCACGGCTGGCCGGACGCCGCGTACTGCCGGGAGAAGGCCTACCTGGAGCGCGCCCTGGACGTGTTCGAGCGCGACCACCCCGAGGTGCGGGTGGTCCGTATGCGCCCGGCGTTCCTGTTCAAGTGGGAGTCGGCGAGCGAGCAGCGGCGGATCTTCGGGGGACGGTTCCTGCCCGGTCCGCTGGTCCGTCCGGAGCTGCTGCCGTTCCTGCCGGACGTCCCGGGCCTCAGGGTGCAGGCGCTCCACACGGACGACGCCGCCGAGGCCTACCGGCTCGCCCTGCACTCGGACAGCGCCCGCGGCGCCTTCAACCTGGCCGCCGATCCCCCGCTGGACGCCGCCGTGCTCGCCGACCTGCTCGGCTCCCGGCCGCTGCGGCTGCCGCGTACGGCGGCCCGCTCGGCGATCGCCGCCGCCTGGGGGCTGCGCCTGCTGCCCGCCTCCCCGCACCTGTTCGACGCCGTGCTGCGGCTCCCGCTGATGGACTGCGCGCGGGCGCGCGCCGAGCTGGACTGGGCGCCCCGGCGCACGGCGACCGAGGTGCTCCAGGAGTTCCTGGAGGGCCTGCAGCAGGGCGGCGGGATGCAGACCGAGCCGATGCGCGGACGGAAGGCCGGCTGAACGGGCCACGCCCGGAGCCGGCGAAAGACCCGAGCCGACGGAGGAGCGGAGTACGCCATGGCCATGCGGCGGGATGAAGAGCCCGGTTCCGGCGAGAGTCCCGTGCCCAGGGACCTGCCCGATCAGCAGGCCGGTCCCGGCGAGGACCCGTGGGACGCGGAACCGGGGCACGCGTTCGACGACGAGCCGGACGAGGATGTCGTACCGGACCCGGACGAGGCCGGCACCGGCCCCCGGGGCGCACCCCGCACGGGCACCGTGCACCCGGGGCATCCGGGACCGGACGAGTCCTCGGCCTGATCCCCGAAAGAGACGACGGTCGGCCCGCCCCCCGGAGCGGATAAGCGGTCGACCCGCCCCCCAGAGAGGACGAGCCGTCGCCCTGCGCCCCCGAAGGCCGGCCCCCGGTCAGTGCGGGGCGCGTTCCTGGAGGGCTGCTCGCCAGGCGGGCAGCCGGTCCTCGGCGGCCGGTTCGGGGCGTCGGCCGCCGCCGGCGAAGAAGTCGGCCAGCGGCAGGATCGCGGCGCCGACGGTGACCGCGTCCGGGCCGAGCCGGCCGAGGTCGATGGTCACCTTGTCGGCCGGGTGGCGCAGGGCGTATGTCGCCGCGTGCCGGCGTACGGCGGGCAGGAAGCGCGTGCCGAGCTGGAGCCCGGCCCAGCCGCCGATGAGGATCCGCTCCGGCTGGAAGAGGTTGATCAGGTCGGACAGACCCGCGCCGAGGTACTCGGCGGTCTCCTCCAGGACGGCCAGCGCGACCGGGTCGGGCGCGGTCCCCCCGGGCGGGTAGGCGGCGGTGAGCATCGCGGTGAGCGCGGTCTCCTCGTCGGTGCCCTCGGGCGGCCGGCCGCCCTCCTCGCGCCAGCGGGCCAGCAGCGACTCGGCGCCCGCGTAGGCCTCCAGGCAGCCGGGCGCGCCGCAGCGGCAGCGGCGCCCGCGCACCCGTACCGTCAGGTGGCCCCACTCGACGGCCTGCCCGTGCTCCACCTCGGGGGTGACCAGGCAGGCGCCGACGCCGGAACCGAACAGCACGACCACGGCGTTGCGGGCGCCGCGCCCGGCGCCGAACCACATCTCCGCCTGGCCGAGGGTCTTGGCGCCGTTCTCGATGAAGTACGGCACCTCGTCGGGAAGCGGGGAGGCCGAGCGGAGCAGCCGTTCCAGCGGGACCGCGTCCCAGCCGATGGTCTGCCCGTGGACGACGGCACCCCGGTCCGGGGTGTGCTCGACGATGCCGGGGACGCCGATGCCGACGCCGAGCAGCCGGTCGGGGGCGGCCTGGTCGGCGGTGAGGACCTCGGCGACGCCGTCGCGGATGTGGCCGGCGATGACCTCGACGTCGTAGCCCTGCGGGGTCAGCGGGAGTTCGACCCGGGCGAGTTCGGTCATGGCCAGGTCGAACAGCTCGACCCGGACCCGGGTCTCCCCGACGTCGACGCCGATCATCTGGCCGCTCCGCGGGGCGACGCGCAGCAGAGTGCGCGGCCGGCCGCCGTCGGAGTCGACGCTTCCGGCCTCCTCGACCAGGCCGTCGGCGACCAGATCTGCGACCACGTTGCTCACCGAGCCGGAGCTGAGTCCGGTGGCCGGGCCCAGCTCGAAACGGCTGAGCGGGCCGTCGAAGTACAGCCGTTGGAGCACCGCCGTGCGGTTGCCTCGTCTCAGGTCGCGTACTGTGCGCCCGTTGCGCGCCGCCATGTGGCTCCCTTCACGAACCCTGCCCGACCTGCAACATACCCCTTCAGGCAGCCTGTACGCGATATTTCTCCAAGCCTTAGTTCACGCTATGAGCTAAGAGGCAGACACTCGATATAGTCCAGCGCGGCGGCCGTGGCCGGCCGGGCGGGCGGTAGGCCCGCCGCGGCCAGGATCCGCCGCGCCCGCTCCCGCGCGTCCCCCATCGCGCCCCCTCCCCCGCGGCTCAGCCCGCCGCGTACACGTCCTCCACGTAACGCCCGTCCGCCACCAGCGCGTCGAGCCACCGCTGGGCCGCCGCCTCGTCGGTGCCGGGGGTACGTTCCCGGTACAGGGTACGGAACGCCGCGCGCACACCGGGCGCCATGCGCGCGCCGTCGCCGCAGACGTACACCCGCGCCCCCGCCGCCAGCAGCTGCCACACCTCGTCCGCCTCGGCGGCGATGCGGTGCTGGACGAAGAGGGCCCCGTTCTCGGGTGCGGCGCTGAAGGCCGGCCGCAGTGACACCGCGCCGGCCCGCTCGGCGGCCCGCAGTTCGTCGGCGTGCAGGTAGTCGGCGTCGGGGGCGTCGCAGCCGAAGTAGAGCAGGGCCGACGGGAGTCGGCTGCCCGCGCGGTGTGCGGCCAGGCGGTCGGCGACGGCGCCGCGGAACGGGGCGAGGCCGGTGCCCGCGGCGACCATCACGACCGGTGCCGAGCCGTCGATCCGGAACGCCTCGCGGCAGGGCTGCACGCGGGCGTACACGGTGTCGCCGGTCCGCAGCGAGGCGAGGTGACCGGAGCCGGTGCCCCGGTAGCGGCCCTTCCCCGAGCGGGCCGGGGCGTCGAGCACGGACACCATGAGGTCCGCGTGGCGCGCGTCGTCCGCCGGCGAGGAGGAGATCGAGTAGTGGCGGGGGCGCAGCGGGGTCAGCAGGTCGAGCAGGAGCGGCCAGCCGAGGGCGCCGCGCAGCGCGGGGTGGTCCTCGGCCAGCTCCACCAGGGTGCGCGGGTCGTCGCCGGTCAGGGCGGCGAGGGCGGCACGCTCGGGCGGGCAGGGGTTGGCGTCGGCGAGCAGGGCCCGCTGCCGGTCGGTCGGCCGTTCCTGCAATTCGACGTGGAAGGTGAGGAGTTCGCGTACCGTCAGCGGACGGTCGACGGCTAGGTTGTCGCGGCGCGGCCGTGTGGCCCGGATGTCCAGGACGGCGTCGGCGTCCAGGCCGAACGCGGCGACGGCCCGGTCCACCAGCTCGGGGGCGCCCGCGGGCAGCACGGTCAGGTGGTCGGCGGTGCGGTAGCTGACGCCCTCGGGCAGCGCGATGCGCAGGAACCGCTTGGTGCGCGGGTGGTCCGGGGCGGTGAGGTCGTACGCCTCGGTGACCGTCATCGGGACCAGGCCGTGCCGTTCGGCGCGGGCGTCCAGCGGGCCGCCCGTCAGGGTGCGCACCTCGTAGGCGTGCGTCGGCTCGGCCGATGTGCCGTTCCCGGCGTCCGGGTCGCCGTACTCCGTCAGGAGCGCGGTCCGCAGCCGGGTCGTGAACTCCCGTACGGTGCCGGAGAGATCGCCGGAGGCGTCGGCGGCGGCGCGGTCGGTGAGCCGGGTCGCGCCGAGTTCGGCGAGCCGGGCGTCGACGCGGGTGGGGACCTGCTGGTAGGTGGCGGCCCAGTTGCGGTCGCCGACGCCGAGGACGGCGTACGTCACACCGGTCAGGTCGGGGGTGCCGTCGAGCCAGGCGGTGAAGGCGACGGCGTCGTCGGTGGGGCGGCCGTTGTAGGAGGCGGCGGTGATGACGACGGGACGGTCGGTGGGCAGGCCGTCCGCGTGGGCGTCCAGGGCGGCGACCTCGGTGGCGCAGCCGACGGCCGCTGCCTCGTCGGCGAGCTGGGCGGCGAAGTCCCGGCAGGTGCCGTAGTTGCTGCCGTGCAGGAAGAGGGCGCGGGTGCCGGGGCGGACCCGGGCCGGGAGGGCGGCCGGGACGGGGCTGCCCGCGGCCGGCGCGGGGGCGGTGCCGGGCAGCGGGGCGTGGGCGCGGTCGGCGGAGGTGCGCGGGGTGAGCGTGAGGGTGAAGCCCTCGGGCTTGAGGGTGAGGGTCTCCTTCACGGTGAGCCGGTAGTCGGCGTGGTCGTGCAGCCGGTAGCGGTGGACCAGCAGGGCGAGCAGCATGGTCGCCTCGTGCAGCGCGAACTGCCGCCCGATGCAGGCGCGTTCACCGGTGCCGAACGGCTTGAAGGCGTGCACCGGGCGGGCCGCCTCGGCCTCGGGGGTGAACCGCTCGGGGTCGAACAGCTCCGGGTTGTCGCCCCAGACGCGCTCGCGGTGCAGCATCGGCGCGAGCACGGTGACGGCCTGGCCGGCGCGCAGCGGGATCCGGCCGCCGAGCAGGGTGTCCTCGCGGGCCTGCCGGCTGAAAGCGGCGGCCGTCGGCCACAGCCGCAGCGCCTCGTTGAGGACCTGGCGGGTGTAGGTGAGCCTGCCGATGGCGTCGTACGTCGGCTCGGGGTCGGGCGCGCTGCCCCACAGCGCGTCGGCCTCGCGCTGCACGAGCCGGAGCACGGCGGGGTGCTTGGCGAGGTAGTACAGGGCGAAGGACATCGCGCCGGAGGTGGTCTCGTGTCCGGCGATCAGGAAGGTGATCACCTGGTTGCGGATGTTGGCCGCGTCCAGGGTGGTGCCGTCGGCGGGGTGCGGGGCGCTGAGCATCAGCCCGAGCAGGTCCTCGGCGCCGCTCTGGTCGGTGCCGGCGCGGGCGGCGATGACGTCGTCCACGATCCCGGCGAGGTAGTCGGCGTCCCGCCGGAAGGCCTGGTCGGCCGCCGAGTGGTCCTGGCCGGGGGTGCGGGCCAGGCGGTGCATGCTCCACTCCAGGCAGCGGACCATCGCCTCGACGAAGGGATGCGGCTCGGCGCGCTCGAAGGAGCCGAAGTCGTAGTCGAAGCCGGCCAGTCCGATGGTGTCGAGGGTCATGCGGGTCATGTCGTCGGGCACGTCGACGGGCTGCCCGGCCCGTGCCGCACGGTCCCAGGAGTCGATGAGCCGCCGGGCCACCTTCAGCATCACGGGGTGGTAGGTGCGCATCGAGCCGAGGGCGAAGGCCGGCATCAGGATGTCGTGCGCCCTGGCCCAGTTGGGCTCGTCGTTGTACGCGGTGAACAGGCCGTCGGCGGCGAACTCCCGTACGTTCTCCAGGGCGGGCCCGACGTGCTTGGCGAACCGCGCCTCGTCGGCCAGATCGGCGACCAGGTCCGCGTCGGCGACGAACAGCGCGTCCCGGCCGTGCAGCCGGCGCACCAGCACCGTGCCGTGGGTCCGCATCAGCTCCATGACCTGCTGGATGGGCGTGCGGCCGGGGCCGGTGGCGGTGATGTCGACGACCGGGACGCCGGGGAGGGTATCGGCCGGATCGGGGTGCAGTGCGGTGGGGGGCATGACGCGACAACTGCCTTTCGCGGAAACGGACTACTCCGCTCCAGGGTGGTCGACGGGCAGACCGCGCCGGCGCCACGGCACTACACGATCGTGCAGTGGAAAGTGGCCGACGGGACTTGCGCGGTGGGGCCGGCGCGGCCCGGGCGAGCCGGGGGCACCTGCGCGGGCGGCGCGCATCGCGGCGCCGGTCACGGAAAGTAGGCAATTTCACTCACTGATCGTCTGGATCTTCCGGTTGACCTGCCATCCAACCGACCAGCGACTCATCCCGATTCGTTCACACCCGTCTGGAGACCGGATCGCGCCGCGCGATCTGGACCGACGAGACGACCATGTACGTGAGTCCTCGGTCGCCACGGGCATCGAGGAGCCGTTCCTGACGGCCTACAAGGAGGGCAGCTTCCCCTACCTCCTCATCGCGGCCGACCGGATCTGACCCGCCTCCGGCGCTCTCCGCCGAGTTGCCGCTGACCTGCCTCTTCCTCTTGGATGGCGGGCAGCCGGCGGACCGGGAGGTGCGATGGAGACGGGACGGGCCGACGCGGTGGTGTGGCGCAACCGTGCGCTGATGCTGTTCGACCGGGTGTCCGTACCGGTGGCGGTGTGCGACGTGTACGGCCACGTGGTGCTGGCGAACCCGGCGATGGCCGCGGAGTGCGGCACGACCCCGGGCCGGCTGCGCGGCAGACAGGTACTGGAGCTGTTCCGGCCCGAGGAGACCACCCAGGTGGAGCGGATCGCCGAGGCACTGCGCCTGCGGCACCGCTCCCGCTACCAGGTGTCGGTGCGCTGGCAGGCGCCCGGCGGCGCCGAGCGGTACGGGGAACTGACGGCGGACCCGGTGAGCGACACCGTGCAGGAGACACCGGCGCTGCTGGTGATGCTGCGGGTACAGGGCGAGCGCCCGGCGCCGGAGCCGGAGCCGGTGCGGGCCACCGCGGTGGAGGGGCAGGTGCTGGCCCTGCTCGCCGGGGGCGCCACCACCGCCCGCGCCGCCCGCGAGCTGGGCCTCAGCAAGGACGGCGTCACCTATCACCTGCGCCGCCTCTCGGCGCGATGGGGCGCGGCGGGCCGCACCGAGCTGGTCGCCCGCGCCTACGCCCTGGGCGTCCTGCTCCCTGGAACATGGCCCCCTCGGGCGGCAACCGGAAATCCATTGGCCCATCCCTCCCAGGACTAAATAGGATAGCCACTTGCCTAGAGGCCCTAGGCAAACAGTCATCCTCCAGGAAGGACTCCCCCATGAGGTCGCTCACCGAGCAGGACATCCGCACCTCGTTCATCAACTGCTCCAAGGGCGAGGCCAAGCGGCTGGCCATCCCGCGTGATCTCGAGGAACGCCCCTGGGACGACCTGGATTTCCTGGGCTGGCGCGACCCCGGGGCCCCCGACCGCAGCTATCTGGTCACCGAGCGGGAGGGCCGGCTCGCCGGTGTCGCCCTGCGCTTCCCCGCCTCGCAGCGCGGCTTTCTGCACCGCAGCATGTGCTCGGTGTGCCTGACCACGCATCCCGGCGGCGGAGTGTCGCTGATGACCGCGCGGAAGGCGGGCGCGGCGGGCCGTGAGGGCAACTCGGTCGGCCTGTACATGTGCACGGACCTGGCCTGTTCGCTGTACCTGCGCGGCAGGAAGGTCCCGGAGTCCGGCGCCCGGTTCGAGGAGAGCCTGACCCTGGAGGAGCAGATCGCCCGCGCGCAGGGCAACCTGTCCGCCTTCGTCGACAAGCTGTACGCCTGACAGCGAGGCCCGCGGCCACGTTCGATGCACCCGAGGAACGGGAACAGGCCAAGGGATGCTCGACGTACGAAAGTGGAACGCGGGATTGCTGCGTCTGCTGCGGCGCCGCCGGGAACCGGTGGTCGTCCAGACGCTGCGCTCGGCCACGGCCGCGACGATCGCCTACGTCATCGCGCTCCGGCTGAGCCCCGAGCCGGCCCCGCTCACCGCGCCGCTGACCGCGCTGCTGGTCGTCCAGGTGACCTTCTACGCCACGCTCACCAACGGCATCCGCCGGGTCAACTCGGTGGTCGCCGGCGTGCTGGTCGCCATCGCCTTCAGTGTGCTGGTGGGCCTGACCTGGTGGAGTCTCGCGCTGCTGATCGTCGCCTCGCTGGCCGTGGGGCACCTGGTGCGCGTCGACGAGTACGTGGCCGAGGTGGCGATCAGCGCCATGCTGGTGCTCGGGGTCACCACGGTCGGGTACACCGCGTGGGCGCGGATCGTGGAGACGCTGATCGGCGCGGTCGTCGGCACCGCCTGCAACCTGCTGCTGCCGCCCCCGGTCTGGGTGGAGGAGGCCGGCCGGTCCATCGAGGACCTCGCGCGGCGGGTGCGCCAGCTGATGCTGCGGATGGGTGAGGAGGCCGCGGGCAGGATCCCCTGGGAGCGGGCGGCCGAACGGCTGCACGAGGCACGCCGCCTCGATCACGACATCGTGCAGGTGGACGCGGCGCTGCGGCAGGCGGAGGACAGTCTGCGGCTCAATCCGCGGGTGAAGGAGGGTCTGCTGCACCGGGTGGTGCTGCGCACCGGTCTGGACACGCTGGAGATCTGCACGGTGGTGCTGCGGGTGCTGGCCCGCTCCTTCACGGACCTGGCGAAGGCCCGCGGGTCCGAGGAGCTGTTCCCGCCCCGGGTGGGGGCGACCGTGGAGCGGCTGCTGGCGGAGATCGCCGACGCGGTGGTCAGCTTCGCGGTCCTGGTGACCACCCATCTGAGCGAGAACGCCGAGTCGGCCGAGGCACGGCTGACGGCCGAGCTGCACACCGCGGCCGGCACCCGGGACCAGCTGGCCGAGCTGCTCCGGGAGGAGATCCGCCGGGACTGGGCGAACTGGCAGCTGCTCGGGGCCGTACTGACCGAGACGACCAGGATCATCGACGAGCTGAACACCGAGCACCGGGCCCGCCGCCTGCTGGAGGAGCTGGACCGGGTCTCCCGCGGGCACCGGGCCAAGCTGCCCCGGATGGCCCGGCTGCGCGACCGCCTCGGCGTCCAGGAGGAGCTGTGGCGGAACCGCGCGGGGGTCGGCGGGCGTTCTCGGTGAGGAAGACGCCGGGCCAGGCCGGCGCGCGAGGCGAGGAGGCGGGCGGATGACCGGTTCCGGAGTCCGGATCGACGGGAACACGCTGCGGCTGCCGGGCGGAGTGGCGGTGCGCTTCGTGCGCACGCTGCGCCTGCCGGAGACCGGCACACACCCGCTGCCGCCGGCGCTGGGCGAGTTCCCGATACGCCGGGTGGCCGACCACGCCGACCGGGTCCCGGACGAGTGGCGGGCGCGCGGCGGCGTGATGCTGCCGGTGTATCTGCGCGAGGCGATGTGGCTGAGTTTCACCGGTACGACGGAGCCGGCCGCGCTCCAGGTCGGCGTCGGCAAGGTGTGCGCGGTGTCCGGCAAGCCGTGGCGCGACCGGCTGTCCCGGCGCCCGCAGAACTACGTGGTGCTGCCCCGCCAGCCCTGGCTGGACGGCATCAACTCCGGCAAGGGCACGGTCCGCCAGTTCGTGGCCGTACCGCTGGGTCTGGGCGCGACCGTGGAGGGGCAGGTCACCGGCGAGGAGGTGTGGGGCGGGGTCCAGCTCCAGTCGTTCCCGCTGAAGGAGGACGTCCTCGCCGAGTGGCGGCGCCAGGAGCGGGAGCGGCAGCTGGAGCGGGAGCGGCAGCCCGGCCCGGGCGGCCCGTTCGGCGGCTACGGCGCACCCCCGCCCATGGCCGCGGCGGCCCCCGGCGGCCCCCTGCCCGCGGCGGCCCCGCCCCCCCAGTCCGTCGGCGCGCCCCCACCCCCCCCGCCCCGGTTGGAGCCCAACCAACACCCCGATCGGAGTTATCCCCAGAGCACCCC
>NZ_JBEYYR010000021.1:0-147845 GCF_040645635.1 Streptomyces sp. NPDC046727
TCTTCCTCTTTCTTCCGCTGTTTTTGTTTTTTGCGCGGGGGCGGCCGTGTGGTTCCCCCCCCGGCGCCGCCGCCGGTCCCCATCCCCGAGGAGCCGACATGCGTGTCCTGCTGGTCAACATGCCCTGGTCGCCCATCGACCTCCCGTCCCTCGCGCTGGGAATCCTCAAACGGAGCGTGGACGAGCGCGTGCCCGGCGCCGAGGCCGAGGTCCTGCACGCCAATCTCGAATTCACCGACTGGATCACGAGACGTACCGAATTCACCGGCGACGACTACGAGTACTACGCCCTGTCGTCCTACTTCATGGGCTGCGGCGACTGGGTGTTCTCCTCGGCCCTCTACGACGATCCGCACTGGCGCGAGGAGGAGTTCACCGCGGTGATGCGCGGGAAACTCAAGAAGTCGCGCATGGCCATGACCCACGCGCTGCACCGGGTGGTCCCGGAGTTCGTGGACGAGATCGCGCGGCGGATCGTCGCGCACGCGCCCGATGTCGTCGGGTTCACCTCCACTTTCCAGCAGAACGCCGCGGCGCTCGCCGCCGCCCGGCGGGTCAAGCAGCTCGCCCCGCACGTCGTCACCGTCATGGGCGGGGCCAACTGCGACGGGGAGCAGGGTGCCGCCGTGCACCGCAACTTCCCTTTCGTCGACCACGTCGTACGGGGTGAGGGCGAGGCGGCCTTCCCGCGGTTGCTCACGGCCCTCACCGACGGATCCGACCTCGCCGAGGTCCCCGGCCTGTGCCACCGGGGCCCCGACGGCGAGAGCCGCGCCAATCCGATGGCGACCCGTCCGCTGCCGCCCGCCGCGATCCTGCCGCCCGACTACAGCGGCTACTTCGAGCGCCTCGCCTCCTCCGCCGCCCGTCACTGGGTCGAGCCGAAGCTGGTGGTCGAGGGCGCCCGGGGCTGCTGGTGGGGCGAGAAGCACCACTGCACCTTCTGCGGGCTCAACGGCTCGTTCATGGAGTTCCGGTCCAAGAGCCCGGACACCTTCTACGAGGAGATCGTCGAACTGGCCCGCCGCCACCGGGTCCTGGACATGTACGTCGTCGACAACATCCTCGACATGGGCTACCTGACGACCGTGCTGCCCAGGATCATCGACAGCGAGTACGACCTGCGGCTGCACATCGAGATCAAGGCCAACATGCGCCGGCCTCAGCTCCGTACCCTCGCCGAGGCCGGGATGATCTACGTCCAGCCCGGCATCGAATCCCTCAACCACCGTGTCCTGGACCTGATGGACAAGGGCGTCAGCGGCTGCCAGAACGTCCGGATGCTGCGTGACGGAGCCGAGACCGGCCTGTCCGTGGCCTGGAACTACCTCCACGGCTTCCCCGGCGAGACCGCCCAGGACTACGACCCGGTGATCGCCCAGATCCCGGCGCTGGAGCACCTCGACCCGCCGGTCGACCTGTCGGCCCGGATCGCCATCGAACGCTTCAGCCCGTACTTCGAGCGCCCCGAACTCGGCTTCACGGGCCTCAGGCCCGAGGAGCACTACCGCTTCACCTACGACCTGCCGGAGGAGGAGCTGTACGACCTCGCGTACGTCTTCGAGGCACCCGCGCGAGGCATCGGCGAACCCACCGTCACCGCGCTGAACGACGCTCTGGCCGCATGGAAGAAGCACCACGCCGACGCCCGGCTGACCCACACCGATCTGGGCGACCGGATCGTCCTGGTCTCGCGGCGACGCGCCTTCGACTGGCGGACGACCGAACTGACCGACCCGTTCGAGGTGGCCTGCTTCCGCCTGCTCGACCAGCCGCACACCGTCACCGCCCTCACCCGCAAGGCCGCGCGCCAGGAGCCCGGAGCCGCCCACGACGAGGCCGGTGTGCGGCGCATCCTCGACGGCTGGGTCTCCCTCGGGATCGTCTTCACGGACGGCGGACAGTACGTGCACATCGCCCCGGCCGCCGTCAACGAGGACCTGCTGCGGCTGGACTTCATGCGCCACACCCACGCGGCGCGGCCCGAGCCCGCCGAGCCCGTCCACGCGTGACCGCGCACCGAGGAGGAGTACGCCCGTGACGCCCATCAGCACGTCGAGCACCCTGAGCCCGCCCGCCGTCCTCGCCTGGCGCGACTACGACGCCTCCGCCTGCGCACTCCCGGGCATGTTCCTGGGCGAACTCGCCCTGCCCGGCCCGCTGGAGGGCGAGAGCGAGCGGCTCTGGCAGCTCGGCGCCCGGCGGGTACGGCTGCCCGCGACCGTGGACCTCGCCGCCGCCGCGGACCCCGGGCGGGCCGCCGGGGCGGTGGCCGCGCTGAGCCTGGTACGGGATCTGACCGCGCGAGCCGTACTCGTCGAGTGGGACCTCCGTCTCCCTCCCCCGGCGGCCGACGCCTGGCAGGTCCTCAGCCACCTCCAGCCGCCCCGGCACATCGAGGGTCCCGCCGGGGCCGACGAAGCGCTGAGCGGCTGGCGGCAGGGCCACTATCTGTGCAAGTGCCTGTGGCGCAAGGGACCGGGCTTCGTACAGATCCGGGATCGCCGCTGGGGAGAACTGCGCCGGTTCACCGCCGACGAGCCGCACTACGAGGAGACGATCGAGCGCCTGGCGTACGGCGCGCCGGCGGACTCCGTGCCCGCCGACGTCCTGGACGACTTCCGGAGCGAGAAGCTCGTCCTCGACGTCGGCCCGCTCGCCTGGTGGCTGCCGTACCGGATCAGCCGCTGGCTCCAGGAGCCGATGACCATCTGACACCGCGGACCGGCGAGGGGGACGGCCCCGGCCGGCCACGGAAGCCTGGCGCCGCGTGTCAGCAGGTGCGGCCCGCGTAGTGGGCGCCCTGGATCCGGGCGGCGGAACCCAGCCAGGTACGGCCCGGGCCGACGCAGCGCTCGTAGTCGGGTGCCAGGGCCACCTCGACCTTGATCACCACGTTGGAGCCGTCGGAGGTGCAGTGGTTGTAGAAGGCGTCGGAGCCGGTCTCGTAGAAGCCGCACGGATCGGCGGCCGCCGGGGTCGCGGTGACGGTGCCGGCGCTCAGGAAGGACAGCGCGAGGGCGACGGAACCGAGGGTGCTGGTCAGCAGGCGACGGACACGCACAACGAACTCCTCATGGCAGGTGGGAAGGAGGAAACGGCGCCGGGAACGGCCGGGGCCGCCCGGCTGGGCACGCGCCCATGGTCACGGTCCGCGGCTGCCCGATCCGCCGCTTGCCTCGCCTTTCACCCGCTGAATCATTTCCTCGGTACGCCGACCGGATCACCTGCCTGGACGCCGGCCCGGAACTGCGGTAGGCGAACGCCTCCTGTCGGCCCGGTACAGTCACCCGCATGTCAACACCGGTACTGCGGGCGATCGAGGCCGACGGGACGTCCTGGGACGACCCGTCCGAGGAACGGCTCCACGATCTGCTGGCCGACATGAGCCTCAGCTGGCGGTTCGTCGTCGTGAGGCGGCTCGACCTGGAGCCTGCCGACCAGCACTACATGCAGGTCTTTCTCAACGACGACCTGAGCTATCAGGTGGAGTACCGCGAGGGAGGGCCGGACCGGCACTTCCAGGCATGGGTGCCCCGTGAGCACGGGGCCTTCGCGGTGGAGCCGGTGGCCGAGGTGCTCAATGCCTGGGCCTTCGGCCGACCCGGCTGGCGTGAGGCTCTTCCCTGGGTCCCGTGGTCACCCACCCCCTGACGACCGCGGGCTCGGACATCAGGGTCTCCTCCGGGTGGACGGCAGTCCGGCTGCGGTACCGGCGCCGGAGGTCACTCTCCGTCGATGTCCGGTTGGATCTCGACCGTGAAGGCCGCGTCCTCGGGGCCGGTGCCTTCCTTGTGCTCCCAGACGATCACGCGCACGTGTTTCCGTACGGCGCCGCGGCGGTCCCACTCGGACACCAGGTCGGTGACGACGAGGGCGGCGACGTACTCGGCGTCCTCCCTGGGGTCGCCGGTGGTGACGGTCCCCTGCCAACGCTCGGGATGGTCGCCGTAGGGGCGCCAGCCCTCGGAGCCGTGTGGCTCCTCCACCCGGTACACCCAGTCCGTCTCGGTGCTCATGGAGCCGATCCTGTCAGGGGGTGTGGCCGAACCCGCTTGAGTGGATGACCCGCCCGTGGCGGTGCCGGTGGCTCTCGCGTTCGCGGTGCAGCGCCACGAGTGCCGCGTCATCGTCAAGGCGTGCGCCGGTATGGGCGAGCAGATCGCGCTGGATGTGGTGGAGCAGTGATTCGGGGCCGGACTTGTTCCACTGCGCGGCCCGCGTCTCGAAGGGGTAGAAGCGACCGCCGGGGTCGCGGGCTTCGATGACGCCGTCCGTGTAGAGCAGGAGGGTGTCGCCGGGCTCGAAGGACACCACGTCGATGGTGTATTCGTCCGGTCCCTTCTCCTGGATCCCCAGGGGCGGCGCGGGGTGCAGGCTGGGAACGGTCAGACCGCTGCCGGGGCTGAGCAACAGGGGCGGTGGGTGTCCGCAGCTGATCATCCGGGTGATGTGGTCGTCGTCGGGGAGTTCCACCAGCAAGGCGGTCGCAAAGCGCTCGCCGGCCTCTGCCGGGGGCTCGAAGTCCGCCAGGTACCGGGCCACGCTCTGCTCCAGGGTGGCGGCCAGATCGGGCAGGGTGGCGTGCCGGTGGGCGGCCTCTCGGAAGGCCCCGAGCAGGAGGGCGGATTCACCGATGGCGGACAGACCCTTGCCCCGCACGTCTCCGATCATGATGCGGACGCCGCCGGTGATGCGGGTCGCCGCGTACAGGTCACCGCCGATCTGTGCCTCGTCCTCGGCGGCCATGTACAGGCAGGCGATCCGCAGCGGGCCCATCCGCTCCGGCAGCGGCCACAGCAGACCGTGCTGGGCGGCCTCCGCGACCGACCGCACCTGGGCCAGTTCACGCTGGTGCCGCTCGCGCACCACGCAGAAGAACACGATCAGGGCCGACAGCACGCCCAGGGCGAGGATCTGGACCAGCACGTTGCGCGAGAACAGCACGCCGAAGTGCCAGCCGATGTACGCCTGCGCCCCCGTAGCCAGGAACCCGATCAGCCCGGTCAGCCAGGGGCCGGCGAACGAGGCGGTGATCGCGGGGGCGATGACCAGGAGCGGGCCGAGATGGATGTCCTCCGGGACCAGCTGGTCCACCACCGTGATCACCAGGATGAGCACGATCGGGATCAGCAACAGCGCATGGCTCGACTGCCGTGGCCGCCGCACACCGGCAATGCCGTACCCGGCATTCACATCTTCCACGGTGCCACCGCCGGGGGCACCTGACGACCAGGGACCGCCGTGACCCCCTGCGACGGACGGCCAGGCGTCATCCCGGCGAGTGTCGTGTTCCGCGTCCCGCCCGGCCGAAGCCGCGGTGATGGCTGACGTGTGCGACACCGCCCACCATGATCGCCAGGCCGGCACAGAAGATCAGGGCCAGCGCGAGTCCGGAGCTGAACAGCGCCAGACCGTTCATGGTGGCAACGTCGTGATCAAGAACGGACACCGTGTATTCGGGGCCGCCCGACAGGTTGCCTGCGATCGCGAGGGCCGTGAAGGCGCCCGCGCCCGCGAGAAGGAGCAGTCCGATGAACCGCATCGCCCTCATCTCCTCGCCGGAGGGTGTTTCAGTCGGCCGTATACCCCTGTCCGCGCTGGGTACTCCGTGTCGCATGGCCGGTATCGAACTCAGAAGCGCAGCCTTCAGTGATCACAGCATGATCCCGCGCCGCTATGCCCACGACGCGGACAACGTCTCTCCGCCCCTCGCCTGGTCCGAAGCACCGGATGACACGGCAGAGCTGGCGCTGCTGTGCGAAGACCCGGACGCGCCGTCCGGCACCTTCGTGCACTGGCTCGTCACCGGGATCGACCCGCGCATCGGCGGCCTGGACGCGGGCGAGACGCCACCGGGCAGCCAGCCCCATCGCAACGGCTTCGGGGAACGGGGCTGGGGCGGACCGCAGCCCCCGGTCGGCGACGAAGCCCACCGCTACTTCTTCCGGCTCTACGCCCTCCCCGCCCCGGTCTCGCTCCCGGACCGGGCCACCGCCGACGAAGTCCACGCCGTCCTGGACCGGGAGCAGCTGGCCAGCGGCACCATCGTCGGGCTGTACCAACGCTGACCACGCCGACGAGGCGAACACCCGCGCCGGGCGGTCGGCCGCGGATCCTCAGCGAGCCGGCGCGAGGTCCGGGAACGGCTCGTCCGTGACGTACAGCCGGACGGCGGAGTTCAGGATTTCGTCCAGCGAGATGCTGCCGTTGCCGTCCGTGTCGAGGGCTACTGCCTTGGCCCGAGCCTTCTCCGGGGCCGCCCGCATCGCACAGAGCATGCGTGCCCATTCGTCGATGGTCACGGTGCCGTCGTCATCGTCGTCCGCGACCGCGATGACGGCCTTGGCCCAAGGCTCCACCATGCGGCTGAACGCCTCGCGGTTGTTGCGAAGATGAGCGCTGGCCGCCTGGACGAACTCCTGCTTGGTGATCTGCCCGTCGCCGTCGTCCGCGATGTCGACGAAGCCCTCCCACAGGCGTTGCGTGCCGGCGGTCAGCGCGCTGCCCTTGGCCGAGTTCGGTGACAGGCCGTACTCGGCCAGGATCTCCCTGGAGAGTTCTTTGAAGTCGGCCTCGGTCACCACACCGTCGCCGTCGCGGTCGAATCGGCCGAAACGGGCTGCGATCTTCTGTTGGTAGTCGCTCTCGCTCATCCAGGTCTCTCCTTCGCTCACCGGACTGTCGGTCACGGGAATGGCCCGCCTCACAGCCTGTGCCGAGGGCGCCGGGAGTCCGACGACGCCTCGCGCGGAGGTCCACCGAATGCCGCCCCGCTTTCACCGTGCTGCTCGCTCCCTCCCTTGCCGTCGCCGGTCCACTCGGTGAAGCGCTGTCGCCGGATGCAGCTGCTTGCGTTCCTGCCCGGACAAGCCGTCCAGGAGGCTGTGAGCGGGTACCTCGGGCTCCCTTCCAGTCGCCCACGGTGACGCGTTCGGCGGACGGCAGTCCTCGCGGCACTGCCGGGTCCGTCAGGGAGCCATCCGGGTACCCCTGTGCCGATGACGCTCCTGGCACGCGCACACCCCGGGGTAAGGATGGATCATGCAACGGATCACGGCAGCGGTGAGTGGCCGGCCGATGGTGGCCTGGCGGATCTCCGGACGGAGACCGCCGGTGGTGTGCGTGCACGGTGCCGGTGTCTCCAGCCGGGAGTTCCTGCCGTTCGTCGAGGCCCTCGGCCGCCACCATGACGCGTGGACCGTCGACCTCCCCGGGTTCGGCGCCAGCGCCGGCCCTCGGCACCCGCTGGGGTTGCGGGCGCTGGCCGACGCGCTCGACGAGTGGCTGACCGCCGTCGAGCTGGACCACGTGGTGCTCCTCGGCGGGTCCTTCGGCTGTCAGGTGGCCGTCGATGCCGCCGTACGGCATCCGGAGCGCATCGCCGGTCTGGTGCTGGTGGGACCGACCGTCGACCCGGCCGCCCGCGGCTTCGTCCGCCAGCTGCTGCGCTGGATGCGCAACGCGCCCCAGGAGCGCGTCTCCATGGCAGCGCTCAATCTGGCCGATTACCGTGACGCGGGCGGACGCCGCGTTGTCGGCGCGTTCGCCGAGTCGCTGCGCGACCGTATCGAGGACAAGCTGCCCCATGTCGTCATGCCCACGCTGGTGGTTCGGGGGGCGCAGGACCGGATGGTTCCCCAGGAGTGGGCGGAGGAGGCGACCCGGCTGCTGCCCGCGGGACGGCTGGCCGTGGTGGAGAACTCCGGCCACATGGTCCCCTACCGGCAGGCGCAGGCGCTGGCCGGGCTCGTCACCGATTTCCTCGCTCGGGAATGCGCGGCCGACGGTACGGGCGGTGCCGCGGGGCCGCACGAGCGGAGGTCGGCGAGGTGAAGGCGTCCAAGGCTGTGGCCTCGTTCGACTCGGCCACCGGCATGCTGCGTGCCTTGTCGCGCTTCCTCGCGGGCCGGGACGTCCCTGCACTCGGCAAGCTCCCGGCCGCCTTCGAGGTCCCTCTCTCCGGCCTGCTCGGCGCCCTGAACCGGTTGCCGATCGCAGCCCGGGAGCGGGTGTACGCGGCGAGTGGCTGGGCGGAGGCCATCCCGCGGCACCGCGTCGCCGACGTGCGTTCGGAGGTGCTCGCCGAGTGGGTCACCGGCCACTATCCCCGGCGCCGCTATCCGGTGATCTTCATCGGATCCGCCAACGGTGCCCTGGTCCACCTGGCCGCCGCCCTCGATGCGGCCTGGCTGCCGCAGACGCTGCTGCTGCCCGTCCGCCGCCGGGGCGTCACTCCGGACGATCCACGGGGTGACCTGGCCGCCGTCAGGGACTCCGGCCGGGCTCTGCTCGCGGCCAACCCGGACCTCGTACTGCACCATATGCACGATCCCAACCAGGACCGTCTCATGATCGCCGGAATGACGTACTTCCGGATCAAGTGGCGCAGGCTCCCTGTCGCCTACCGCCGGTTCATCCATGAGCATCTGGCCCCCGGCGGCCTGCTCGTCGCTGTGGACTGCACCCTGAGCTGGCCCACCACCAGGATCGACGACCGGTACCTGTTCCAGTTCGGTGCCCTGGGCGACGCCACGGCCCAGGAGTATCGCCAGGGAGGTCCCCGCGTCGCCGACCTGCTCGCCCGCTACGACGCCCCCGTACGCCGCTGGGACCCGCCCGCCGCCGACGGCGAGAGCCCGGAAGCGGAATGGGGGCTGGATCCCGCCTTGCTCGACGACATCCACGCCTTCGCCGACCGGCACCGGGTCGACGCGCGGCTGCTGCGCTTCGACACACCGCAGCGGCTCAGCCCCGCCGTGGCCGACCTGTACCGATCCTGGTACGCCGACCGTGGCCTGCCCACCGGGCGACTCCTGGTCGAGTCGTTCCTCCTGCTCGAACCCTGGTGGACCCTGCGCACGGGATCGGTGCCGTACTGGGCGGTCTTCGGCACGGAGGCCTCCCGCGTGAGCCTTGAGGAATACCTGGACGCCGCCGCCCCGTACGACGAGATCCGGATCCTGCTGTTCAACCACGGCACCGAGTCCATCGGCCTGGCCGGCGCGCGGGACTGGCTGCGTACGGCCGCCCGCGCACGCAAGATCGGCCTCCTGACCGGCGTGGACACCACCGCGTACCCGCGCGACTTCGCCGCCTTCGTCCGCTCGCACCGGGAACTGAGCAGGATCCGCGCCCGCTGTCCGCTGCCCCTACCGCTCGACATTGCGGACGCGGCCGGAGCACTCACCGCCCGGGACGAGATCGTCTGGCGTCCGATGACATGACCATAGCCCGAACGCCCTGCCTTCGGCCGGCACACGGCGCGGCGGCCGCGCATGAGCTCACCGGCACCGCAGCATGGTCGCCGACGTACACGCGGAGGATTCCTTGGCGCGCTGGAGAAGCTCGGGCCTGA
The DNA here is from genome assembly GCF_040645635.1 of Streptomyces sp. NPDC046727. Taxonomy (NCBI): domain Bacteria; kingdom Bacillati; phylum Actinomycetota; class Actinomycetes; order Kitasatosporales; family Streptomycetaceae; genus Streptomyces; species Streptomyces sp. NPDC046727. The sequence continues at coordinate 9,359 of NZ_JBEYYR010000021.1, forward strand.
TGGCGGTGGCCTGTGCTGTCTGCCTGACCGGCTGCAGCACGCTCGGCGAACGGGAAGGGACGGCGTCCCGGGCAGCCCTGCGCTTCGAGGAGAACATCCGGCAGGTCGACGGGACGCGCGCCTGCGCGGCGCTGGCCCCCGAGACCCGGCAGGAACTGGAGCAGTCCGCCAAGGCCGGCTGCGCCAAAGCCCTCCTCGAAGAGAAGCTGCCCGACGGAGGCCCCGTGCGTGAGGTCCAGGTCTACGGACAGCAGGCACAGGTGGTCCTCAACGGCGACACCCTGTTCCTGTCGTCCTTTCCGGCCGGCTGGAAGATCACCGCGGCAGGCTGTACGCCGCGCCCGCGGCAGCCGTACCAGTGCCAGATCAAAGGCGGGTGACAGCAGAATGCGCACCCTGTTCACGCTCCTGCTGCTGACCGTCGGAGTCGGCCTCGGCTACTTCACCGCCGTAGGGCTGATGCACCGGTGAGCCGCCTGACACGGTTCCTGAAACACAACAGCCTGACCCTGGTTTTCGGAACCGGTTTCCTGCTCGCGCTCGCCGGCCAGGCCGTGTCCGGCCACGCCGAGTTCAACAACCAGCTCGTCACCGACGGCCTAGAACCGATCAGTTTCCTCCAATACCTCACGACTTCCGACTTCGCCGTGGATGTCACCGAGAACTGGCAGTCGGAATACCTGCAGTTCTTCCTCTACATCTTCGGCACCGTCTGGCTGCTCCAACGCGGTTCGCCCGAGTCCAAGGAACTCCACAAGGCCGGCGTGGAAAGTGACAGGGAACAAAAGGTCGGTGACCACGCCGGCCCTTCCTCACCCCGCTGGGCAGCCGACAAGGGATGGCGGCAGAAGCTGTACTCACGCTCCCTGGGCGTCGTCATGTGCGCCATTTTCCTGTGGTCATGGCTGGCCCAGTCCATCGCCGGCGTAGCCGCCTTCAACGAGCAACACCTGCGTCAGCTCCAGTCCCCGGTCTCATGGCCGCAATATCTCGGCTCCGCCGACTTCTGGAACCGCACCCTGCAGAACTGGCAGTCCGAACTTCTGGCCGTCGCCTCGATGGCCATTCTCTCGGTGTTTCTGCGCCAGCGCGGATCCCCCGAGTCCAAGCCCGTCGGCGCCGCCCACACCTCGACAGGAGTGGAAGGCTGAGGAGCACCGGCAATTCATGCCACGGCCTCCTCCACCGTCGCCCGCACGTCCACGACCTCATCGGCTCCGGTCAGCTCCAGCAGACGCTGAAGCTGCGGCGCGGGCCCGGCCACGCGCAGCTCTGTCGCCTGGTGGACGCGCAGGAGCAGATTCAGGACCGTCGAATCGGCGAAGGTGAGGCCGGAGGCATCCATCACCACCCTGGAGTACTTTCTGGCCGCGGTCTCCAGCGCCTCTGCCAGCGGAGAGACCGAGTCCAGGTCATAGGCGCCGTACGCGACGACGATCCATACCCCGTTCCGCTCGTATTGGACCAGACCGGTCGGTGACGGAATTCGACCATGGCCGTACTCGGAGGGATTCTCACTCCTCCCGGCGGGGTTACCCATACCGCCACTATGCCCCCGAGGTGCTCACAAACCCAGCCCCTGAGGGCTCCGGCGGCCGGCCGAAGCCCTCGGGGTGCCGGTGCCCGGACGCTAGCTACCGGGCCTCCGGTGTCAGGCTGCCTGCAACTCCAGCAGCGACGCCACCAGCCGGTCCACCTCCTCCCTCGTGTTGTACAGCGCCAGCGACGCGCGGGCTGCCGAGTCGAGGCCGTAGTGGGCCAGGGACGGCTGGGCGCAGTGGTGGCCGGCCCGGATGGCGATGCCGTCGTGGTCCAGCCAGTCGGCGATCTCGGTCGGAGTGTGGCCGGGCAGGGTGAAGGTCAGCACCCCGATCCGCTCGGCCGCCGGACCCAGCAGTTCGAGCCCGGGGACCTGGGCCAGAGCCTCCACCGCATAGGCCATCAGCTGCGTCTCGTAGTCCGCCACCGCCTTGCGGTCGAAGGCCGTCAGCCAGTTGAGGGCGGACAGCAGGCCGACGACGCCGGAGATGTGACCGGTACCGGCTTCGAAGCGGTGCGGGACCGCGGCGTAGGTCGTGCGGCCGAAGCTCACCGACTCGATCATGTTGCCGCCCGACTGCCACGGCGCCATGGTCTGGAGGATCTCCGGCTTGGCGTACAGGGCGCCGATGCCCGTGGGGGCGTAGATCTTGTGGCCGGAGAAGGCGTAGAAGTCGGCGTCCAGGTCCTGTACGTCGACGGGAAAGTGCGCCACCGCCTGTGCCCCGTCCACCAGCACCTTCGCCTGGTAGCGGTGCGCCAGCGCCGTCATCTCCCGCACCGGCGGCACGGTACCGAGGACGTTCGAGGCGTGGCTGATGACGACGAGCCGGGTCCGCGCGGAGAGCAGATCGGCGTACGCGTCCTGGTCGATGCTGCCGTCCGGCCGCAGGGGTACCGGCACGACGCGCGCGCGGGTCTCCTTGGCGACCAGTTGCCAGGGCACGATGTTCGCATGGTGCTCCAGCACCGGGACCAGGATGTCGTCTCCGGGGCCCAGGTTGGCGCGCCCCCAGCTCTGCGCGACCAGGTTGATCGCCTCGGTCGTTCCCCTGACGAAGACGATGCTCTCGGGCGAGGGCGCGCCCAGGAACTGCGCGACCGCGGCCCGGCCCGCCTCGTACATCTCCGTCGCCTCGCGCGCCATGGTGTGCGCGCCCCGGTGGATGTTGGAGTTGGCGGAGGCGTAGAACGCCGTCAGCGTCTCGATCACCTGCCGGGGCTTCTGTGTGGTGGCGCCGTTGTCCAGCCAGACCAGCGGGTGACCGTTGACCGTCCGGTGGAGGATCGGTACGTCCCGGCGGGCCGCTTCGGGCGAGAAGTCCTGGGAGGCGCCGGACGGCTGGGGGGCCATGGCCTGGCCGGTGAGTCCCGGAGAGCCGGGCATTCCAGGAGAGCCGGGGATTCCAGAAGACCCGGGAAGCATCGTCAGGCCCGCCAGGCCCGGAGCGGTCGGGGTCGTCAGGCCGGTGGATCCGGCAACGTCAGGAGTAGTCATGGTACTTGAACACCTCGACGTTCTGGAGCACGGCGAGCGCGTCCTCCACCAGCACCGCCGTGTTGAAGTACGCCGTCATCAGGTACGACGTGATGCCCTTCTGGTCCACGCCCATGTTCTTCATCGCCAGGCCCGGTTCGACCTCGTCGGCGACGTTCGCCGGCCGCAGGCCCACCACGCCCTGCTCGGCCTCGCCCAGCCGCATCAGCAGGATCTCGGTCGTACCCACGCCCGCGCCGCCGGAGAACCGCACCTTGTCCGACGGCAGGAGGGGCACTCCACGCCAGGTAAGCAGCGGGGTGCCGAAGCGGTTCTCGATCACCGGGGGCACACCCCGGCGTGTACATTCGCGGCCGAACGCCGCGATCGCCTTCGGGTGGGCGAGGAAGTACGCGGGCTGCTTCCACACCCGCGTCAGCAGCTCGTCCATGTCGTCGGGGGTCGGTGCGCCGGTGCGCGTCTGTACCCGCTGCCCGGGGGCCACGTTGTTGAAGAGCCCGAACTCCGGGTGGTAGAGCATCGAGGCCTCCTGCCGCTCGCGCAGTGCGTGAACGGTGAGGTTGGCCTGGGCCCGCGTCTGGTCGATCGGCCCGTTGTAGAGGTCGGCGACGCGTGTGTGCACGCGCAACACGGTCTGCGCGAGCGTCATGTGGTACTCGCGGGGCGCGTCCTCGTAGTCGACGAACGTCCCCGGCAGGTCCGGCTCGCCGACGTGCCCCGCGGTGAGGTCGACGGGGACCTCGGCACCGGCCATGACGTCGGCGCCGGCGACGTACGCGTCCATCGCGCCCCGTAAGGTGTCGTCCCGCTCGCTGAGCCGGGCGAGCTGCGCGCGCTCCAGGCAGAGGGCGACGCCGGCGGTCAGGGCCTGCACCCGGTACGGCATGGCCTCGGCGCGCGTCCATGCACCGAGGTCGAAGAACTGGCCGTCGCCGATGACGTCGAGGAGCGCGTCCGCGCCGTACTGCCCGGCCGCGCGTTTCTCCACGCGCCCGTGCACGATCACCCACAGCCGGTCGGCTGGGGCGCCTTCCTGGGCCAGCACCTCGCCCGGCTCGAAGCACACCTGCGTGAACGCACCGGCCAGCTCCTCCAGGAGCGTGTCGTCCGCCTCGCGCAGGTACGGCAGTTCGCGGAGGTCGCCTGCGATGACGCGCGGCGTGTCGTCGTTGGTCGTGCTGATGCGGTCGTCGCCCAGGACGTACGTACGGCGCCGGTTGACCCGGTAGACGCCGGACTCGACATCCACCCAGGGCAGTGCACGCAGCAGATAGCGCGGCGTGATGCCGCGCATCTGCGGTGTGGTCTTGGTGGTGTTGGCGAGTTGCCGTGCGGCATCCGGGCCGAGACTCAACCGCTCGCTCATGGAGAACTCTCCTCGCAGGTAGAGGGTGGGAACGAGGAGGGATCGTCTTCCCGCGCGCCGGTCGACCACAAGAGGCGATTTATCTGTAGATGGCAAGAATTATCCGCTATGCGCAACTTGCGGGAATCGCACGCCCACCCGACCGGCCTTTGTCGTCACAGGTCGCGACGCGTGGAGGTGACAGCAAAAGTTCTATCGGAACCGGGCCGGCCATAGCTCCGAATCGTCCATAGAAGGCCGAACTTCATCTCATATGAATGCTTTGTGAATCTCAAAGAAGTGATTATCCGTGGCGGCTGGGGTGTGTTCAGCTCGGCTCGCGCCACAGCGCTCCGGTCCGGCTGGTCGTCTTGTGCACCACCGTGGTTGTGTCGGGCTGGCGCGCCGTCCACACCTGGATCAGGACCTGCTCCACCGGGTAGTCCTCACCCTCGTCACGGTGGCGGGCATGGACCCTGAGCCGGTACGTCCCCGTGACGTCCACGTCGCCCATGTGCGTGCCGCACACGACGACCGGCCCGGACGGTGTCAGTCCGACCAGGCCCGTCTCGGACACGTCGGAGTCGCCGTCGTCGTCCGGGGCGAGCATCACATCCGGGTCGACGGGTCACGGGCGCGGTGTAGCCGGTCTTGTGCCGGTTGCCTGCTTGGCGGTGAGGGTCTTGACCGGGTTCATCGCGGCCTGCGCGGCGATACCGGTCAGGGCGAGGAGGAGAACAGCCGCCCCCAAAGCCGATAAAGTTGACGATCCGCTTCCGCATAGGCTTCACAGATGCATGCCGTACTGCACGCACTGTCGATCACCGGTTCCATGACCTGGGAGATCACCTGGGCCCTCATCCTGGGCTTCGCGCTGTCCGCCGTCGTCCAGGCCGTGGTCCGCAAGTCCACCGTCGTCTCCCTGCTCGGTGACGACCGGCCCCGCACGCTCGCCGTCGCCGCGGGCCTGGGAGTGGCGTCCTCGTCCTGCTCGTACGCGGCGGTGGCGCTGGCCCGCTCGCTGTTCCGCAAGGGCGCGAACTTCACCGCGGCGATGGCCTTCGAGATCGCCTCCACCAACCTCGTCGTCGAACTCGGGGTCATCCTGGCGCTGCTGATGGGCTGGCAGTTCACCGCCGCCGAGTTCGTCGGCGGACCCCTCATGATCACTGTGCTGGCCGTCCTCTTCCGGCTGCTCCTTCGCAAGGGGCTCCTGCGTCAGGCCCGCGAGCAGGCGGAACGGGGCCTTGTCGGGGCGATGGAGGGCCACGCCGCGATGGACATGTCCGTGCAGCGCGAAGGCTCCTTCACCCAGCGGCTGCTCTCCCGCGAGGGCCTCACCTCCACCAGCCATGTGTTCGTCATGGAGTGGGCGGCGATCCTGCGCGACCTCGTCGTCGGACTGCTGATCGCCGGCGCCATCGCCGCGTGGGTCCCGGATTCGTTCTGGCGCGCCTTCTTCTTCGACGGGCACCCGCTCGCGGCCAAGCTGTGGGGGCCCGTTATCGGCCCACTGGTGGCGATCGCCTCGTTCGTGTGCTCCATCGGCAACGTGCCGCTGGCGGTGGTGCTGTGGAAGGGAGGCATCAGCTTCGGCGGCGTGGTGGCGTTCATCTTCGCCGATCTGCTGATCCTGCCGATCCTCAACATCTACCGGAAGTACTACGGCGCCAGGATGGCCGCCTTCCTCCTCGGCACGTTCTACCTCGCGATGGTCATCGCGGGATTCGTCGTGGAGTTCGCCTTCGGCGGCCTCGGCCTGATCCCCGACCAGGCCGACGCGAAGATCCCCATGGAAGGCATCAGCTGGAACTACACCACCTGGCTGAACATCGCCTTCCTCACCCTTGCCGCCGTGCTCCTGGTGCGGTTCGTGCGGACGGGCGGGCCGGCCATGCTGCGGACGATGGGCGGCTCACCCGACGGCGGACACCATTGAGGGACCCGGAGCCCGCCCGCCCGAACCCGGGCGCTACTCGGCGGACAGGCCCTCCCGCATCGCCTTCGCGGTGGCTGCCGGGTCGTAGCCCTCGGGGACACCCGGCACCAGGATGATGTCGCCGTCGATGTGCCGTGACCGCAGCGGCGCGATCTCCTTGTACGCGGGCGAGTCCCACCAGGCCCGCGCCTCGGTGATGCCGGGGAAGGAGATCACCACGACGTGCCCGGGCCAGCTGCCTTCCTTCACCTCGTGCTGCGCGGCGTGCACGAGGAAGCGGCCACCGTACGGCTCGAAGGTGGCGGTGATGCGCTCGATGTAGTCGGCGATCTCCGGGTGCGGAGCGGCTTCCTGCAAGTGCGCTATGGCGTAGGCGGGCATGGTGTCCTTCCGGTCGATCGAGCTGCGTACGGTGACGATCTTGTCATGCCGGCGCCCTGAGATCGATGACCTGACGGGTAAACGCCCTTTCGGCACACGGACTTACGCCGCGTTGCGCCACACCTTCATGTCCAAGGTGGCTGACGTCGTCCCGGACGAGCCCCGGAACGTCACCAGTCCGACGTGCCCGGTCCCGCTGATGACGCACATCTGCTGGCCGACGGCGAGGTCCTTGATCCAGATGTAGCTCTTGTAGCCGGTCGCCGCCTTGCACGCGTCCAGGCTGCCCTGCCGGCCCGCGGGCAGCAGGGCGAGAGAGCTTCCGGAGTCGGTTCCGGGGGCGAGGAGCGCGCCCGCGGAGTAGACGGCGTAGGTCAGATCCTCGTCGGAGGTACCGGTGTCCGCCTTGGACCGCACCGGGGTGTCCGCCAGGTACAGGTCGTGGCTCTTGGTCATCCGGATCCCAGCGTACGTCGACGGGGCGGGGGCCTTCGCTGCCGGGGGCTTGCTCGCCGCGGTGGTCGGCGGAGCCGACGGCGTCGTCGGCGTGGGTGTCGGGGGCTCCGAAGGGCTGGGCGGCACCGCGGACTCGGTGGCCTTCGCCTTCTTGGACGCCTTGGCGGTCGGGGAGTCGGACGGCGACGGCGACGACTCGGGGGTCGTCGCCGACCGCGACGCGGCCACGTCCTGGGTCCGCTCACCGCCCTTGGCGCCGTTGTCCGGAACGAGCAGCAGGGCGACGGCCGCTCCGCAGGCGACGAGCGCGACGGCCGCCGCGGACAGCAGCCAGATCCGCCGCCTGCGGCCCGTGCCGGCCGCGGCGACCGGGGAGGTCGGGGCCCCGGCCGGGTCGTGCGGCTGCGGCGCGCCGGCCGGAGCGTACGCACCCGGTGCGGCTCCCGGCGCCATCACGAACGGCCCGGGGAGGGCGGCATGGGACGGCGAGGTGGGAGAGTAGGCCGCCGGCGGCCCGAATCCGCCGGGGCCGGCGGGCGGGACGACGCCAGGGGCGCCGGGCGCGTAGGGGCCGTCGGGAGCGCTGGGTGCGCTGTCGGCACCCGAGGCCGCGATGGCGCCGGGAGCGCCGGCAGCGCCCGAGGGGTGGGCGGTCTGCGCCGTACCCGGCGTCGCCGTCCACGCCCGGGCCTGATCCGCGCCCGCGGCCCGCGCCCTTATGCCCGCGGCCAGTTCGCCCGGCAGCCACGCCCCGGACGCGTACCGTGCCTCGTCACCGCGGTACGCCTGGATCGCCTGGACGGAGCGGATGATCTCTTCCACGGTGGGCCGTTCGGCGGCGGGCTTGCGCAGACACCGGGCCACCAACTCCTGGATCTCGGCCGGGACGCGGCTGAGGTCGGGCTCCGTGTGCACCACCCGGTACAGCACCGCGTGCGGATCGCCGTCTCCGAACGCGGCGCCGCCCGTCGCCGCGAACACGGCGGTCTGCCCGAGGGCGAACACGTCGGCCGCGGGGGCGGCGTCCGCGCCGAGCACCTGCTCCGGCGCCATGTAGGCGACGGTGCCCAGGGCCGTACCGCTCTGGGTCAGTGACGTGGCGTCCGCCGCGCGCGCCACACCGAAGTCGATCACGCGCGGGCCGTCGGCGGCGAGCAACACGTTCGACGGCTTGAGGTCCCGGTGCACGATGCCTTCACGGTGCACCGCCTGCAGGGCCTCCGCGACACCGGCGATGAGCCGCAGCACGGTGTCGACGGGGAGCGGGCCGTGCTCGCGTACCGCGTCGGAGAGGGAGGGGCCGGGCACGTAGGCGGTGGCGCACCAGGGCATCGGCCCCTCGGTGTCGCTGTCGATGACGGGAGCCGTGTAGATCCCGTGGACCCGGCTCGCCGCGGCCACCTCGGCCCGGAACCGCTTGCGGAACTCGACGTTCTCCGCGAGTTCGGGCCGGATCACCTTGACCGCGACGGCCCGCCCGCCGGGGGTGTGCGAGAGATAGACCCGCCCCATGCCGCCGGATCCGAGCCGGGCCACGAGCCGGTAGCCGCCCACGGTCCGCGGATCGCCGTCCTCCAGCGGCTCGAAACTCTCCGTATCGGGCCCACCGTTGCTCAACACGTCGCACTCCACCCCGAGATCTGCTTTGTCGCGCCCCATTGCATCATGGGCCCCTCGCGGCCTCGGCGGCCCTGGCCCTGGGCTACGGCTGACGCCGCGTCACGCTGTCGTGGGTGGCCAGGCGACGGGCGACACAGGCCGTGATGGCCGGGATGATGCCGGTCATCTCAGGACGCCAGCCCGGGACGGCGTTCACCTCGCAGATCGTGTAGGTGTTCCCGGAGGTGAACAACAGGTCCACGCCCGCGATGTCCAGGCCCAGGACGCGTGCCGCACGCACCGCCAGCTCCTCTGCCTGCGGATGGCGGCCCCCGCACCGGGTGGCGGAGCCGCCCTGGGCGATGTTGGCGGCGAGGGTGCCGTTGCGCGAGGTGTGCTCTACGGCGTCCACCGGTTCGCCGTCGACCACGACCACCCGCAGGGTCCGGCCGTGTGAATGTGCTACGTGTTCCTGGAAGAGGAACGGCACGTCTTGCGTGAGGCTGCCGGCCACCTCGCGCAGCAGGTGCGGGTCGGGGGCGAGGAAGACCCGTTCGCCCTTGGCTCCGCTGACGGACTTCACCACGCACGGCGTGCCCAGGTCCGGGCTGCGGACGACGCCTTCCAGGGGGGCGGTGGCGTAGGTGAGAGTGTCGGGCACCGGCAGGCCGGCCAGGGCGAGTTCCTGCAGCTGCCAGATCTTGTTCCGGGACTTGAGCTGGGCCTCGACCCTGTTGACGAGGGTGCTGCCCATGCGGTCGAGGTGCCGCAGCAGGGTCACCTCGCGGTCGTCGCGCATGGGGCCGGCCACCTGGCGTACGCACACCACCTTGGGGGCGGGCAGGTCCGTGCCGCCCAGGGTACGGAGCGTCAACCGCCCGCCCCGGACGCCGAAGAGCAGCTCGTCGGTGTGCCAGACCGCGAAGCGGGGACCATGGGCATCGGCGAGCGCTGCCGCCAGTTCCTCGGTGGACCGGCGCAGCACGGCCGGTCGCTGCCGCACCAGCATCCACACCTCGGCGGGTGCCGGACTCCCCGGCACGACGCGGTGCTCATCGACCACTCTGGCTCCTCACCTCTTCGCCGTCCACCGCTCGCGGGCCGTCGACGGGGTCCGTCTCGCGGTTCCGTGATCACAGTGTCACGAACGGTAGTGGGTGGGCACCATCATGAGAGTCCCGCGTCACTCCGTGCCGAACCACGCTTGTGCCAGCGACGGCAGCGTTCCGTCGTCAGGTACGCCCAGTTCCCGCATGTACCAGGGGAGGTTGCTGTACACGTGCAGCAATGTGTACGCGAGCAGCGCGGACGGCTCGCAGGTGTGGCCGTACGCCCTGGCGAGCCGGGTCAGCAGGGCCGGATCGCCGCGGGTGACGAACAGCCCCACGCCCACGAAGTCGTACGCGCGGTCACCGATCATGGCTGGTTCGAAGTCGAAGAGCCCGGTCAGGCGCCATCCGTCGGGATCGACGAGGAAGTGCTGCCGCATGACCTCGGTGTGCAGCAGGGAACGGCGCGGTGCGCGCGGCAGCGGAACCGAGGCGAGGAAGTCCGGGATCTGCTCCAGCCAGGCGGCCGGAAGTCCGTGGGCGCGCTGCTGTTCCACGGCACCGGCACGTCGGCGGTCCAGGAAGACGCCCCAGTCCTCGGGGCCGAGCACGTCCGCGAGCGGATCGGGGTCGAGGGAGTGCAGCTCCGCCAGGGCTTCGCCGATCTCGGTGACGAGCCGTTCGCGGTGGCCCTGTGACACACGGTCCCAGCTGCGGGCCAGGTTCTCGCCGGGGAGCCGGGACATCAGGACGTAGTGCCAGCCGTTCTCGTACGTCCCGACATCACGCACCCGCGGTGTCGGGACCGGCAGCCGTCCCTGGAGGTGGGCGAGGACGCGGCCTTCGGCGACGCCGTGCCGGGCGGCGGGGCCGGGGAACAGCTTGAGGACATGTGCGTCACCGACCGCGTAGACCGGCTGCGACCCGTCCGGGAAACGAGTCAGCGGTACGCCGGCGAGACCGAGGCGCTTGCAGAGGTCCTCGGCACCGGGGCGCATCACGGTCTCGTCGAGGACGACCGCGTCCCGTTCCTCGTCTGTGTGCACGGCGGGCAGCATGATCGGGACCGTAGGCCGCACGGCTGCCGGCACGCAACGGGAAATCGCTGCTCCAGCCGTCGTCATCGGTGACCTGTTGCCCGCATGCGCGTGCTGTCAGCCGGTGTGGGGCGTGCCCAGGTACGGGAAGCCGGGGAGCAGGTCGGTGTGGGGGCCGATGTGGTCGGTGGGGACCTTGCCCGCGGTGAGCATGGCCAGCCGGGCAGAGGTGACGTCGTCGGTGAGGGTGCGGCCGTTGGGGTAGGCGGCGGGCTTGCCGCGGTCGTAGCGCAGGATGTCCGGCAGTACGGTCCGCAGGGCCCGCTCGGCCGACTGCCGGTCGTAGCCGCCGAAGTGCTGGAGCACGGCGGACCAGGGTTCGCGGTAGGTGTCCCAGTCGTCGGCGGGTTCGCCGGCGTTGTAGGCGTCCTTGACGTCCTCGGCGTTGAAGTAGGCGGTCAGGGAGGGGTGGGCTCCGCGGTCGACGGACGTCAGCTGTCCGTCCTGGCGCAGGCTCACCCGCGCCCACACGCCGATCTCGGGGCCTGTGCCGAGTTCGGCGTCCGGCATCTCCAGCACGATGCCGAAGACGTTCTTGTCGGCTCCCCAGTCGACACCGGTCCACTGGAACTTGTTGACGATGCCGTCGAGGTCGGCGAAGAACGGGTCGCTGCGGAGCCCGGCGAAGAAGGTGTACGGCCCGGACTCCACCACCCCGGGATCCGTACCGAAGCTCACCGGCACGTCGGTGAAGAGCGTCTCGCCGGCGGCCTCGTGCGCACGCGCCTGATCGCCGGCGGCCCGGTGGACGGTGACGGTCTGCTGTCCGTCGGCGGGCGGGGAGAACACGAAGCTGAACGCCACGTCGGCCTGGTGATCTCCGTCGGTGTCCACGTTGATGCGGTACACCGCGTCGGGATGGAATGCCTGGCCGCCCGTCGGGGCGATCGGGTTCACATTCATGATCAGTACGGTCCGTTCGCCGGGCGCGGCGAAGGCGAACACATCCGTCAGATCGAGCCGGGCGTCGTCCATGGGGGAGCGCAGATGGGGGCCGCTGAGGTGGTGAGACATACGCCCAGCATCCACACGGCACCGTCCGGCGACCCGGCGGCACGACCGTCGCCGTCCCCGGAATCACGCCCTTGTCGGATGCGCTGTCGGTTCAGAGGCTGAGCGTGATCGCCGCGCCGATGCCGCCCAGGCCGAGAGCGACGGCAGCCTCCGCCCAGCCGCCCTTGCCCCAGCGGAAGAACCGGTCGACGGCCAGTCGCCCCGGACCGATGGCAGCGACGGCCAGGGCGACGACAGCGATGGCCACGTTGTATTCCACTCCGCCGTCGGCGGCCCACAGGCCGTGGGCACCCGTGACCGTGGCCATCGCATTGATCATGACTCCGATCACGGCGGCGGCCGCGAGCGGCGTCAGCAGCCCGACGGCCAGGCCCAGGCCGCCGAGCAGCTCGGACAGCCCACCGATGACGGCGAAGAGCTTCCCAGGGCGGTACCCCAGGGACTCGAAGCCCTTGCCGGTCGCGGTCAGGCCATCGCCTCCGAAGAACCCGAAGAGCTTCTGAGCCCCGTGCGCGGCCATCAGCAGGCCGAAGGTCAGCCGGACGAGCAGCAGACCGCAGTCGGCGGCGGTCGCCACGGGCTCGGGGGCAGTCGATTGTGTGGAATGAGCAGAACTGTTCAAGATGCGCTTGATCATCATGGCAAGGCTCCAGCGTCGTAGAGCGCACCCCCTAAGGCGATCCTTCCGTCGCGGGCGGTGTCGTGCATCTGGGCGGTGACGCTGACGAAAAGACCCGGGTCGGAGCGCCCGCGACGCGGTCGGCCGGTGACCCACCAGCAGGTGCCCCCGTCAATCCTCCGTATGCCGGACGCGCGGTCGGGGGAATCCTCCGGCGCCACGGACACCCTGGCGGTTTCGTGTGTCACGCTGCGGACGAACGCCCCGCTCCAACCGCCCGGGCCCCGGTCCAGTGCAGGAGGCAGTGCCCTTGATCGCCGACGAAGGCCCTCTCGGCTGGGACACCTCCGCCGCGGCCGACGCCTACCGGGACCGCGACATGCGGCTGGCCGAGAGCCTGATCTTCCCCGCTGTGCTGGACCGGCTCGGCGGGAGCGCGAGCCCCGACCGGCTGGCCCTGGACGTCGGGTGCGGTACCGGCGCGGTCGCGGCGCGGCTCGCGGGTACCGGACGGTGGACGGTCCAGGCTCTCGATCTCTCGGCGGACATGCTGGACATCGCCCGTGCCGACCGCCCGCACCCGCGTATCACCTACCGGCTGTTCGACGGCCGCGCCCTGGACTGGCTCGCCGACGACAGCGTCGATGCGGCCGTGTGCTGCCTGGTGTACTGCACCGATCCCGACGACGGCCGGCTGGCCGACCTCACCGCCGAGATCCGGCGCGTCCTGCGCCCTGGCGCCCCGTACCTGCTGGCCGATCTCAACCCGGCGTCGACCGGCGTGGCGTTCTCCACCGTGCGCCACGGCGAGCCGGGGGCCGTGTACACCGACGGTGACACCGTGGCCACGCGGCTGCGCCTGCACGACGGCACCACGATGACCACCACGACCTACTACCGCTCTCTCGATCGGTACCGGTCCTTCCTCACGGAGGCAGGTTTCCCCTCCCCCGTCGTGGACCTGCCCACGCTGCCTGTCGACGGCCCCACGGACGAGGCTCCGGCGGAGACCCGCACCGCCCCGTACATGATCTTGACGACTCACGCCTGAGGCGAGGACTCCACGCCCCGCGTAAGCCCCGAGACAGACGCGACAAGGTGCCATTAGGCTGGCTCCGGCCACCGCAGGCAGCGCTCAGGGGAAGCGACGGATCGGTGAACTCATGGCGGGGATAAGGGAGTTCCAGGCGAGCGACGGCTCGGTACTGCGCGTGGAGGTCGACGGTCCCGTGCCACCGCACGGCGACGCCTACGAGCCGGTGCGAAGACGCCGCGGGGACGCCACGGGGGCCGCGGCGGACACCCTCCGCCAGGCCGTCGACCGCGTCCGGCCGGCCGTCCAGGACGTGCTGGCCTCGCTGCGGGCCATGCCGGAGGCTCCGGACCGTGTCAGTCTTGAGTTCGGGGTGAAGCTCAGCGCGGACGCCGGTGTCGTCCTGGCCCGGGCCGCGACCGAAGCGCACTTCAAAGTGGCCCTTGAGTGGGAGCGGCAGCGCGACGGCGCAGGCCGTGCCGACGCCGACGACGAGTCGGCCCCGGACGACGAGCCGGTCCCGGACGGGGCGCCGTCCTCGGACGCGGAGCCCGTCGGTGGCGGCGACTGAGGCGCCGCCTCCCGCCGCCCCGTCGGGAGGTACCGAGTTCGAGCAGGGGCTCGCCCGGCTCTTCGACCGGCGGGGCAGGCTGCTGGGCGCCGGGTTCCTCCTGACCCGCGACCTGGTGTGCACCTGCGCGCACGTGGTCGCCGACGGCGACGGGACCGGGCCCGGCCGCCCGGACGAACCGCTCCTGGTGGACTTCCCGCTGGTCACCGGAGAACCCCGGGAACCGGTGCCTGCCACCGTCGAAGCCTGGTACCCCACCGACGACATCGCGATCCTCCGGCTCACCCACCCGGTCGCCGGGACCGCGCCGCTGCCCCTGGCCGGCCCCGATGCCCCGCTCTACGGCCGCGAGGCCCGGCTCTACGGCTTTCCCGAGGTCACCGACACGGGCGTGAACGCGCACGGCACCCTGCGCGGCGGCCAGGGCGCGGGCCTCATCCAGCTGGACGCGGGGCACGGCAGCGTCGCGATCGAGCCGGGGTTCAGCGGGAGTCCGGTCTGGGACGTCGGAGCCCGCCATGTGGTCGGCATGCTCGCCACGCGTGGCCGCGACAGCCTCGACGGCACGGCGTATCTGATCCCGGCCCCGCGGCTGGCCGCCCGGGCACCGGACGCCGTCGAGGACCCGGGCCCGTTCAAGGGCCTGTTGCGCTTCGAGGAGAGCGACGCTCACCTGTTCCTGGGGCGGGCCAGGGAGACGGACGCGCTCGTCTCGGCGGTGCGCGAGCAGCCGCTGACCCTGCTGACCGGGCAGTCGGGCACGGGCAAGTCGTCCTTGCTGCACGCCGGTCTGCTGCCGCGGCTGCACGCGGTCCAGGCCGTCACCGTGGTGCGCACACCGCACGAGGCGGACGGCCCGGCCACCACGCTCGGCGAGGCACTGCTGGCCCTGTGGAGGGCGGCCGTCCCCGAGGAGAACACCGGCACCGCCCGCCTGGCGGCCGTACGGGAGGCACTGTCCGGGGACGAGGTCGCGCTCGCCGTTCTACGGGAGGAGCTGCGGACCGTCTTCCGGGACCGGACGGGCGTGCTGGTCCTGGACCAGTTCGAGGAGTACGCCGCCGCGGCGCCGTCCGCCGCCCGGCAGGTGGTGAGGTGGTGGCGCGAGCTGACCGCCGGTGCCACGCCGGACCGGGGACTCCGGGCGGTCCTGTCCGCCCGGCACGCCACGCTGGACGTGCTGTCCGCCGTGCTGCCGGCCGCCGAGCGGACCCGGGCCGTCGTGTCCCTGGACCCGCTGACCGACGAGGCCCTGAGCGAGGTGATCTCCGCCCGGCTCGCCCCGATCCCCGGAGCCGGCCTCCAGGACGGCCTCAAGGAACTGCTGCTGCGCGATGCCAGGGACGCCCAGGACACCCGGGGGGAGGGCAACGCCCTGCCGCTTCTGGAGTTCACGCTGGCCGAGCTGTGGCGTCGGCGCTCGGGGGGACGCCTGACCCTCGCCGCCTACCAGGAACTGGGCGGCCTGTCCGGCGCGTTGGCCCAGCACGCGCAACGCACCCTCGACGCGGCCGTCGCGGAAGGCGTCGCCGACGAGCAGACCGCGCGGCGCCTGTTCCAGCGCCTGGCCCGCCCGGACGGACTCGGCCGGTTCCTGCCGGACGTCGTGCCGGTGGGCGAACTCGACGAGGCGCAGCAGCGCTTGGCCAGCCGTATGGCGCGGCAGAAGCTGCTCGCCTGGACGGAGCCGCCGCCGGGAGACACGCTCGGCGAGTCCCTGCGCATGGCCCATGAGGCGTTGCTGCGCGAATGGGAGTGGCTGCGCACCTGTCTGCGCGAGGGCGAGGAGTTCCGCGCCTGGCAGTCCCAGGTCGCCGAACAGGCCGCCGCGTGGGCCGCGGAGGGCCGCCGCCCGTTCGTGCCCGTACCCGGGAAACTGCTCACGGCCGCGGGCCGGTGGGAACCGGAACGCGACCGGGACATCACCGCCCTCCAGCGGGCCTACCTGACCGCGGGCCGGCGCCACGCACGACGGGGCGCATACGTGCTGCGCGGGTTCGCCGCCGTCGTCACCGTCCTCACACTCATAGCGGGCTGGCTGGCCTGGGACGCGAGCCGCAGCCGGGACCGCATGGAGACGCAGCTGCGCGCGGCGGCCTCCGAGCAGCTGGCCGGCATCGCGCAGGAGCGATCGGCGCTCGACTTCGGGGTCTCGGTACAGCTGGCGATGGGCGCGTGGGCGACATCCCCCACGGGCAAGGCCAAGAGTCAGCTGTTCCGGCAGTACCTGAGGATGCGGGACGCGGAACGGGTGCACGCCGGGTTGTGGCCGGGGAGCGTGGACCGCATGACCGCCGCGTCGGAGACCGATGTCCTCGCGGTGACGACCAAGCCGGAGAAGGGCAGCGCGACGGTCTCCGTCGTCGTGGACGCCGCCTCCGATCACCCCCGCGTCCACCGTCTTGCGGGAGCGCCGGCGCAGGAATCCAAGGACGCGGTCAGCGACGACGGGCGCTGGTACGCCCTCGCGTCGCCCGACGGGTCGGTACGGCTTTGGGAGGTCGGCAAAGACCCCGAGCCACGCCTGCTCACCGGAGCACGACCGGAATCGGACGACGTCTACTTCCCCTCACTGGACTTCAGCGACGACTCCTCCCGCCTGCTGCGCCTGCACTCCTACGGAGACCGGGGCGACGGCGACGCCATCGAGCAGCACGGCAGACTCGACATCTGGAACGTGCGCTCCGGCGACCCGGTCCCGGGGGCGCGGCGGGTGACCACGGGCCGGGTGGTGGACGGCGCCGCGTTCGCGGGCGGGCCCGACCACGTGACCCTCCAGTGGCTCCGCCGCAACTCGTCCGGTCGCTACCTGTCGTCGGCCGGAGTCTTCTCGCTGCCCACGGGGAGGGAACAGCGGCGGCTGGTCACGGACGCCAACGCGACCAGCACGCTCATGGGACGGGACAAGGTGCTCTCCGTGTACCCGAACCGACTCGGCGCGCAGGCGAGGTGGCTGCGCGTGGACGGCTCCGCAGCGCCTCGGGTGACTCCGTCACGCTTCGGCGACACCGACGCCACGAGCTACTACCGCACCGCCTTCCGCGAGGCGGGATCCAGCGACGACGACGCGGAGTACGGCATCGCGTCCGCTGTGGGCGTCCTCGACGGTGGCTCCTGGACGGCGGTGGTCCCCACCGACGGCACGTCGAACCAGCCGGTGAAGATGGCGATCTGGCCGCGCAGGTCGGGCGACCGCCCGGTGGCGGTGGCGGCGGTCGGTGACGGCTTGGTACGGCTGCGCCTCAGCAGGGACGTCGAGCCGCTGCCGTTCGACCATACCGACCTGCAGACGGTGGCGCTCGATCCGCACCACGACCGGTTCGCGACCCAGAACGAGGGCCGCCTTCATCTGAGCCGTCCGGGAGCCCCGAACCGCAGTGCGGAGCTGCCGGGCGACCCGGAGGACCGCAAGTGGGCCACGCTCTGGGTGAGTTCGAAGGAGCGCGAGACCGTGGCCGTATGGGACACCGACGGTCTCACACTCCTGCTGTACGCGGCCGACGACCTCAACAGCCACCTGGAGGTCGATCTCGCCCGGCGGCTTCCCACAGCGGCGCGGGCCTCCAGCATCGAGTCCGTGGCCCAGCTGGGCAACGGCGAACTGGCCGTGCTGCTGACCTCCAACGACGTACTGCGGGTCGACCCCGGGACGGGCACGGTCGTCTCGTCTCCACTGCGCGTGGCACCGCCCGAGGCCCACCCGGAGTCGCTCCGGACCACCGCCGGCCAGCTCGTCGCCCGCCCCGGCCACGACGACCAGGCCCTGATCGTCAGCAGGTCCGGTCACCTCCTCGGACAGCTGATGGTCTGGGACCTCGTGAAGAACCGGCGCATCTCCGAATGGACCTCGCCGACCGGTGTGGACGGGGCCAGGGAGCCGGGGAATCCCACCGTGCTCTTCAGTCGGGACGGCAGCCTCGTGGCCGTGGGTCACAGCGACAGCAAGCTCCGCTTCTGGGACGCGGAGACCGGCCGCCGGCGCGGAGGCGTCGTGCCCTACCCTCCCTTCACCCACCCCCTCGCCTTCATCGGCGACCGCGCCCTCGTCTCCGTCACCGCGGGCCGGGGCATACGGCTGCACGACGTCTCGGACGGCAGCACGCTCGCGGAGGGCCAGGACACGGTGAACACGGACCCGTTCGCCGCGGTCGCCTCCGGCACCCGCCTCTGGCTCGCCTCCGGCGGGCAGCTCCAGAGCGTGGACATCGATCCCGGCACGTGGTGGCACCGGCTGTGCGAGACGGCCGACCGCCCGTACACGGCCGCCGAACGCAAACTGCTGCCGAACGGCGCGCACACCGGCCGCCCGTGCTCGGGATGACGGTGCAGTTCTCCGCAGGGCTACGAGGGGCTGGTGCGGTCCGCTCACACACCGACGTGACGGAAGTGCGTGGTCAACCGCCCGGTCTCGTCAAGGATGTGGAAGGCGAGCGCAGGGGGATGGTCCAGGTGGACGTGGTCCTCGGGGTGCTCGCGGTGTTCCCAGGGAAGACGCAGGGTGGAGACGACGCCGGGGGCCACGAGCAGCGGGCGTCCGGCGAAGACGGTCGTCGCGGCCGTGTGGGCGTGGCCGCAGAGGAACCCCGTGATGTTGGGGTGCCGGTCGGCGAGGGCCGCGAGCCGCTCGGCGCCGAACTGGCGGATGCCGTCGACGAACGGGACGTGCAACTGCGCCGGGGGGTGGTGGAAGCCGATCAGCACGGGCGTCCGGTCGGAGGTCCGGGCCAGGATGTCCTCGAGCCACGCCAGGGTTTCGTCCGAGAGGATTCCCTCGTCCTTGCCCGGCACCGATGAGTCGCACATCGCGATGACCACGTCAGCGCTCTGATGCACCTGATTGACCGGAGTCGCCGCAGCCGGCTGCGCCAAGAGGTGCGTGCGGAAGGCCTCACGCCGGTCGTGGTTGCCGGGGCAGAGCAGCACCGGGTGCCGCGAGGCGAAGAGCCTACGGGCCTGCTCGTACTCGGCCGGCAGGCCATGGTCGGTGATGTCTCCGGTCACCAGGACCGCGTCCAGGTCGTACGGCAGGTCCTCCAGGTAGCGCATGACGGCCCGGGTGCGCTCGATGCTGCGCGGCTCACTGTCGATGTGGGTGTCGCTGAGGTGGGCTATCACGATCATCGAGGTACGTCCTGTCGCTGTCGGGCTGTTGATCACTTGGGCCGAGGCTAGGCGGGCACCGGACCACGAGTAAGATCCAGTTCCGTGCGGAAATCCTGGTCCGGTTCACGCGTCGACCTGCACATCGATCTCGACGCCTCCCAAGGCCGCCGTTCGGCTCTGGAGTCGGCGCTGCGCGACGCGATCCGTCAGGGGCGCCTGGCCGCGGGGACGCTCCTGCCCTCCACCAGGGGGCTGGCCACCGAACTCGGGCTGTCCCGTGGGACGGTGACCGCCGCCTACGATCAACTGGCTGAAGAGGGCTACCTGACCAGCCGGCCCGGGTCGGGCACCACCGTGGCGGACATACCACCGGAGACCGAGGCTTCCCCCTCGGCCTCACCGATACCGGCGGGCCCTCGCCATGACCTGCGCCCGGGGCTTCCCGATGTCAGCGCCTTCCCCGCGCGCGCCTGGCTCGCGGCAACGCGCCGGGTGGTCGCGGGCTCCCGCTCGGTGATGCTCGGCGCCGGAGACCCGCAGGGCCGGATCGAACTGCGCACCGCGGTGGCCGACTACCTGGGCCGCACCCGCGGTGTGGTCACGACCCCCGACCGCATCGTCATCACGTCCGGCTACTACCAGGGCCTGAGCCTGCTCAGCGATGTGCTGGTCCGAAGCGGCGCCAGGACGGTAGCCGTCGAGGATCCCAGTCACAACGTCTTCCGCGCCGTCGTCCAGCGCACCGGACTCGCCGTCCGTCCCATGCCCGTCGACGCCGACGGCGCGCGCGTGGACGCGCTGACGCACGAGGTCGACGCGGTGCTGCTCACGCCCTCGCACCAGTATCCGACCGGCGTCCCCCTCCACCCCAGCCGGCGTCAGGCCGTCAGCGCCTGGGCACGCACCACCGGCGGGCTGGTCATCGAGGACGACTACGACGGCGAGTACCGCTACGACCGCCAACCCGTCGGCGCCCTGCAGGGCATCGCCCCCGACCGGACCGTGTACTGCGGCACCGCCTCCAAGACGCTCGGCCCTGCTCTGCGCCTGGCCTGGATGGCTCTGCCTCCGGAGTTGGTGAAGCCGGTCGTAGCAGCCAAACAGCTGGCCGATCTCTACACCGAGAGCCTCTCCCAGCTCGTCCTCGCGGACCTGATCACCAGTCACGCCTACGACCGCCACGTTCGCGCCTCCCGCCTGCGCTACCGTCGGCGACGGGAACTGCTGCTGGCCCGCGCGGCCGGAGTCCCGGGTCTGACCGTCCGCGGTGTTCCGGCCGGTCTGCACACCCTCGTGACCCTCTCCGCCGACTGGCCGGCGGAAGACGAGGTCCGCTCTTTCTGTGCCCGGCACGGACTCGCCCTGCGCGGCCTGTCCGAACTCCACATCGATGCCCACGGGCGCCCGGCAGGCCTGCTCATCGGCTTCGCGGCCCCGCCCGAGCACGCCTACCGGCCCGCTCTCGACGCGCTGTTCGACACGCTGCTCACCGCACGGTCTTTTCGAGGAGCGTGAACGACTTGGGCGTGCCGCCCGGCTGCGGCTTGCCCTCCTGGTGGCCGACGACCCGGTAGCCGGCGTCGACGTAGTACGCCGTCAGACGATCATTGCCTGCCAGGCAGTCGAGGCGGACCAGGGTGCGGCCCGCCTCGGCCACGCGCCGCTCAGCGGCCCGTAGAAGCCGCCGTCCCGTTCCCGGCAGGGCGACGGCATGGTCCACCATCAGGCGATGCACGTAGCCGGCCGTCGGGGGCTGCGGGCCCCAGGCGTCCGGATCCTCCCACCACAGTTCCCAGGCCCCGACGGTACGGCCGGCGACTTCCGCGACCCAGACTTCTCCGTCCTCCATGATCCGACGGAAGTGGGCTTCATCCAGTTCGCCGGGCTGCCACTGGCCGGTGGTGCCACGGGAGTTCATCCAGCGGGCGGCATCGTCACGCAGGCGCACGAGGGTGGAAAGGTCTTCGCGGACAGCCGGGCGGAAGCGTAGATCGTTCACGCGCCGATCCTCACACGGGCGCCGCCGGGGCGGAGAACCGCCCCATTCGTCGCCCCCTTCGTCGTCGGCGTCGGCGGTTCAGCTCAGGTGCAGAGCCATGATCGTCAGGTCGAGCCAGCGGCCGAACTTGGTTCCGACCTCCCGCACCGTTCCGACGCGTTGGAACCCGAACCGTTCGTGCAGCCGGATCGATCCGGTGTTCTCGGCCTCGATTCCGGCGATCATGACGTGGTGGCCGGCTTCACGCGCCGAGGCGATGAGGGCGTCGAGCAGTGCGGAGCCGATGCCGAGCCCGTGCCGGTCTTCGCGGACGTAGACCGAGTCCTCCACCGTGTGGCGGTACCCGTCCAGTGCGCGCCACGGCCCGTGGACCGCGAACCCGGCCACCTCGCCCTCGGCCAGGGCGACGAACGCCGAACCACGCTCCAGGTGCGCCGCCAACCAGGCGTCCCCCTCGGCGGGGGACTGCGGGGTCTGCGTCCACAGGGCCGTCGACCGCTCGATCGCGTGGTTGCGGATCGCACGGATGGCCTCCGCGTCGCCCGCCTGTGCGCGGCGCACTGTCACCGTCATAGCGCTTCTTTCGTATAGTGGATTCATGTCCAATATAGTAGATCCGCTGGTACGGCAGATCGCTGCCCGGGTCCGCACCGAGCGGGAACGCCGCCGCTGGACGCTGGCCCAGCTCGCGGATGCCTCCGGGGTGTCCCAGGCCATGATCAGCAGGATCGAGCGCGGCGAGAGCAGCCCCAGCGCCGTCGTCCTCGGCAAGCTGTCGGCCGCGTTCCAGCTCAGCATCGCCTCGCTGCTCGCCCTGGCCGAAGGAGCGCAGGACGGCACGGAGCCGACGGCAGGCGTGCGCCGCGGGGCCGACACGGCGGAATGGCGGGATCCCGGCACCGGCTACCGGCGCCGGCAGATCTCCGGCCCGCACTTCCCCGCGGAGGTCGCCGAGATCCGTCTGCCCGCCGGCGCCCGAGTACCGTATCCGGCTGCTGCCTTCGCCTTCGTCCGGCAGATCGTCTGGGTCCTCGACGGCCGTCTGACCTTCCACGACGGCGACACGGTCCACGAACTCGACGCGGGCGACAGCATCGAACTCGGCGCGCCCACCCCGCGGGTCTTCGCCAACACCACGGACGTCGAATGCCGCTACGCCGTCATCCTCGCCCGCGGCGCCCAGCCATGAGTCGTGCCCTTCCGCGCAGCGGCACGTTCCTGCTGGCCTGCGTCGCCGGGACGGCGATCGCGAACAACTACGCAGTCCAGCCCGCGCTCACCGCGGTCGCCGCCGATCTGGGCGTCCCCCTCTCCGTGATCGGCCTCGCGCCGACCGCCGCACTCGTGGGCTGCATGACCGGCTTCGCCCTCCTGCTGCCCCTCACCGACCGCCTCGCCCCCAACCGCCTGGTCGCCGCACAGCTCACCGCCCTGGCGGCCGCCCTCGCCCTCGCCGCGACCGCGCCCAGCGCGGGCGTGCTCGTGGCCGCCTACCTGTTCATCGGCGCGACCGCCAGTGTCGCGGCCCAGGCCGGCACCATCGCGGGCAGGTATGCCCCGCCCGGGCGTCGCGCGACCGGTGTGGCCACGGTGGCGGCTGGGATGTCGGCGGGGATCCTGCTCAGTCGCCTGGCGGGCGGAACCCTCGCCGACGTCCTCGGCTGGCGGCGGATGCTGCTCGTCTTCGCCGCCCTCGCCCTGCTCGCCGCGATCACCGCCGGCGCGCTCCTGCCCAGACAGAGGCCGCACCGCGACCACAGCTACCGGGCCGCCCTCGCCTCGCTCCCGCCGCTCCTGCGCGAGTTCAGCGAAATGCGACGCGCGGTAGTCGTCGGCGGGTTGTGGTACCTCGCCTTCAACCTCATATGGGTCGCGCTCGCACTCGCTCTGGCCGAACCGCCCCACTCCCTCGGTCCGACCGCCATCGGCCTGTACAGCCTGGCCGGGCTCCTCGGTCTCATCGTCCTCCCGCTCACCGGACGCCTCACCGACCGGCACGCCCCGGCCACCGTGATCACCGCCTCCCTGCTGGCCGCCGCTGCCGGAACGGCCCTGCTGGCCACCGGCCTGACCACCCCGCCGACCATCGCGCTCGGCCTCGCCCTCTTCGACGCCGGGTGCTTCGCCGCCCAAGCCGCCAACACGAGCCGCGTCATCGCCCTCGATCCGCACCGCTCCGGCAGCCTCACCAGCGTCTACCTGGTGCTGTACTTCACGACCGGCGCCATCGGCAGCGCGCTCGCAGCACCCCTGCTCGACACCCTCGGCTGGCAGGGCACCGCGCTGACCGGCCTCGCCGCACTGCTCCTCGCCGCCTGCCTCGGACGCCTGCCCCAACGCGGAACCCGCGCCGAAACCCTCAGGGCACGCATGCCGCGCTCGAGGAAACCCGTGACGAGGACCAGCACGGCGCGACGACCTCGCGGATACTGATGCGATGCCGCAGCCGCCGCTCGTACTGCACCCGGAACCCATCACCGCCGACCCGCCTCACACCGCGCCACGGCCCCTGCTCACCCAGTCGTGGCTCGATCTGGCCTTCCTCCACTGGGCCGCCGATCCCGCGGACGTCGCCCCGCTGCTGCCGGCCGGGACCCGTCCGGACACCCTGGACGGGGTG
The DNA here is from genome assembly GCF_040645635.1 of Streptomyces sp. NPDC046727. Classification (NCBI taxonomy): domain Bacteria; kingdom Bacillati; phylum Actinomycetota; class Actinomycetes; order Kitasatosporales; family Streptomycetaceae; genus Streptomyces; species Streptomyces sp. NPDC046727. Next base: position 33,221 of record NZ_JBEYYR010000021.1, read on the forward strand.
ACGTACGTCGGGCTCGTCGCCTTCCGGATGCACCGCGTGGGATGGTTCCGTCTGCCCGGCATTCCGTACCTCGGCTCCTTCCCCGAGACCAATGTCCGCCTGTACTCCGTGGACGCCCATGGCCGGCGTGGCGTGGTCTTCCGTTCGCTGGACGCGTCGCGTCTGATTCCGGTGGCCGTCGGACGGGCCGTCTTCCGCCTGCCGTACGTCTGGTCACGGATGCGGATCCGCCGGGAGGGCGCCACGGTCACCTACACCAGCAGCCGGCGCTGGCCCGGCCCTCGTGGCACACGCAGCGACCTCGCGATACGGGTCGGCGAGCGGGTCGATGCACCGACCGAGCTGGAACACTTCCTGACCGCCCGCTGGGGTATGCACAGCGCCTTCTTCGGCCGGGCCCTGTTCCTGCCGAACACGCACCCGCGCTGGCCACTGCACCGTGCCGAGCTGTTGCAGTGCGAGGAGAACCTGGTGTCCTCGGCAGGCCTGCCCACGCCGGCCGGGCCCCCCGTCAGCGTGCTCTACTCCCCAGGAGTCCCGGTCCGCTTCACCCGCCCACCCCGCACGTCGGCCGGCATCCCGACCCCCTGACCCAACGGCGATTCGCGCGTCGGGGCGAGACCTACGATCGCGCGGGCTGGTTGGCGATGAGAAGAGTGGTGTCCGCGGGACGGAAACCCAAGCGGGCGTAGAGCCGGGCGACCTTGTCCTCCGCATAGGCGAGGAAGACGGTGTGTACCCCGTGGTGGCGGGCGTGTGCGGCCAGCGCCGTCGCGACGGCCGCGGCCAGGCCCTGGCGCCGGGCGGCGGGCAGCGTGCCGACGCCGCCGATCTCGGTCGTGCCGTTCGCAGGGTGGTAGTGGCCGGCTGCGAGCGGGGTGCCGTCGGGGGCGAGGGCGGCGACGAGTGTCTTGTGTCCGGCACGGATGGTGGGACGGATCGTTGCGACCGTACCGTCCGCGGCCAACTCCTCGGCCGCTGCCGACAGTTCCGCGCGGCCCGCCACGCCCACCGCCGTGCCCGCCTCGGCGAAGGCCAGTCGTGGGAGAGCAAGGGCCTTGGGCAGAGCCGGGTCGTCGGCCGTCAGCGCACGGATCGTGACGCCCTCCGGCAGCGGCTGCGGGGGCAGTGGGTGGTGCGGGTCGAGGGCCATCAGCGGGCGTTCCAGCACCGGGAGACCGGCGGCCTCGATACGGGCGCGCAGCGCCGGAGCCGCCTCGGCGAGCCATTCGAAGGCTTCCGGCACACCGAGTTCGCGCTGCCGGGCGCGTACCCGGGCGATGTCGGCTGCCCTGACGGCCCCGGAGCCCGCCGCGGTCGGTTGAGCATGGCTCGGACCGCCGTAGTAGGGGGTTCCCGGTTCCTTGCGCACGAACAACCGCAGCGGGCCGAAGTCCTCGGCGTCGGAAGACAACAGCGGTACGGCGGAGTAGTACCGCTCGATACGGGCCCGAAGCGAGTCGATCATGCCGCACATCCCACCACGGAGCATGGGCATGCCGCCTCCGCAAATGACCGCCCCCAGCCGACAGCGCCGCCGCGCAAGGTTCGGCGCCTCGTGGGTCAGGTCGCGGAACCTGGGCCGGGCGGGAGGTGGACGGTCATGATCAGGTGGCAGGTGTCGGTGCCCGCGCCGCGGTAGGTGTGCGGGGCGTCGCCGTCGAAGGCGGCGGTCTGCCCGGCTTCGACGGTGTGCTCCACGCCGTCGACGACCAGTGTCATCCGGCCCGAGGTGACACTGACGGTTTCCACGACCCCGCCCTGGTGGGGGTGGCTGGGGTACTCCTCGCCCGGCTCCAGCTTCCAGCGCCAGACCTCGACGGGGGCCGGCCCGGAGGTGGTCAGCATCAGCCGGGCCTCGCTGCCCCGCGGGCCGGTCCACAGCGGTGCCAGGCCCTCGGCGGACACGATGCGGACCCTCTCCTCGGCCCTGCCCTCCAGCAGAGCGGAGACGGAGACGCCGAGGGTGTCGGCCAGCCGGACCAGGGTGGCGAAGTTCGGGTTGCCCTGGGCCTTCTCCAGTCCCACCAGGGCTCCCTTGCTGACCTGGGCGCGCCGGCCGAGTTCGTCCAGGGACAGGCCCGCGCGGGTGCGGGCCGCCCGGACGTTCTGCGCGAGCGTCCGCAGGGCCGCCTCGGTCTCTGCCATCCGATCACCATCCTTGCCCGTGGACCAGTGGAATGTACCGCGCGGTCGTTCGGTTGACACGTCCCGGTCGGTCCGTTGTACGGTTTGGTCGTTCCATTGATAGTAAGGGATGTACCGTGATCGCTCTGCTGCTGGCCCTGGGCAGCTCTCTGGCCTACGGCTGCGCCGACTTCCTCGGCGGCCTCGGTGCCCGCAAGGCCCACGTCCTGCGCACCGTGATGATCGCCGCGCCGGCCTCTCTCATGGTCGAGCTGCTGCTGTGGCCCTTCCTCGGCGCCTCCTTCAGCACCGGGGCCCTCGCCTGGGGCGCCGTCTCCGGAGTCGCCTCGGCCGCCGCGTTCGCTCTGCTCTACCGCACCCTGGCCATCGGCCCGATGAACGTGCTCTCCCCCGTCACCGCGCTGGTATCGGCCGTACTGCCGGTCGGCGCGGGGCTGCTGCAGGGCGAGCACCTGGGCGCCGCCGGACTGGCCGGGCTGCCGCTCGCGCTGGTCGCGGTGGTGCTGGTCAGCGCGGGGCACGGCGCCGGGTCGGCGCGCCCGTCGCGCACCGCGCTGCTGCTGGCCCTCGGCGCGGGCGCGGCCATCGCCCTCCAGTTGATCTTCCTGCACCAGGCGCCCGCCGACAGCGGCGTGGCTCCGCTGGTCGTCGGCCGGGCCGTCTCCTCGGCCGTCACGCTGGCCGCGGCCGGGCTGATGTACCGCAGGCTCGGCCCCGAGCGGCCCGCGTACGCGCTGTCGGCCACGGCCGGCGTGCTGGACTCGGTGGCGAACCTGCTGTTCCTGCTCGCCGCCCGCAGCGGAGACCTCGCGGTCGTCGCCGTGATCACCGCCCTCTACCCGGCCGGCACCGTCCTGCTGGCCCGCGGCGTCCTCGCCGAGCGCGTGCACCGCGGCCAGCTCGTCGGCCTGGGCACCGCCGCCGTCGCGGTCAGCCTCCTCGCCCTCACCTGAGCACCGCCCCGGCCTGCCCACGGTGCTGCCCGGCCGGTCCCGCATCGACCGCGCCGGTCTCGCATCGGCCGCGCCGGTCTCGCATCGGCCTCTGGAAGCCCTGAGCACCACTCCCCCGACACGGAAACGGACCTCGCCCATGACCTCGTTCCAGCTCACCCCGCCCGTCGCGGAAGCCTTTCCCGACACGCTGATCGCCCTGGTCACCGCCACCGGCCTGAACGGCCACGAGCCCTGGCCCGACACCGTCGCCGCCGTGGACGGCCTGGAGCAGCAGCTCGCCGTCGGCACCTGGCGGCCGGCCGGCGAGACCGACCCGCGCATCGAGGCGTGGCACACCACCTACCGCTCCTTCGGCACCAACCCCCGCCGCGTCCGCCCCAGCGTCGACGCCCTCGGCCGTCGCCTCACCAAGAAGGGGACGCTGCCCCGCATCAACCCGGCCGTCGACTCCTACAACGCCGTCTCCGTCCGCCACGGCCTGCCCGCCGGCGCCTTCGACCTCCACCGCGTCACCGGCGACGTGGACATCCGCTACGCGGAGGGCAGCGAGGAATTCACGCCGCTCGGTGAACCCGACACCGTCGAGCGGCCCAAGCCCGGCGAGATCATCTACGCCGACGCCTCCGGGGTCCTGACGCGTCACTGGAACCACCGCGACGCCCATCGCACCCGTGTCACGGAGGACTCCACCCACGTCGCCTTCATCCTCGAGACCGTCCGCGCCGCCGACGACGGCCATCTCCTCAAGATCGCGGCGGACGAGTTGCAGGGCCTGCTGATCCCGCGCGCCGAGCGGACCGCGGTGCACTACCTCAGCCCCGCTCACCCCCGCGTCGACGTGTGAACCGCAGGCCGCTCAGGCCCGAGGCGGCAGCACCTCGATGACCGTGGCGGTGCCGGTGACGGGCCTGGCCTCGTGCATGGTGATCACGTCACCGGGCTGCAGATGCCGCCAGCGCTCGGGCCGCAGGGGAGCCAGGCGAACATCGGCTGTCTCTCCAGGGCCGAGTTGCGGCGCGAACTCGACCCAGAGCAGGGCGATGTCGAGGTCCCGTCGCCCGTCAGCGGTGCGATTGCCTGTGTCCCAGAGCGGTCGGAGCCGGCCGTCCCCGGCCAGGGCACTCCGCCGTCCGCCCTCGTCGGTTCCCAGCAGGGTGAGCGTCGCGCGGACGGTACCGTGCTCGGCTTCCCAGCCCCGCCACTCGCACCAGCGGCGGCTGCGGTCCAGCATCATCTGCCGAGCGGCCTCGGCGAGCATCTCCCAGTAGGCGACGGGCACGGGACGCACGTCCGCGATCTCGATGAGCCTGTCGAGCGCCTTCTCCCATTGCTGCAGCTCGATGGCCTGGCGAATCCCTCCGACCGTCCGGCCGTTGTCCGCCACGGCGTCCTCGGGCAGCAGGCCGACAGCCCGCCGGAGAAGTGTGAACGCGTCATCCATGGTCAGGCCGACTCCCGTACGACCAATTCCGGTTCGAACACGACCGAGGTGGGCTCGGTGCGCGTGCCGTGGATGTGTTCGTCGAGGAGGCGGGCCATCTCGGCGGCCATGTCCTCCACGGGCTGGCGCACGGTGGTGAGGTGCGGTCGCCGGGTGACGGCGACGGTGGAGTCGTCGAAGCCGACGACCGCCACGTCCTGCGGTACCCGCCGGCCGTGTTCGCGCAGTACCTGGCAGGCGCCCCGGGCCATGAGGTCGTTGGCCGCGAACACACCGTCCACGTCGGGGTGTTCGGCCAGCAGGTGCGTCATGGCGGCAAGGCCGCTGTCCAAGGTGAAGCCGCCCTCGGCCACGGGGACGTAGGCGAGGCCCTGGCGGGCGAGGGTGTCGCGGAAGCCGGCCAGCCGGTCCTGGCTGGCGGCGACCGCCAACGGTCCGCAGATCGTCGCCGGTCTGCGGCAGCCTTGGGCCAGCAGGTGCTCGGCGGCGAGCCGGCCGCCGTCCCGGTGAGCCAGGTCGACGTAGCTGAGCGGGACGGGACGGGAGGGGCGGGCGAAGAGGACCGCGGGCAGCCGGGCTTCGGCGAGGAGCGCGGGCAGCGGGTCGTCGGCATGGCTGGAGACCACCAGCGCGCCGTCGGCCCGGCCCTGCCTCAGGTAGGTGAGCACCTCCTGGCGGGACTCGTCCGACTCGGCGAACATCAGCACCGGGTGGACGGAGCGCGGCCGGAGGTAGCCGACGATTCCGCCGACCACCCGGCCGAAGAACGGGTCGGCGAACACGCGGGAGGCGAAGGCGGCCTGGGCTTCGTCGGAGGCGTCCTGGGCTCCGGACACCACCAGGGCCACGGTCTCGGCCCGCCGGGTGACCAGGGAGCGGGCGGCCCGGTTGGGTGCGTATCCGGTGCGTTCGATGGCCCGGCGGACCAGTTCCTGGATCGCCGGGTCCACGTTGCGTACGCCGTTGACGACCCGGGAGACGGTGGCCCGAGAGACGCCGGCCTCCCGGGCGACGTCCTCCAGGGTCGGGGCCTGTCTGCTCATGCCCGCACCCTAACGGCCCGGCGGCCTGCGGCGATAGAGCGCTCTCCGAGGCGGTGCGGCCGGCCGGCGCCTCGTACGGTACGGGCTCACGGTGCGCACGGTCTGCCAGTTCTGCCCGTCGTCCGAGGTCTGTACGGTGTACGCCTTCGCGTACGAGGCCTCCCACAACAGCTAAACGTGCTTGGACGTGGAGCGGGTGCCGAGGTTCACGGCGGGCGGGACGACCCGGACGGACCGGGTCTCGACGCCGACGTTGCCGTGACCGTCCTTGACCTTGACGTACACCTTCCAGACGCCCGGACGGTCGGGTGCGGTGACCTTGAGCCGGCCGCCGCCGAGATCGGTGTAGGGCAGTGTGGTGAGGTTCTTGCTCCGGTCGATGTACATGCTGTTGACGAGGACCTCGTAGGAGAGCGCGTCCCCGTCGGGATCGGTGGCCTTGACGGCGAGGGTCAGGTCCCGGCCCGCCTGGACCTTGCCCGGGTCGCCCTCGACGGTCAGGTCCGAGACGACGGGCGGCGTGTTGTCGTGCGCGGTGTCCCCGCCGTAGGCACGCTTGACCGCGTAGTACGACAGCCGCTTCTCCCCGGCGGGCAGCAGGTTGAACCAGATCCCGCCGAAGTCGTACTCGGTGCCGTAGTGGAACATCGTGGCGCCGAGCGCGACTCCGCGATGCCCGGTGACGCAGCCCCACGCGCGGGTGTATCCGTCGGCCTTGGCCCGGTCGGCGGGCTCCAGGGGCACGCCGTTGGCGTCGTCGGGCACCTCCCACTCGCCGGCCGGGCCGGTCTCGGTGACGATGTACGGCTTGCGGTAATCGCCCTGCCCCCAGGCCGACTTGACGTCGCAGACGGCGTTGTAGGCGTTGACGGCGTACAGGTCGAGTTCGGGTGCGTTCTTCTTGAAGTACGGCCAGACCCCGACCCAGGCGTCGGTCGAGGTGACCGGGTGGTCCGGGTCGATGGAGTGGATCTTCTTCGCGACGTCGTTGACGAAGGTGGTGTAGGCGTCGCGCTGCCGTTCCAGCTCGGCTCCGCTGTAGCAGTTCTGGAGTCCGAGGACGGATTCGTTGCCGACGTCCCACATCAGGACGCCGGGATTGTCCTTGTAGGCCTGCACCCACTGGGGGAACTCTTCCAGCATCCGGTTCTTGTAGGAGGTGTCGGTCACGTAGTTCACGCAGCCGCCGCTGCCGGGGCCGCCGCCGGGCTGCAGCCAGAACCCGGCGATGACCTTGATGCCGTGCGCTGCGGCGGAGTCGAACAGGGGCTTGCTGGTGGCGTCGGTGCCCCAGGTGCGGAGGGTGTTGACACCCATGGACCGCAGATCGGGAAGGTACTTGTCGGCGTCGGCCATGGCCGGACCCCAGGTCAGGCCTTTGACCTGGTACGGCTGTCCGTCCACGGTCAGTTGCCAGTTGCCCTGGGTGCCGCTGACCTTGACGACGCTGCCGGCCGCGTGGGCCTGGGCGGCCGGCAGGGCGGTGAGGGCGCCGACGGTGAGCACGCCGGCGGTGAGCGGCGCGGCGAGGCGGCGCGCGCGGGTGCCTGGTGGTGGGGTCATGGCGGGCCGGTTCTCCGTGTGTGGGGGCGGTGACGTGGAGTTGGGAGGGAGGGCTGTTACGGCAGGCGGTAGTCGGCGTCCAGGGCGGCGCCGGCCTCGGGGTGCGTCTCGTCGTAGCCTCGGGCGTCGCACTGCAGTCCGCCGACGACGCAGTGGTCGACCAGGGCCTTGAGCGTGCGGTCGTCCCAGGCGTTGAAGAAGTCGTAGTGGAAGCTGTGGCCCGGTCCGCTGGCCAGCCGTACCCGCGACATGTCTCCGTTGACCGGGAACGCCATCTTGAACTCGATCATCGGCAGCGCCACCGGATGGTCGGCGGGGCAGACGTTGTCGTTGGTGCCGGGTTTCACGACGGGGTAGGCCATGTGGCTCGCGTGGTCGGGGGTGTCGAGGTACCTGCCGTCCCAGCAACTGGGCGCCTGGAAGCGGATGTTGAGCTGGACGTCGGCCCGGTTTGGGCAGGTCGCCGGGAACTCGGTGTTGAAGTAGCTGTCGCCGCACTCCCAGCCCTCGACGAAGCCGCGGTGGTGGCGGAACTCGTCGGCGCTCTGCATCGGGCTGCCGACGACGAACCTGAGGCCCTTGGGGAAGGGCCGGACGCTGGTGTAGTCGGTGACGCCGGCCTTGTAGTAGATCACCTGTGGGCCGATGGGCAGGATCTGCCTGTCGCCGTTGTAGAGGGTGGGCATCCAGTAGCCGGACAGGTCGCCGGGGGCCTTGCAGGTGGTGCCGCCGGCGCTCAGCGAGGCGGTCGTGCTGGCCGCGTCGGTGGTGGTGTTGCCGAGGAACGTGTGGTCGTGGGACTTGCCGGGTTGCTGCGGATAGACGATCGGGTCGTCCGCCCTGGTGTGGCTGACCGCGCAGTTGGCCTGGAACTCGTGGAAGTAGCGGTGCGGCGGGACTTGCGTGGAGGGCGTGACGCCGGTGACGGGCGGGACGGCGGGGATGTAGCCGTCGCCGTCGGGGTCCTCGGGCGACGCGGTCGTCGACAGGGCCAGGGTGTGGCCGGTGTGTACGGCATCGCCGGTGGACGGGGGCGTCGATGAGGCGGCGACTCCGCTGAGGCCGAGTGAGGTCACCAGCAGGGCCGAGCCGATCAGCGTGCCCGAGAGGATCCGGGATCTCCGTGACATGGGGGCTCCTCGGGGGGAGTGGGAGGTCGAACGGAGGTGGGAGAGCGCTCTCCCATCGCTGGAGTGTTGAGGCGGTGAGGGGAGGGTGTCAAGGGAATCGACCAAAGGATCAGTGGACACCCGTCGCTCACTTCTCGAAGGCAGAGCAAGCGATGTGACGGTGCTTCAGTCGAGACAGTGCACGAATTCGGTCGTACCTCTTGACGCATCGTTCACGTCAATGAAGCATCCACCGTCGAGAGAGCGCTCCCCCACCCCACTTCGTTCACTTCCCGAACAAGGAGAGCCGCCCATGCCTCCCTCCTCCCCCTTCTCCCCCACCCCCACATCCCCTTCCTCGCCGTCCGTCGGCCGCCGGGCCGTTCTCGGTGCGGCCGCCGCGGTACCCGTGCTGGCCGCTCTGCCTACGCCCGCACGGGCGGCCGGCTCCTCACGCCCCTCTCCCCGCGCCCTGCCCGGCGGAGGTGACCTCGGGCCGAACGTCCTCGTGTTCGACCCCGCCACACCCGGCATCCAGGCCAAACTGGACCAGGTCTTCCGGCAGCAGGAGTCGGCGCAGTTCGGCAGCGGCCGCTACGCGCTGCTGTTCAAACCGGGTACGTACAGCGGTCTGAACGCCCAGATCGGCTTCTACACCTCCATCGCGGGCCTCGGCCTCTCCCCCGACGACACGACGATCAACGGGGACGTCACGGTCGACGCGGGCTGGTTCAACGGCAACGCCACACAGAACTTCTGGCGTTCGGCGGAGAACCTGGCCCTGGTGCCGGCGAACGGCACCAACCGGTGGGCGGTCGCCCAGGCTGCCCCGTTCCGCCGTATGCACATACGCGGCGGCCTGAACCTCGCTCCGTCCGGCTACGGCTGGGCGAGCGGCGGCTACATCGCCGACAGCCGGATCGACGGCCAGGTCGGCCCGTACTCCCAGCAGCAGTGGTACACCCGCGACAGCGTCATCGGCAGCTGGCTCAACGGCGTGTGGAACATGGTGTTCTCCGGCGTCCAGGGCGCCCCCGCGCAGAGCTTCCCCAACCCGCCGTACACCACCCTCGACACCACCCCTGTCTCCCGCGAGAAGCCGTTCCTGTACGTCAGCGGCAGCGAGTTCCGCGTCTTCCTGCCGGAGAAGCGGACCAACGCCCGCGGGGTCACCTGGGGCAACGGCACACCGCGGGGCACGTCCCTGCCGCTGTCGCAGTTCTACGTGGCGAAGCCCGGCGTCAGCGCGGCGACCCTCAACCAGGCGCTGGCGCAGGGGCTCCACCTGCTGCTGACGCCGGGCATCTACCACGTCGACCAGCCGATCCAGGTCAACCGCCCGGGCACCGTGGTGCTGGGCCTGGGTTACGCCACCCTCGTGCCCGACAACGGCACCACCGCGCTGAAGGTCGCCGACGTCGACGGGGTACGGCTCGCCGGCTTCCTCATCGACGCCGGACCGGTCAACTCGACGACCCTGCTGGAGGTCGGCCCGACCGGCGCGTCGCGGGACCACTCGGCCAACCCGACCACCGTGCAGGACGTCTTCGTGCGCATCGGCGGCGCGGGCGCAGGCAAGGCGACCACCAGCATGGTGATCAACAGCCGGCACACCATCGTCGACCACACCTGGGTCTGGCGCGCCGACCACGGCACCGGCGTCGGCTGGGACACCAACCGCGCCGACTACGGCGTCGTGGTCAACGGCGACGACGTGCTGTGCACGGGCCTGTTCGTGGAGCACTTCAACAAGTACGACGTGCAGTGGAACGGCCAGCGGGGGCGCACGATCTTCTTCCAGAACGAGAAGGCGTACGACGCCCCGAACCAGGCCGCCGTCCAGAACGGCTCGGTCAAGGGCTACGCCGCCTACAAGGTCGGCGCCGACGTCACCGCCCACGAGGGCTGGGGCCTGGGCAGCTACTGCTACTACAACGCCGACCCGTCGATCGTGCAGCACCACGGCTTCGCCGCGCCGAACCGGCCGGGCGTGAAGTTCCACGACCTGCTGGTGGTGTCGCTCGGCGGCAACGGCCAGTACGAGCACGTGATCAACGAGACGGGGTCGCCGACGTCGGGGACGTCCACGACACCGTCCACGGTGGTGGCGTACCCCTGAGGGAAGCTAGGCCGAGCTGTCGGCGAGGACGGCTTTGAGGGCGTACACGTTCCGGTCCTCGCTGCCGACGTACACGAGCCCGCGGACCACCGCCGGCGAGGACTGGACGCCGCCACCGGTGGCGTAGGTCCACTTCCTTTTGCCGGTGGCCGCGTCCAGGGCGTACACCTTGCGGTCCGAGCTGCCGACGTAGACGACTCCGCCGGACACCGCGGGTGTCCCTTCGACCTTGCCGCCGCTGCGAACGGTCCATCTCTCGTTCCCGGTGGCGGCGTCCAGGGCGTACACCCTCTTGTTGCTGCAGCCGACGTACACGACCTTGTCGGCCACCGTCGGTGACGACCTCACCCAGTCTCCGGTGTCGATGGACCATCTCTTGTCGCCGGTGGCCGCGTCCAGGGCGTACACCCTCTTGCTGCTGCCGATGTACACCAGCCCACCGGCCACCGTCGGCGAGGTGAAGCCCCAGTCCTCCGAGGTGCTGTCCCATTCGATCTCTCTGGCGAAGCCCCAGCTCCTTGCGGTGCGCACCCATTTCTCGTCCCCGGTGGCCGCATCCAGGGCGGTGAGGGACTTGTAGCCGGCGATGTACACCGTCCCGTCGGCCACCGCCGGAAGCTCAAGGCCGGAATCGCAGGAGGCGGTCCATCTCTTCCTCCCGGTGGCCGCGTCCAGGGCGGTCACGTCATGGCTGCCGCCGATGTACACGACTCCGTCGGCCACCGTCGGCGCCCCTTCGACCTTGCCGCCGATGGGGTGGTTCCACTTGCGCTGCCCCGTGGCGGCGTCCAGGGCGTACACACTGCCGTCGGTGCTGCCGATGCACACCAGCCCGCCGGCCACCGTGGGCGCCCCCTCGATCTTGCCGCCGGTCGGGTAGCGCCATTTCCTCTCCCCCTTGGCGGCGTCCAGGGCGTACACGCTCCCGTCGGTGCCGCCGATGTACACCACCCCGCCGACCACCGTCGCCGACGAGGTCACCGCCGCCTTGGTGGTGTAGCGCCACTGGAGCCGCGGGTCGGGAGTGGATCGCCCCGACGGTCGCGCGTCGGGGGTGTCGGGGTCGTACAGAGTGAAGGCCGCGGCGGCGATGCCGGCACTGGCGGCAACACCGATACCGAGCCGCAGCGCTGTGCGGCGGCTGACGCGCCCGGCCGGCGTCGACGCGGCTGCGGCTGTTCCCTGGGCGCGCACCGGCGTTCCGCCTGCGCCGGGACCGGCGCCGCTGTGCGGGGCGGTGAGGGTCTTCGCGTCCGGGCCGGACGGACGGGATCCGGCCTCGGGCCCTGGGGGTGGGGCGGAGAGTCCGCGGAGGCGGTCGCGGACCTCGGCCGCCGATGCGGGGCGGTCGTCGGGGTCCTTGGCGAGAAGGGCCATGACCAGGTCGTCCAGGGCTGTGGGGACACCGGGGCGAGCCCGGCCCGGCGGCTGCGGAGCCGTGTTCAGATGGGCTGCCATCAATGCGACGGGCTCGGTGGCCCGGAACGGAGTGGTCCCGGTGAGGAGTTCGTAGAGCACGCAGCCCAGGGAGTACAGGTCGGAGCGGGCGTCTCCGGAGTGATCGCTGAAGCGCTCGGGGGGCATGTAGGCGAGTGTGCCGATGACCTTGCTCGACTTGTGTGTGGACGCCATGTACCGGGCGATGCCGAAGTCGAGGATCTTGATCCGGTCGTCGCTGGTGAGCATGAGGTTCGCCGGTTTCAGGTCCCGGTGCACCACCCCGGCCGTATGGGCGGCCTGCAGCGCCGCGGCGATCCGCGCCGCCCAGGCCACGGCGGTGTCCACCGGGGGTACGCCGTCCTCGCGGAGCACCATGTCCAGGTCCCGCCCCGTGAGGAACTCCATCACCAGGTACAGGGCGCCGTCGTCGGGGTCCTGACCCAGGTCGAAGATGGTCACCACGCCCGCGTGGTTCAGCGCGCCGGCGGTGCGGGCCTCGCGGAAGAACAGCTCCGCGTCGGAGTCGTCGCGCCGGTCGTGCGGCAGAAGTTTGACCGCGACACGGCGCTCGATCACACGATCGCGGCCCTCCCAGACCTCCCCCATGCCGCCCCGGCCGATGAACGCGACCAACTCGTAACGGCCGCCCACAACCCGCGAAGCCATCCGCCTCCCCCGTCCGGACGCCTGCCAGGCGATATGCGTCACACCAGACCCGCCCCTGCGGGACCACACCGACGATCCCACACCCACCCCCTCGTCCGGGGGCTACCTTCGCTTGATCGTGACCGTCACAAACCCCTCCCCGGGCTCCGGCGGCCTGATCCACGGCTGGGTCGGCAGCGTGGGCAATCTCCCGTGGTCAAGGGCGAATCGGGGCAGTGGGACACCGAACAGCGCCGATATGGCGTCCAAGGCACGGCCCTCGTCCGAGCGGTCCTCGGCGGGCCCGGCCGGATCCGGGAAGAGGCTGTCGGGTGAGAGCGCGGTGGGGAGTGTGCCCGTGTGGTGCCGCTCGGACGTGTGAACCGTGAAGGCGTACCGCTGCTCGCCATCCTCGGCGCAGGCGAAGTGGAACAGGCCCGGCGCGCGCCAGATGGTGAGCGCGCGGGTGCCGTACGACAGCCCGGTGCCGGGGTGAGTCAGGCGGTCCGCGTCGAAGCTCTGGTGGCGGGGCGTCTCGAAGGCGAAGCTCCAGCCTCCGCAGGCGCCGATCCGGGCCATGGGGCCGCGTCGCTCCTGCTGCCATGCGAACTGCAGATCCCACAGATCGCTCTCGCCGGCCACCGGCTCCAGCGGGCCCGTGCCGAACCGCTCGGCCAGTTCCTCCGGGTGTATGCCCTCCACCAGGACGAACCGGTATGCGCTGCCCCGCAGTCCGCTCCCGGCGTCCCCATGGGCGAGCCACCCGAGCCCATCACGGACAGGCTGCCGACCGGTGACAGGCCCAGGCACCCCTTCGCCCTCGGCGGCGGAGGCGGGCCCCGGCGTCGTCCGGGTCTGACCGGCCCGGGGCGTGGTGAGCAGTTGCCGGGCCCGTTCCGGCGTGACGAGTGGTCCGAGCAGCGGGTCCCCGATCAGGCCGAACGGGGCCACATGGTCCTCCCGGTACGGCTCCCACTCCGGGACCGCTGCCGCGAGCACCTGCCAGGCGCCGTCCGTGTCGCCCCAGCGCGCCAGCTCTCTGGCCTCCTTTACCGCACGCCCGAAGGGTCCCGGTGAGGCGTACTCGTAGGTGCGCTGTCTGATCTCTCCGAGGACGATCCTGGCCCGTTCCCTGTCCGTCGCGTAGTCGTCGGTCACCGGGCCGAGCACCAAGGTGTCGTCTCCACGGCGCGCACGCAAGTGGTCGTGCGCCTTCAGGGGCAGCACCTCCCCCGCGTACAGCGGGTCGTCCATGCGCGGATCGACCGGTACCCAGCCGCCTCTGTCGAGCAGCGCCCGGAGCTGTGCGGACAGCAGGCCGGCCCGCGGCCTGCCCAGCTCCCTGGCCTCGGCGAACACGGCGAGTGCCTGGTCCAACTCGCCTCGCAGACAGGCCAGTCGGGCTTGCTCGACCTTGGCGTCGAGTTCCCGGGTGACCGTGTTCTCGAAGCCGGAGTCATCGCCGCCCAGGCGGTAGAACTCCTTGTACATGCCCTCCATGAACGCGCGGAACGAGTCGTATCGGTCGGGGAAGTCGCCGCCCCAGCCGTGATACACGTACACCGCCCACTCGCCGTCGGCGCCCACATCGCCCGGGTCGATCAGCACGTCCGTCATGTCCGAGTCGAGCGCCAGCTGAAGCGCCCGGCCCCACATGCCGGCCCGGAGCGTCTCTTCCTCGGCCGGGTTCTCGTGCAGGTTCTCCTCGTACAACTTCTGCAGCTCGTACGGATCCCCGTACGACTCGATGCGCTCCGCCCCCGCCAGCAGATAGACGAAGCCGCCCGCATGGCGCCAACCGTCCGTGGTCTCAAGGAAGGAGCGCAGGGACGGCGGCAGCGGCACCTCTATCCCGAGACCCCGGATCCGCTCCTCCAGAGCGGCGATCCGTGTCGGGTCGGCCGGGGCGAAGCCCAGCCAGCGCTCCCGCACGACGTCCTCGTCCAGCTCCTCGAACTCTTCCGGCTCCTTCGCGGCCAGCGCCTGCAGCCATTCCTCGCTCCACCGCTTGAGCAGCGGCCCCCACTCGACGTTCCCCATGCACGCCATCTTGGCACCGGCCACTGACAGTGGATCATCGTCGCGCCGGTGAACTCGACCGCGTGGGCACCTGGTTGGACGTGCTGCGCCCCGTTCAGAGGCCTCATGGCGTCGCGTGAAGCAGGAGGCGCGGGGCTCCGACCCGCGCCCGGACGGTGAACCGCAGGGAGCACCGGCCTCCACCGACACGTCTGACAGCACGTGAGCGTGCGGTGCCCACGGCAGGCCGACCGGTCAACGGCGTCCGCCGAACTCCCAGTCGTGCACCTCGACGTCCGCGTACCGGTCCGCGGACAGGACGGCCCGGGCCGTGTCCGGGTCCGGGGCCCGGACGAGGGCCGCCGTGCCCAGCCACGTGGCGCCGTCGTCGGACAGCAGTGGCCCGAACGCGATCAGCTCGTCGCGGCCCGGCGGTACGGCGAGGTCGGCGGCCTGCTCCGGTCCGAGACCGAGGACCAGGTACCGACTGCCCCCGGTCCGGCCGCCGGGGAAATCCCACATGGTGCGCCCCAGCATGTTCCGCCACCGACGCAGCAGCACGTCCCGGTACACGCCGGCCTGGTAGTTGGGCTCGTCGAAGGCGAACGCCCGAGCGGTGGCGGGATCGGGCAGGTCGACGATGTGCACGCTGCCGGTGGGCGTGTCGCCGTCGGCGACGAATGTCGGGCCGCGTGCGATCATCTCCGACGCGTACCGGTCCATGTAGGACCAGTGCTCTTCCAGCAACTTGTCGCGCAACGCCACGGAACCGGCCCGGTCACGGTGGTAGCAGAAGAACTCCATGATCGCAGACCCTGCCGCAACGTGGGGCAGAGTCTCAACCGACTTGGCGGCGGCCCGACCGAACCTCGATAGGCTCGGCGCCGTGACCGGGACTCGACAGCACACCCCTCCAGCGACAGACGCGCAGACCGCGGCTTCCGCGACGGCGTTCCTTGAGGGGCAGGAGATAACGACGACGGGCTGCGGGCGCTGCGGTACGGAGATCTCCGGGGTGAACGGCCGGTACGCCTGTGGGAACTGCGGGTGGGTCAACCACTGGTTGGAGGGGCATACGAGACTGCCGGCGTACGACCCGGTCGGTGAGGACGCAGTGGGCGACCACCCAAGGGCGTGATCTTGCCGGTTCGTTGAGCGGGTCACCGGTATCCAGGAGCAGGTCGGAGAGCTGACGGCCGACGCCACCCGCGTGCGTGACCCAGGAAGCTTCCGCGCACCACAGGCAGGCCACCCCGGCCGCAGGCCCGGCCAACGGGAGTTCGTCCGGGGTCATGGCGAACACGCCGTTGAGCCGGGGCCCCGTCCCAGGTCGCCCAGGGCGCGCTCGCCCTGCTCGACGTCCCGGGAAGACCGTGGCGTGCCTGCCCTGGACGGCGCGGTCGGTCAGGTGGCGCAGTGGTGCGCCGACGAGAGCGCCGGCGATGTCCATGAGCCAGTTCACGCGCGGTCTCCTGTCCGGGTGAGGCGGGGCCGTACGAGAAGCCGGGTGAGTGCGGCCGTGGCCCACAGGGTGAACAGCGCGGTCGCGAGGGTGGCGGTGAGGTAGAGCAGCGCGGTGCCGATGCGGTGGTCGTCGACGAGGTGCTGGGCGTCGATGCCGTAGGTGGAGAAGGTCGTGTAGCCGCCGAGGACGCCGGTGCCGAGGAAGGGCCGGACCAGGGGGTGGGCGGTGGCCGCCTCGGTGATCAGCACCATGAGGACGCCCATGGCGGCGCTGCCGGTCACGTTGATCCAGAACGTGGTCCACGGAAAGGCTCCGGGGACGGTGGGCCACAGCAGAGTGGCGCCGTAGCGAGCGCAGGCGCCCAGGGCGCCGCCGAGCGCTATGACGGCGAGAACTCCGGCTTGACGGCCCCTCGGGTCGGGCACCTTCCGCGTGGGCCATGGATCGACAGCGGTGGTGGGGGCGGCCGGTTCGTCCTGCCGGCCGGCGGTCGGCGCGGCCGTTCCCGGTCGGTGGCGCGTGTGCACGTCGTTCGGGCTCCTACCTGATCGGCTTCGGGCGTGCGCGGGGACGCACGAGAAAGGGTCAGGTAGGGACCATTGGCGACCTGGTGGTCGCGGTTGGGGACGGCGGGCCCCACCGCCGTACAGCCGCCCGCGCGGGGTGGCTGTACGTCCAGAGTACCCGGCGGGGTCATGAGCCAGGGGGCAGGTGGGCGGGTGGTGCTCCGGCCACGCGATGCCTGATGTTGACGGCCGAGGCCTTCGCCACTGCCATGGGGGTCAAGAAGCGCAGCGGACCGATCAGGCGGGAGGCGAACAGATACATGTGCCGCGCCACCGACTCGTCGCGGGCGGCCGCCGAATACATCAGCCGTTCCAAGGGATTGAACGGACGGGCCTTGGCGAAGTCGGCGGCCAGGTACTGGTGACCGCGCAGCCGGCGCCGGTGTCCGCGTGCGTACACCACGAGCGACCTGTCGAGGTCGCCCCGGCCTGTTGCGGCCGAGGCGACCGCCTCTGCCAGCCACTGGGCGGACTGCAGAGCCCACCCGCATCCCACCCCCCACAGGGGATCGCCGGTCAGTGCGGCGTCGCCGATCAACGCGAGGCCCGGCGCGGTCGGCTCGCGGCTGAGCAGCGGGTAGTCGACCGTGCCGGTGATCTTCGTGGTGCGCTCGGCGGAGTCGATGGGCGGCGCCTCGGGCAGGGCGCGGACGAAGGCGAGGAAGCTGCCCTCCAGGTCTTCCCGGAAGGCCGGCAGCCGCTTCTTGTCCGGGAGTATGGCGATGACGGTCACCCCGTCGTCGTTCGGAAACGCGTACGCCATGTCGGGCTCGAGAAACCATGCCTGACCGATTCCGCCGTGCAGCGGAAGATTGCGGAAGTGCGCGAAATAGCCGAACCGCGCGTTCTCGTGGAGCCGGGTCGGCACCTCGGCGAACTTCGCCACGGCCGAGTCCTTGCCGTCGGCGCCGACCACCAGGCGGGCCCGGATCTCACGCTCGCCCTGTGGTGTCGACGCGCGCACCCCCGTGGTCCGCCCGGCTTCCCGGACCAGCCCGGTCACCCGGTGGCCGAGGAGCAGATCGACGCCGGGGGTCTCCGCGGCGTGGGACCTGATCATCGGGTCGAGGGTGCTGCGCCGGATGTTGTACGCGTACGGCAGTTCGGGGCCCGCGGGCGCGGCCTTCGGCTCGATCCATCCCCAGCGGGTGTACCAGCGGGCCTGGTTGCGGACGGCTCCCGCCTTCTCGAGAGCGGGGACGAGACCGAGTTCGTCCAGCACCGGGTAGGCGCTGGCCTGGATGGAGTGGGTGCACATCACCTTGAACGCATCGGGGTCCGAGCGGCGTTCCAGGAGTGCGACGCGGACACCACGTCGAGCGAGCAGGATCGCCGCGGCGCTGCCGGCGAGGCCGGCTCCGCTGATGACGACGTCGTAGTCGTGTCCCGCGCTGTCAGGCTTGGTCATGCGCTGATCGCCCCTTCGGGGTGTGGTGCCGTTCGTGGAGTGATGCAGAACCCCACTGCTGTCAGGGGCATGACCAGTTGTCAAGAGGTGTGGATCGGGTGATGCGGGATCAGGCCGCACCCCGAGGAGTCAGGAAAATCTGAGCGACCAGGACACCATGCGTCTCAGACCGCCCGCCAGAGCGCCGGCACCGTCGGTGGTTCCCAGCCCGGCTGGGCCGTATGCGGCTGGAGGCAGGTGTAGGCGCGGCTCGCGTACGTGACCAGGTCGCCCGCCCGGTAGGTGACGCCCGCGGCCCATGTGTCCCCCGACGGGGTCGGGTCGGGGCCCGGCCCCGGGTTCTGCGGGACGTCGAGGACGAAGTCGAACGCCGCCTCCCGGCCGCCGCCCGCGTCGCGCACCGTCATCAGCAGGCGCGGGTCGAAGATCGTGTCGGTGTTGTTGCGGGGCTCGTTCGGGAAGTACAGCTGCGTAGTGAGGACGGGCCGGCTGGGCGCCTGCACCTTGACGTGGAGGTGCCGAGTGCGCCCCGGGTAGAGGCCCGGCACGATCGTGGTGAGCGCGAAGGAACCGCGGGAGTCGGTGTACTGGTGCCCTCGCAGCCGGAAGCCGGTGTTGTCGTACGCGCCCTTGTCGTCGGCCTGCCAGAAGTCCAGCAGGACGCCGGCCAGCGGGAGGCAGGCCCGGCCGAAGACGTACCCGGTGACGGTGAGCGGGATGCCGGGCAGGCCCGGCTCCAGCAGGCTGGTGCGCTCGGGCGAGCGGGGCTTGAAGTAGGGGCCTTCGATCTGCTCGGGGGTGGGGTCGTCGCCGTCGTCGCACGGCGGGGTGAGTGCGGGCGCCGTGCCGCCCGCGGCCAGGGTACGGGCGAGGGCGGGGCCGCCGATCAGGGAGACGGGGATCGCGGCGGTGGCCGCGAGGGCCGCGCGCAGCACCGTCTTGCGGCGGACCAGCCGGGGCGACCTCGGCTCACCCTCCGCACCCGAGTCCTCCATGCCCGCGCCGTACCTGTCTGCTCGGTCCATGTGTCCTCCTCGTGGGGGCTCCTTGCGGGGCGGATCGGCAATGAACCTAGGCGGGCATGGGCGGGGCTTCGAGGGACTGAAGAGGGCGGCTGTGGTGTTTTCGGAAGTCGCCGGGGCTGCTGCCGGTCTCCCGCCGGAAGAACCGGCTGAAGTAGGCCGGGTCGGCGAATCCGGTGCGGGCGGCGACCTGTCGTACCGACAGCTGGGTGTGGGCCAGCAGCCGCTGCGCCTGGTACACGCGTGCCTCGATCAGCAGCCTTCCGGGCGGGCGGCCGGTGGCGGCCCGCACCGCCTGCGTGAGGTAGTTGGCCGTCACGCCCAGGCGGTCGGCGCACTCCCGTACGGACCACCGCGCCGCCTCGGGACGGGCGATCAGCCGCGCGAACGCCTCGGCCACGGCGGCCGGGCGTCCCTGGGCGCGCGGGGCGCGGGCGTTGCCGGTGCGGCCCGGCAGCCGGGAGGCACGCACGACCAGCACGTGGAGCAGGGAGCGCAGGACGCTCTCGTGCCCCGGGGCGCGTTGGCGGTGCTCCGCGACGAGTTCGGCCATCAGGTGCCGGATGGAGCGGTCGTGCTCGGCGTCCAGCCCGAACCAGCACCGCTCGCCGAGTTCGCGCAGCACCTCGCGGTCGCGGGGGTGGTCCACCAGGAAGTCGTCGGTGAACAGCGCGAGCGTCCCCTCCGGCCCTTCGCCGCCCTCCCAGTGGTGCACCTGCCCGGGGACGATCACGGCCAGGTGCGGGGGCCGTACCGGCCATCGCGCGAGATCGACGACGTGTGTGCCGGTACCGGCGCTCACATGGACGATCTCGTAGAACGTGTGCCGGTGCGGCCGGTCCCACCGGGACAGTGGTCCCACCGCCTCGAACGAGCCGGCGGCGAACGGTGCGGCGCCGGGGCCGGCCACCTCAAGGCGGTGCAGCGGTACGTCCCCGGGCGGGGGCGGCAGGCTGGGGGTTCCGGGCAGGACGGTGGTGCCACGCATCGGCCATGCTCCCCTCTTGGAGACCTGTCCAGTCACTCATCGGTACCCCATGAGCACGGGTCAGGTACAGACCAATCGGGTTCGGCGTTTGCCGCCGACCGCGAGCCGAGGCGCAGCTGAGTTATGACGTGTTGTGGTTGGCGTCCTGGCCGTTCCCTTCGCTCGGGTCAGGCCGCTTGGAGAAGGGATGCGACTGCAGCAGCTCCTTGGCCGCCTTCCCGCGTGTGCTGCTCGGCTTGATCAGCACGATGAACACGAGCAGCACGTAGGTGCCCGCCATGGTGCAGGCAAGGATGAGAGCGGCGTCGGCGCCGCCGCGAATCAGGTCGTAGATAGCCATCCGGCCGCTTGCACGAGCGAGCCCCTACGGGCCCGTCGAGGGCGGCATGCCGTCAAGGGGCGGCGCCCGCGTCACCGTACGAATCTCACGCACGTGGTCAACTTAACTGGATTCTCAGCACAGTTGAGCGACGAAGGTGTCATGACTCGGTGACAAACCGCGGGGCGCTGCCGGGAGGTCAGTCCTTCAGGCCGTAGAAGTGCATCGGCGAGTTCGGCCTGAAGCCGATGCGGGGGTACACGGGAGCTCCCGCCGCGGTCGCGTGCAGGGTGGCCCGGGTCAGGCCGGTGGTGCGGGCGCCCTCGTACAGGGCCTTTCGCGTCACCGCCTCCCCGTAGCCCCTGCGCTCCCACTCCGGGGCCGTGGCGACGAGTACGACGAACAGCCGGCCCTCTGCCTCCACCGTCCCGGCGCACGTCACCGGGACACCGTCCCGCATGCCCAGGTAGGCATGCACCCGTTCCTTCCACAGCGTGGATCCGAGGAGACCGTCGCGGCCGTCCTCCAGCGGGAATCCGTAGGCCCGAGAGTTCAGGTCCGCGTACGCCCGCAGCTGTTCGTCCGTGGTCACGCGCGCGAAGGTCAGGTCCGGGTGGGACGGCTCGGGGACGGGAAGCAGGTCGCCGGCCATGCCGGTGCCGGGGAAGGCGTACTCAAGGCCCGCCTTCTCGGCCGCTGTCCGCACCTGTGCACGTGCCTCGTCGCCGAGGAGGTCCTCGAAGAGCCACAGGAATCCGGGCTGCTTCTTCGCGCGCATGATGTCCGCCGCCTGGCTCAGGCGCTGCTCGACGAGCGCCGCGTCCGCGTCGACCTCGGTCAACGTGATGCAGTTCCAGAAGGCGAACCGGCAGTCCGCCCAGCGTACGGCGATGCCCGGAAGGTCACGCACATCGGCGTGCTCGTCACGGTCGAGCACCATGGCACGCCAGACCACGGCGAGCTGCCGCATCGATTCGATCGACTCCGTACGGTCCGTCATCAGGCCTCCAGGACACGGGAGTTGCAGAGGTCCGCCTGCCGGTCGCGGCTTCGGCTCGGTGCCGACCGGCACGGGTCCTCTCACTATGCAGTGCTTCGTCGGGTACGGGACGGAAGTTCACTCGCGTGCGTGCTCGCCGGCACCGAATGACCGGTTCAGGCCCCTGCCGTCACCATCACGATCAGGACGGCCAGCAACAGCGCGACGTAGGCCATGGAGTGGACGCGGTCCGGGACCCGGCCGGTGATACGCCTCGCCACGGCGATGGTGGGCAGCGATCCGGCGAGGAGGGCGGCGGCCGCGGTGAGATCGACGTAGCCGAGCTGTCCTGTGCCGGCGGGTGCGGTGGGGGCGAGGGCGTAGACGAGGGTGCCGGCGACGGCGACGGGGACGCTCAGCGGGTTGGCCATGGCGGTGGCCTCGGCCATGGGCAGACCCCTGCGCCGCAGCAGCGGAACCGTCATGACGCTGCCGCCCACTCCCAGCGCCGCAGCCACCAGGCCGATGCCCGTTCCGCCGAGAGTGACGGTGACCCGGCCCAGGGGTTCGGGAGGCGTCTGGTGTGCCACGGAGAGGAAGCCCTTGCGCAGCAGGCTGTCGGCGATGGTCACCAGCAAGTAGGCGGCGAAGGTCAGGCGCAGCGCCGTACCGCCGAGCAAGGTGGCCGCGAAGGATCCGGCGGCGGCACCGATCGTGATGAACGCCGCCAGTGGCCAGAGGTACGCGCGGCGCAGCCGGCCCTCGCGCCACTGGGCCAGTGCCGCCGCCACGGCGTTCACGATCATGACCGCCGCCGAGGTGGCCACCGCGACGTGCATGGCGTCTCCCGGACGTGCGGTGGCGGTCAGGACACCGTAGACGACCGGGACCGTGACGAAGCCGCCGCCGAAGCCGAAGAGCACGGTCGTGAGGCCGGTCAGGCAGCCGAAGAGCAGGGGGGTGAGGAACGAGGTCAGCACGGGCACGACGCTAGGGATCACGAGACCTGGCGGGCAATCGGTGAATCGCCACCTTCCTACGCGCAGCAGACACGGTCCCGCGTACCCTCGCGGCATGCGCAATGTCCCGGTCGCGGAGGTGGACGACCTCGATCGTGCCGTGCTGGCCATCGGCACCGACTATCCCCCTGACCACCTGCTCGTCTGGCACGAGCACCGCCGGGCCCAGGTCCTGTACGCGGCCACCGGTGTCATGCGGGTCGAGACGGCGGACGGCAGTTGGACGATTCCCACCGCCCGGGCCGTACTGATCCCGCCGCTGACCAGGCACCAGGTCACGATGACAGGGGTCAGCACCCGCAGCCTCTACATCGAGCCCGCCGCCGTGCCGTGGTTTCCCGCCCGCTGCCAGGCCGTCGACGTGTCCGCGCTGCTGCGGGCGCTGATCCTGGAGGCCGTCGAGATGGAGCCGCGCTACGCCGAGCACAGCCGTGACGCGGCGGTCGCGGCCCTCATCCTCCACGAACTCCGGAATCTCGCCCCGCTGCCGCTCGATGTGCCGCTGCCGTCCCACCCGGGACTGCGCGGCCTGTGCGAGGCGTTCCTGCGGCAGCCGGACATCCACGACCCGCCGGCACGCTGGTGCGCATCCCTCAACGTCAGCGAACGCACCCTCGCCCGTCTGTTCCAACGGGGCACCGGCCTGAGCTTCTCGCAGTGGCGGCAGCGGGCCTGCATCCTGCAGTCCCTGCCGCACCTCACCGCGGGCGTACCGGTCACGCGCATTGCGGTCACGCTGGGCTACGACAACCCCGCCGCGTACACGGCCGCGTTCAAGAGGCTCCTCGGCCGGCCACCGACGGCGTACAGAAGCCCCGCCGCCGACGTCCGGTCCCGTGCCCCTTGAGTCGCGTGCTCCGCGCTCAGCCGACGGCAGCCCCGAACCACTTCGCCAGCCCGCCGGCCAGGTCGCCCTGGTCCGCACCGGCCCACGCCACATGACCGTCCGGCCGCAGCAGGACCGCGGGCACGTCCAGTTCCTCGCTGACGTCGACGACGTGGTCGACCCGGTCCGCCCAGCCCGCCGCCGAGAGCCGGCCGGTCTGGTCGAGCAGCAGTCCGCGGCCTCGGTGCATCAGCTCGTACAGGCGCCCCTGCTTGAGCTTCACGTCCCGGAGCCGGCGGCCGAGCAGTTCGTGTCCCTCGCCGAAGTCGTACTGGACCCCGACCGCGGTGATCATCCCGGTCACGTACTGGTTCACCTCCTCGAAGTCCATCAGCTTCGAGAACAGCTCCCGCAGCGCGGTCGCGCCCGGATCGGTCCCCATCAGCGTGATCTGCGCGCGGGTGTTGTCCAGCACGGCGGCGCCCACCGGGTGCCGCTCGCTGTGGTAGGTGTCCAGCAGCCCCTGCGGTGCCCAGCCGTTGACTTCGGCGGCCAGTTTCCAGCCGAGGTTGAACGCGTCCTGGACGCCCAGGTTGAGGCCCTGTCCGCCGGTCGGCGGGTGGATGTGCGCGGCGTCGCCGGCCAGCAGCACCCGGCCGACCCGGTAGCGCTCGGCCTGCCGGGTGGCGTCGCCGAAGCGGGACAGCCAGCGCGGCGAGTGCGCCCCGAAGTCCGTACCCGCGTACGCCCGCAGCTGCCGCCTGAACTCCTCAAGGGTCGGCGGGGTCGTACGGTCCTCGGCCACGCCGTCGGCGGGCACGACGACGCGGTACGTCCCGTCCCCGAGAGGGGTGGCGCCGAACCGCGGCTGGGTCTTGCGGACCTCCGCGCCCACGGCGGCGATCGTCGCCGAGTCCTCGGTCATCCCCATCACCCCCAGCAGCGTCTCCACCTTGGCGGGCTCGCCGGGGAAACCGACGCCGAGCCGCTTGCGCACCAGGCTCCGGCCGCCGTCGCACCCGACCAGATAGCGCGAGCGCAGGTGCGTGCCGTCCGCCAGCTGAACGGTCACCCCTTCCTCGTCCTGGCTCAGCCCGACCACTTCGCAGCCGCGCCGGATCTCGGTGCCGAGTTCGCGGGCACGCTCGTCGAGCAGCCGCTCGGTGACCGGCTGCGGAGTGGCGACGCCGTACGGGTGTGCCGTCTCCAGCCGTTCCGGCCACGGCTTGGCGATGCCACCGAAGAGACCGCCGACCTGGAACTTCTCACTGATCGCGAGGAACCGGTCCAGCAGGCCGCGCTGGTCCATGATCTCCACGCTGCGCGCGTGCAGGCCCTGCCCGCGAGACTGCTCGGTCGGCTCGGTCAGCTTCTCCAGCACGACCACGTGTACGCCGTGCAGCCGCAACTCGCCGGCCAGCATCAGGCCGGTCGGTCCGCCGCCGACCACGATCACGTCGATCATCAAATCCCCCCACACAACTCGACACGGCCGTATGTCGGCGGGCTGCTCCGCCCGCCGAGGCCACGGCCGGAAATTCTGCGGCACGACGGGGGTCTTGCCGCAAGGCCCCTGGTGCGCTATACGTTGAGAGTGGCAAGGAGCGGCTGATCTCCTTGCCCTTCCTTTTGCGGTCCGCTGTCCCCGCGGACGTCCTCGCCTCACACCGCGCCGCCGTGCCGTGTGCGTGCGGCGTAACCCCTCACGCGCCCGACGCTGCCCGGTCAGCGGTCCGTGCTCGACGCTGCCGAGCGCGCCTTCGTCGAGAAGCTGTGGGACATACCCGAGGGATCCCTGCGCACCGAGGCGGGACCGCCAGGCCGCCGACGTCGTCGCGGCGTTCCCGCTCCGCGCGTCCGCCGCGGAATGGACCGCCGTGCTCAGGCGGCTCCAGCCCCGGCTGTACTCCATCTCCTCCAGCCCGCTCGCCCACCCCAGCGAGGTCCGCCTCACCGTCTCGGTCGTCCGCTACGCCAACGACCTCGGCCGCGACCGCAAGGGCGTGTGCTCCACCTACCTGGCCGACTGCGCCGACGACGGCCCGGTCCAGGTCTTCGTGCAGCGCTCACCGCACTTCCGTCCGCCCGCCGACCCCGCCACCCCCATGATCATGGTCGGGCCCGGCACCGGCGTGGCACCCTTCGTCGGCTTCCTCGAAGAACGCCAGGCCCGCGGCCACACCGGCCCCAACTGGCTCTTCTTGGGCGAACAGCGCCAGGCCACCGACTTATACCACCGCGAGGACCTGGAGGCGTACCGGGCATCCGGCCACCTCGACCGACTCGACCTCGCCTTCTCCCGCGACCAGCGCAACAAGATCTACGTCCAGGACCGGATGCGGGAGAACGGCGCCCGCCTGTGGCAGTGGCTCCAGGACGGCGCCCACTTCTACGTCTGCGGCGACGCGGGACGCATGGCCACAGACGTCGACCAGGCGCTCAAGGACGTCGTCGCCACCCACGGCGGCCTGGACTCCGACGAAGCCGCCGCCTACGTCAGGCGCCTCTCCACGGACAGGCGCTACGTGCGTGACGTCTACTGACGGCGCCCGCTGCCGACCCGTGTCGCCACCGGCCCGATGATCACGGCACGTACCCTCATGACCATGGTTGAGCATCGCATGGTCGACGTGAACGGGATGCGGCTGCACATCGCCGAACAGGGCGAAGGCCCCCTGGTGGTGCTCCTGCACGGCTTCCCCGAGTCGTGGCACTCCTGGCACCACCAGTTCGGCCCGCTGGCCGGCGCGGGCTACCGTGTCGTCGCTCCCGACCAGCGCGGATACGGGCGCAGCGACCATCCCGAGGATGTCGAGTCGTACACCATCTTCCACCTGGTCGGCGATGTCGTCGGACTGATCCACGCCCTGGGCGAGGAGACGGCGTACGTCGTCGGGCACGACTGGGGCGCGCCGGTCGCCTGGCACACCGCGCTGTTCCGGCCGGACATGGTGCGCGGGGTGGCCGGCCTGAGCGTGCCACCGCCGTTCCGGGGGACCGAGCCTCCGCTGCCCGCCATGGACAGGATGTTCCAGGGCCGCTTCTACTGGAACTACTTCAACCGTCCCGGTGTCGCCGACGCCGAGTTCGCCGCGGACACCCGCACCGCTTTGCGGAAGTTCTTCTCCATGGCCTCCGGAGACGCTCCCGGCGCCGGCGAGGGCAAGCAGCCGCTGGTCGATCCCGAGCGGGGCTGGCTCGCGGCCCTCCCGGACCCCGAGGTGCTGCCGGGGTGGTTCACCGAGGACGATCTCGACGCGCTCACCGAGAGCTTCTCCCGGGGCTTCACCGGGGCGCTCAACTGGTATCGCAACCTCGACCGCAACTGGGAGCTGACCGCTCCGTGGCACGGCGCCGTGGTCTCCCGGCCCGCCCTGTACATCTACGGCGACCACGACGTCGTCCCCGCGTTCCCGGGGACACCCGAACTCATCGAGCGACTCCCCGCCCTGATGCCCAACCTGGTGCGGGCGCCCGTCAAGCTGGCGGGCTGCGGACACTGGACCCAGCAGGAACGCCCGGACGAGGTGAACGCGGCACTGATCGAATTCCTCCGGGCCTGCGACTGATCCCGGCCTGCCGGCGCGTGTCCCGGGCCCTGCTGCCCACCCGACCGGATCGGGCACAGGATGTCGGGTCCGGCAGGGTGCCCGCCGCCTAGCGTGGTGATCACGAAAGAGGAAGGAGACCGGGCGTGCTGGAGCGGCTCAACCAGACCCTGGATCACATCGAGCGCCGCCTCGACCAGTCCATCGACGGGGCCGAGCTGGCGCGCATCGCGGCCACTTCGGAGTACCACCTGCGCCGGATGTTCTCCGCGCTCGCGGGCATGCCGCTGTCGGAGTACATCCGGCGCCGTCGGCTGACCGTGGCAGGTGCCGAGGTGCTCGCGGGGGACGAGTCTCTGCTGGAGGTCGCGGTGCGCTACGGCTACGGCTCGGGCGAGGCGTTCGCCCGGGCGTTCCGTGCCCTGCACGGGGTCGGGCCCGGTGAGGCACGGCGCAACGGAGCCGCGCTCGTCTCCCAGCCCCGGTTGACCTTCCGCCTCACCGTCGAAGGGAGCAGCAGCATGCGCTATCGCATAGTGGACAGGCCGGACTTCAGCGTCGTCGGCGTCAAGGCCCGGGTGCCACTGGTGCACGTGGGACCGAACCAGGCGATCATCGACTTCGTCCGCGGGATCGACCCGCAGGTCATGGAGCGCCTGGCGAAGCTGTCGGACCAGGAGCCGCAGGGCATCGTCGCGGTCTGCGACGACCTGGACCCGAGCCGCGCCGAAGGCACCGAACTCGACTACTACCAAGGGGTGATCACGTCCGCTGCCGCCCCCGAGGGCACGGTCGCCCTCGCCGTCCCGGCCGGCACCTGGGCGGTCTTCACCACCTCCGGTCCTGCGCCGCAGGCCATCCAGGAGCTGTGGCGGGACGTGTTCACCCAGTGGTTCCCGTCCAACCCCTACCGCAGCCGCCCCGGCCCCGAGGTCCTGCGCACCAGCCTGTCCCCGGACGGGACCGAGGCCGACGCCGAGCTGTGGCTTCCGGTGGAGCGGGAGCAGGGCTGAACGAGGCCTCCTGACCGGCCGGAAGCCGCGGGGCGTTCCTCAGTCGTCGTTGGGCATGACCTTCAGCACCTTTCCCTTGCGGTCCGCCTGGAGGTAGCCCGTCTGGTTGTAGGCGTTGCTGAGGTACACGGACATCCCGGCGGGTGTGCCGAATGCCTTGTCCTGCAGGTTCATCACCAGGTAGCGGGAGGTCACGTCGTCGACCTTCAGCTTCCTCTCACCTTCGCGGAGCAGCGCCGGCACCGCGTCCCAGTCGAATCCGTCCAGGGTGACGGGGGTGCTGTCGCTCGACAGCGAAGCGCTGATGATGCCCTTCTCCACACCCTGCCCGGGCCGATAGGTGTACGTGTCGTACCTGGTGTCGCTGCCCGGCACCATCACCTCGGCCGAGACGTACCCCGGGTACACCGTGAGGCCGCCGAACCGGTCCCGGCCGGTCTGCTTCTCGATGGCGTCGACGGCGGTGCGGATGCCGGCCGGGGTCAGCAGGTCCGTCCTGCCGGTCCGGTCCTGCTCCGCGGGCGAGGCGGAGTGGGCCGGTCCGCCGTCCGCCGGTTTGCCGTCCGCCGGTGCGCTGATGGTGGGATCGGCGGAGCCAGTGGTCCCGGTCGCGCGGGAGCCCTGGGTGCCCTCGTCCGGCCACAGCGTCCATGCGAGGGCGCCGGCCAGCGCCACTCCGGCGACGGGCAGACCCACCGACGTCCAGCGCCGACGGCGGCCGGGCCGCACGGGCACCGTCATGGACCGGGGACGCGCGTCCTCTGGCCCCGGTGACACCGTGTGCGCGGGGCGGGCGTCGTACGGACCGGACGCCGGCCCGGAGAACGGCCCCGCGTGTGTCGCCGGTGCTTGAGCTGCGGGCGGGGGCGTCGAAGGGACGGAGGGCGGCGCGGCCGGCGGCGCTGTCGCCATGCCGGGAGCCGGTGCGGCGGGCGGGGGCTGCAGTGGATAGGAGGTGGGTGGTTCCGCCGCGCGGGCAGCGGTGTCCAGCATTCGCTCCAGCTCCGGGGCACCGGGCCGGGCCGCGGGCTCGCGGACGAGGAGCCGGACCAGGACCTCGCGCAGCGCGCCGGCCCGGACCGGTGGCGGGATCTCCTCGCTGAGGACCGCGGCGAGCGTCGCCAGTGTCGTGCCCCGGCGCAGCGGATGATGGCCTTCCACCGCCGTGTACAGCATCATCCCCAGCGACCAGAGGTCCGAGGCGGGGCCGCCGTCATGGCCCGCGACGCGTTCCGGAGCCATGTAGTCGGGCGTGCCGATGACCGATCCGGTGGCGGTGAGGGCGGTCGACTCGCGGATCGCCGCGATGCCGAAGTCGGTGAGCACCGGGCGTCCGTCGGGTCGCAGCAGGACGTTGGCCGGTTTCACGTCACGGTGCTGGATGCCGGCCTCGTGCGCCGCGCGCAGCGCCGCCAGCACCTCCCGTCCGAGCAGCGCCGCCTCTCGCGGATCCATCGGGCCACGGGCGAGCCGGTCGGCCAGGGAGCCGCCGGTGACGAGCTCCATGACGATCCAGGGGTAGGTTCCCGGGCCGCCGTCCACGATGTGGTGGATCGTCACCACGTTGGGGTGGTCGACCCTGGCCAGGGCACGGGCCTCCCGCAGGACCCGTTCCCGCAGCATCCGCGCGGCTTCCGGGTCGTACTCGGCGAGGTCCGGATCGGGCGGGCGGACCTCCTTGACGGCCACGCTCCGGTGCAGCACCAGGTCCCGTGCCGACCAGACCATGCCCATACCGCCACCGCCGAGCCGTCTCTCCAGCTCGAACCGCCCGTCGACAACCCGTCTGCCGCTGTTGTCGCTGCCCGCTTCGCTCATGCGCGGGAGCTTAGTTGCCGCCGCCGACAGCCAGGGATGGGGGCAGCCATGGCGCCGCCCCCTGTACGGCTACGGCGCCGGGAGGAGCACTCCAGGGTTGAGGACGCCGGCCGGGTCCAGGGCGGCCTTGGCCGCGGACAGGGCGGCGGCGAAGGGGTCGGGGCGCTGGCGGTCGTACCAGGGGCGGTGGTCGCGCCCGACCGCGTGGTGGTGGGTGATCGTGCCGCCGGACCTCTCGATCGCCTCGGACACCGCGGCCTTGATGTGATCCCACTGGGCCACTGTGCTGCCCCAGCGGCCGGCCGCGTAGACGCCGAAGTACGGCGCGGGTCCGTCCGGGTAGACGTGGGTGAAGCGGCAGGTGACGACACCGTCCGTTCCGGTGGCCTCGCGGATGGCCTGCCGTGCCGCCTCGGTGACGGCCCGGTGGAGCGCGTCGAAGGTGTCCCAGGTGCACGCCGTCTCGAACGTCTCGGCGATCATCGCGTGCCGGGCCAGGGCGTCGCGCTGGTAGGGCATCCGCAGGAACGACGAGCGCCACGCCTCCGTGACGGATCCACCGGCCGTGGCCTCGCCCGGCTCCTGGTCGGAGTCCCGGCCGGACTCGCCCCGGGTGGCGGCGGACGGTTCTCCGCCGTGGTCGCGGCACAGTTCCAGGGCCCGCTCCAGGCTGTGGCGCACCGGATGGTCGGCGGACTCGAAGGCGAGGACGAGTACCCCGCCGCCCACGCTCACGCCCGCGTTGATCAACGATTCGGCCGCGTCCAGCAGGCGGCAGTTGGCCGGGTTCAGCCCGCTCTGCGCGATCGCGCGGGTGGCTGCCACCGCCGCCGCGTGGTCGCCGAAGCGTACCGACGCCCTGGCGCGCCAGCGGGGCCTTTCCCGCAGGCGCATCCATGCCTCGGTGATGACGCCCAGTGTTCCCTCGCTGCCCAGGAAGAGCCGGTCCGGCGACGGCCCCGCGCCGGAGCCCGGCAACCGTCGCGACGCGCTGACCCCGCTCGGGGTGATCACCCGCAGCGACTCGACCAGGTCGTCGATGTGCGTGAACAGCGTCGCGTAGTGGCCGCCGGCGCGTGTCGCGAGCCAGCCGCCGAGCGTGGAGAACTCGAAGGACTGCGGGAAGTGACGCAGCGTCAGCCCGTGCGGGCTGAGCTGACTCTCCAGATGCGGGCCGAGCACGCCGGTCTGGATCCGCGCGGCGCGGCTCGTCCGGTCGATCTCCAGGACCCGGTCCATGCGGCCCAGGTCCACAGTGACCACGGCGGGGTGGCCGTCGCACCGCGGCTCGACGCCGCCGACCACGGAGGTGCCGCCGCCGAACGGGACCACGGCGATGCCCTCCCGGGTGCACCAGTCGAGGAGGTCGGTCACCTCACGCTCGTCGCGGGGCCGCGCCACGAGGTCCGGTACGTGGCGCAGCTCGCCGTGCAGATTGCGTACGACGTCCCTGAACGCCTTGCCGTGTGCGTGCGCGGCGCGGTCGGCCGGGTCGGCGGAGCACAGGCCGGCGAGGGAGGCGGGTGGGGTCACCCGGGGTGCGGGCAGGCCGAGCGAGGCGATGGCCGGCGGCTGGTGGTCCGTCAGATCGCCCGGCGTCAGCGCCTGTACGCGGGCCAGCAGCGCGGTGAGTTCGGCTCCGCGCACCGCGTCCTCGACGTTTCCCCAGCCCCACCACGACCGTGTCATGACGCCGCACTCCCCTGAATTGACCGATGGGTAAATTACCGAGGGGTCATATGGTGGGCTACAGTGGACCGCATGGGCAAGGCCGGTACCAAAGGTGTCTCCCGCGCGGACCGGGAGCGGCAGATCATCGACGTAGCCGTGGAGGAGTTCGGCGCGCACGGCTACGCGGGCGTGTCCGTCGCCGCCGTCGCGCAGCGCGCGGGAATCTCCAAACCGCTGGTCTACAGCTACTTCGACTCCAAGGACGGCCTGTACCTCGCCTGCGTCCACGAGGTCGGCGGCCTGCTGGTGGACGCCGTGGCCGCCGCCCGGTCCCGCAGCGGCTCCACCGATCACGCGCTGGACACCCTCGGCGCGCTCTTCACCGCGGTCGAGCGGCGCCGGCACGCCTGGTCCGTCCTCTACGACCCGGCCCTGCCCCCGATCGGCGAACTGCGCGACGCAGTGCGCCTCTACCGCGGACGCCTCGCCGCCATGGGCGCCGCGGGTGCCGCCCAGCTCCTCACTCGCGCGGGACACGACGACCCGCTCGACCACGAACTCCTCAACGACGTCTGGCAGTACGCCGTGACGGCCGTCATGCGCTGGTGGTCGGACCATCCGGAGCAGACCGCGACCGAGATGACGGCCCGCTGCGCGCGCCTCCTCACCGCACTCGGCGGCCGGCCACCCTCAGCGGTGTGAACAACGCTTCAGGGCGTGGGCCGGTGGGCCGGCGCGCCCGCGCCAGCCAGTCGCGGTAGGCCGGGGCGTCACGCGCGACCGTCCAGTAGGCCTCCTCCAACTCCGGGTAGGCATCGTCCAGTTCGGCCTCTGTACGGGCCGCCAGGAGCAGGCGTACGCCGATCGGGTCGCCCTCCAGGGGGCGGATCGCGCAGTCGGGGCGGGGCAGGGCGGTCGGCTGGCTGACGGTGACCACCTCGCCGATGGCGGCCAGCGAGTACGCGGTGAGGTAGTCGCCGTGCAGTATGTCGGAGTCCAGGCCGGCCGCGCGCAGCACCCGGGAGAGGGCGTCCCATTCGCCGTCCACCGTGGAGTCGACCATCCAGCGGTCGCCGGCCAGGTCGGCAAGGCTCACCTGCCGCCGTGCGGCCGCCGGATGGTCCGCGGCGAGCGTGACGAACTGCGGTTCGCGCTCGACGAGCACCCGCAGGCTCAGCCCCGGCGGGATGCGCAGCGGACTGCCCTCGACCTCGTGCACGAAGGCCATGTCGAGCCGGCCCGTGGCGACCATGCCCAGCAGGGCGTTGGCGGACACGTTCATCTGCAACGTCGGTTCGATCCGCGGGACTCGCGCCCTCAGCAGGCGTAGCCAGCCCGGGATGGCGCGACTCGCGGTGGCGCCGATGCGCAGCTGGAAACCGCCGGCGGCACGGGCAGCGGCCGCCCTGGTCTCGGTCACGATCGCCGCGAACTCCGCCACCAGCGGCCTGGCCCGGCTCAGCACCGCCAGCCCCAGCGGTGTGGGCCGGCAGCCGGTCCGGGTGCGCACGAAGAGCTGGGCGCCGAGTGCGTTCTCGATGCGCCGCAGCTGGGTGCTCAACGAGGGCTGCGCCATGCCGAGTTGCCGGGCCGCTTTGTGCAGACTGCCGGTGTCGGCGATGGCACAGAGAACGCGCAGGTGCCTCACCTCCAGCTCCATGGGGGGAGCGTAGGGCGGACAGGTGCACGACACCAGATGTTCAAGTTCCAACGAAAGCGGACGAGTTGGCCACCGATAGCCCCGTGCTATCCCCGATTGCCATCATCCGCCGACCCGTTGGCCTGTCCGAGACTCACTGGCAACCGATCGTTCCACCCCACAGAACGAGTAGGAGCCCCCCATGGCGTCGTTCCGCCAGAGCACCGGTTCGAAGAACTCCAGGAGACTCGTGGCCCTCGCACTCGGTCTCGGTCTGGCCTCCGCCGCGCTCGGCACCGTGAGCCCGGCGAGCGCCCAGGACACCGCACAAGCCCCCGCCCACGCCCCCAGCGTCGGCTACACGGGCTCGGCCGAGAGTGCCGGCAACAAGGCGTTCTACGACGCCGTGCTGAAGTCGGTCGCGAAGCGGCAGGCCGCCCAGCCCTCCCTGAAGGTGGTGACCGTCTACTACAACGCCGGGCAGGCCCCGAGCTTCCGCTCCCAGATATCGAGCGCCGCCTCCATCTGGAACAGCTCCGTGTCGAACGTGAAGCTCCAGGCCACCTCGGGCTCGGGCGACTTCGCCTACTACGAGGGCAACGACCCGCGCGGGTCGTACGCGTCCACCGACGGCCACGGCCGCGGCTACATCTTCCTGGACTACGCGCAGAACCGGCAGTACGACTCGATCCGCGTCGCCGCGCACGAGACCGGCCATGTGCTGGGCCTGCCCGACCACTACAGCGGCCCGTGCAGCGAGCTGATGTCCGGCGGCGGCCCCGGCACGTCCTGCACCAACCGGTACCCGAACGCCACCGAGCGCGCCCGGGTCAACCAGCTGTGGGCCAACGGCCTCGCCAAGGCCCTCGCCCGGATCGGCCAGACGGACTGAGCCCGGTGAGCGAGCCCGGCTGACGCCTCTCGCACGGTCCAGCCCGTCCCTGCGGTGCGGGCCGCGGCGCCGACCCGCGGTCCGCACCGCTGCCGTCCGCCCCGGGCACGGGCACCTACCCGGCGGCGCGGCGCGCCGGTCCCCCGTGCCCCGCCGCCGGTATGCGCTCCAGGACGCCGCCTGCGAACACGTCGTACAGCGGGAGCGTTTCGAGGTGGACGTAGCCGATGTGGCAGTCGCACACGGCCAGCGGGCAGGGGCGCGGGCGGAGGGCTGCCCGGTAGGAGCCATCGTAGAGGTTGCCGAGTTCGGTGCGGACGAAGTGGCAGCGGCGGACGGTGCCCTCGCCGTCGACCGAGACGACCGACTCGCCGGTGCGGCAGGGCAGTCCGGCGCTGGCGTGCGGGTGGCGGCTGTAGGGGAACAGCGGGTCCAGGTTTGTCCACGCGGCGGCCTCCGCGTCGGTGTAGGTGTGGCCCTCGGCGGCGTTCACCCAGAGGTAGACGTGGTCGGGCAGGTCGGCGCGCAGCCGGCGGGCGTGCTGCAGGTGGTCGGGCAGGCCCACGATGCCGACGCTGTGGCGGATGCCTCGCTCCGCGAGATCGCGGCACTTCGCCAGGAAGCGGTCGTACGGGGTCTGACCGGGATGGTACGTGCACCACAGAGCCACGGTGTCGGGGTCGGCGTCGCCCAGCCAGTCCGTGCGGCAGCTGAGGTTGGTCTGGATGGCGACGCGCCGTACGTGCGGCAGCCGGGACAGGTCCACCAGGGCCCGCCGGTACCAGGAGCGGACCAGGCCCTCGCCCCACGGGGTGAAGAGGACCGAGAGGCGGTCGCCGGTCTGGGCGGTGGCCCACGCGGTGAAGCGGTCCAGGGCCGCCCGGTCGGCGCGCAGCTGGTCCGTGCTGTCGCGCCGCTTCGCGAACGGGCAGTACGGGCAGTCGTAGTCGCAGGAGGCGAGTGGGCCGCGGTAGAGGATCGTCAGGTCCATGCGGGCGGCCTACTTGCGCTCGTACGCGGCCATCGCGGCCCGTACGGCCGGGGAGAACAGCTCCGGGCCTATCGCGTCGGAGTGTGCCACGCCCTCCGCCGTCAGGCGCAGCAGCTGCGGATCGCCGTCCTCCGCGAGCCAGCCGCGGTCGGCGAAGCGGCTCAGCTCGGGGCCGAAGTCGTCGGCGGGGTCGCTGCCGAAGCGTGACCGGTAGTCGGCGACGGTCAGGCCCTCCGTCTGGAGCAGGGACTGCAGGAGGTGGCGCCGGCGTGCCTCGTCGGGTGTCATACGGCGGCCGTACTCCGCGTGGGCGAAGTCGGCGGCGGGGCGGGACACGTAGTCGTCGATGATGGCGCGGATCTCGTGCATGTCGACGGCGTAGTCGAAGGAGTAGTGCAGATCGGCCGTGTACGAGCGGGCGCCGCAGCCGAGGCCGATCATGCCGTCGGTCTGGCAGGCGTAGTCGTCCGCGCCCTGCGGCGGGGCGTCCGCACGGCGGAACATGCGCATCGAGTGCTGGACGTAGCCGTGTGCGAGGAGGTGGTCGCGCCCGAGGCGGTACAGGCGCAGCCGTTGCTCGTCCCAGGCCGGGTCCGGGCCGGGGTGACGGCGGTCGAGGCCGGTGAGGGGGCGGACGTAGAGGGGGTAGAGGTACAGCTCCTCCGGGTGCCAGGCGAGGGCGGCGTTCAGGGAGTGGAGCCAGGTGGCGTCGGTCTGGCCGTCGATGCCGTAGATGAGGTCGATGTTGAGGACCGGGATGTCCGCGTCTCGGACCCGGCCGAGGGCGGCTTCCACGTCGCTACGGCGTTGCGGGCGTACCGCCGCGCGGGCCTCGGTGTCGACGAAGCTCTGGACGCCGAGGCTGAGCCGGGTGGTGCCCCGGTCGGCCAGGACCGTCAGACGGTCGGCGGTGGCCGTCGCGGGTGACGCCTCGACGGAGAGCGGGACGGCGCTCAGGTCGGCGCCCATCCGGTGCTCGGCTATGTCGCACAGGCGCTCAAGTTCGGTGGCGGTGAGGAAGGTGGGGGTACCGCCGCCGAACGCGGCCGTCACGAAGCGGACGTCGCCGGCCGTGTCGCCGAGGGCCGCGTGGACCGTCGTCGCCTGCCGTTCCAGGGCGTCGAGGTAGGCGGTGGTGAGGCCGTCGGGGGCACCGATCCGGGTGAACAGGTTGCAGAAGCCGCAGCGGACCTCGCAGAACGGCACGTGCAGGTAGAGGGAGAGCGCGTCCTTGGGCTCCCGCTCCCACAGGGTGGTGAGCGCGGGGCGGTCGGGCAGACGACGGTAGGCGGTCTTGTGGGGGTAGGCGTAGACGTAGCTCTGGTACGGGCTGACGGCGGTGGGCTGGGTGGCGAGCGTCATCGGGTGGCCTCGGCGGGCGTGAGTTCCTGGTCCTGGCCGGGCTTCCGGTCCTGACCGTGGTCGAGGAAGAAGTGCGTGTAGGGCACCGTCCACACGGATTCATGACCGAGGCGGTGTCCGGTGTAGCCGCCGTCCCCGTAGGCGGTGCCGTGGTCGGAGCAGACGATGGCGAAGCAGCGGCGGCGGCTGCTCGCCGCGGCGAACAGGCGGCCTATGTGCCGGTCCACGTACTCCAGCGCGGCGGCGTGCGTCGCGCGGGTGTCGCCGGCCTCCCGGGTGGCGCCGGGCAGGTGGAACCAGTTCGGCTGGTGCAGGGCGGACACGTTGACGAAGAGGAACAGCCGCTGGTCGGCGGGGAGTCGGCGGACGACCTGCTCGGCACGTGTCACCTGCGCCTCGAAGGACGTGGGGGACGTGACGCCGAACTCCGTTTCCCAGTGGGACTCGTGGAAGAGCCCGGGCAGGACCGAGCCCAGCGGGCCCTGCTTGTTGAAGAAGCCCACTCCCCCGATGCACACCGTGTGGTAGCCGGCCCCGGCGAGACCGGAGACGAGGTCCGGCGTGTCGTACACGAAGGTGCCGTCGGCGGTGGTCTCGCTGCCCGCGAAGCGCGCGGCGAACAGGCGCGGGTGCGGGCCGGGTGCCGCCGGTGTCGGCAGGAATCCGGCGAAGATGGCCTGGTGGGAGGCGTAGGTGAAGCTGCCGGGGGCGTGCCGCTCCTCCCAGTGGCCGCCAGGGAGGTGGCGGGCCAGGTTCGGGATGCGGCCCGCCGCCGCCAGCTCGGCCGCCACGTCGTGGCGCAGGGTGTCGAGGGTGACGAGCAGGAGGTCGTGGCTGCCGACGATCCGGGTCATGTCCGGTTGCCCGGCCCGGCCCGGAGGCAGGTGCGGAGGCGTCGGGTCAGGCGATGGCATGAGCGGTTCCCGTTTCGTTCTGGTGGGGGTGGGGTGGGGGCGTGTGCCGGGCGAGGGCGGCGGCGACCTGGGCCGCGTAGGTGTCGAGGCCCTCGGCGCCGCTGCCGGGCAGTCCGGTGAGCCGGGGCAGCAGGTCGCCGAAGGCGTTGACCTCGCCGACGGCCATGCGGCGCCAGCCGGTCGCGGGCAGCAGGTCCACTCCGACGCACAAGGTGCGCGGGAAGCAGGCCGCGGCCTGTTCGCACACGCCGAGGACATCGGCCCAGCGGCCACCTGCCGTCTCCACTGCGGCGCGGACGGCGTCGAGGTCTCCTCGCCGGCCGCCGAGGTGGAGGTTGGTCAGCGGGGAGCTGCTGGTGCGTACGACGGCGTGGGTGGCCTTCCCGGCCACCACGACGATCCTCAGGTCGGCGGCGCGCCCCTGCTGGGAGGCCTTGGGCAGCCAGCGCTCCAGGTGGAGGCCGTCGGGGGCGAGCGTGTCGACGATGGCGGCGATCTGCCGCTCGTCGTCGTAGCGCCGGACCCGCAGTGAGTTGAACAGCCGCCCGTCCGGGGCGAGTTCGACGGAGGTGGTGGCCCGGATCCGGCCGCCGCCGGCCGACTCGATCGCGAGCACACCGGAGGCGGACGATCCGTGCGCGAGCTTCACGAACAGCCGCGGCATCCGGTGCTCCGCCATCCGGGCGCGTACGTCGTCCCAGCCGCGCACGGGCGGTGCCTCCGCGCCGGAGGTGGGTGAGTGCGGAACGGGCACGCCCGCGCCGGCCAGCACGGCGTGGCAGCGGCGCTTGTCGAACAGGACGGCGAGCTCGTCCGGGTCGTCCAGGCGGATGCCGCCGCGCAGGCCGCGCTGCGCGGACATCAACGTGGCGTACCAGCGGGCCGAGCCCTCCACCCGGGTGGGGTCCTCGGCACCGCGCAGCAGCCGGTCGACGTCCGCGTTCTCGCCCGGCGAGTCGAGCCGGACGAGTTCGTCGGCGGCGAAGTCGGCTCCGCCGGTGCGCAGCACGTGCGCCCAGTCGACGACGCGCGGGGCGGGCAGGCCGGCCGCGCGCACCG
Source organism: Streptomyces sp. NPDC046727 (assembly GCF_040645635.1). NCBI lineage: Bacteria > Bacillati > Actinomycetota > Actinomycetes > Kitasatosporales > Streptomycetaceae > Streptomyces > Streptomyces sp. NPDC046727. Next base: position 71,203 of record NZ_JBEYYR010000021.1, read on the forward strand.
CCTGGTCGAAGAGCGCGACGCGACGGTTCTCGGGATTGCCGACCACCGCGAACCGCACGGCGCCGGCCGGTCGCGCGTGGGCGCCTCGGTCTTGCGGGGTCACTCACTCACCCACGGACACGTAGCGCCACACCGTGCCGTCCTCGTCCTCGTCCCAGTCGGCGTCGTCGCGGTCGAGGTTCACCTCGACGCCCGCGGGCTCCAGGGTCTGCCGGATGCGGTCCAGCAGGGGGTCGCTGACGTAGTGGTAGTGCAGGTCGAGCTTCTTCAGGTGGGTCAGGGGCTGGCCGCCGAGGAGGGCTGCCGCGCCCTCGTCGGTCAGGATGCCCATGGAGAGGTCCAGCGTCTCCAGGCGGGCCACCACCGGCGCGGACGCGACGGCCGCGGCGACGGCGTCCTGCATCTCGCTGTTGCGCAGCGCGAGATGCCTGAGGCGGGGCAGGCGGGCCCCGGACAGGAGGGGCTCCAGGTCGGCGGCCTCGCTGTCGCCGCCGTAGTCGGGCGTGCCGAGCCACAGGTCGAGGTGCTCCAGGGCGGGCAGGTCGCTGGCGCCGACTCCGCGCACGACCTGCACGGGCAGCCCGCCGGTCTCCATCGTCAGTTTGCGCAGCGCGGTGTGGCGCAGGGCGGGGAACTCCAGGCCCGATCCGCCGCGGACGCCGAACTCCACCAGGTCGGGGAAGCCGGTCAGGAGCGGCGTGACATCCGTCTGGTTGATCCAGGAGATCTCACACTCCTCGGACTCCATGTCGCCCAGGAATATCGCGCGCAGGGCGGGAAGGCGGTCCCGGGCGGCCAGCAGCGCCTCGATGACGGTGGACGGGTCGCTGTCGTACGCGTCCTGCCAGGCGCCGACGATCAGCGCGCGGACGCGGGTGGTGTCGACCGTGTCCAGGAAGCGGGCGAACACGGCCTCCCATTCCTCGTCGGGTTCGTAGACGACGGTGGCGACGCGCCAGGCGACCGCCTCCGGTTCGGGCAGGTCCTTCTTCGAGTCCGGGCCGGGGAACGTGAACACGGGCAGCCCGTGGAAGGCCTGCGGGTCGTCACCAAGGGTCATGCTGCTGCTCCCGGAACTGGAGTGAAAGCGGGCTGATGTCCGCAGTTCTACCAACAGCCACTGACAACGAGGGGCGGCGGGGGCACCTTCGGGGCGTTGTCAGTGGCGGCCCCTACTGTCGCTGTCACGGAAGCGGTGCGGTGTGCACCGCGGCGAGGGGAGCATTCATGTACCGGCAGGGAGACGTCCTGCTCGTGCCCGTGGCCGACGAGGCGGTTCCGGCTCATGTCGCGGGCGCGCCGCGGGAGCGGAGGGACGGGCGGGGCCGGCTGGTCCTGGCCCTGGGCGAGGTCACGGGGCACGCGCATGCCGTCGTGGGACCGGGTGATCTGGTGCGCGAGCCGGGGCCGTTCGGTCCGATGCTGCTGCATCTGCCCAAGGGCGGGCGGGTCGTGCACGAGGAGCACGCGCCGATAGCCCTGCCGGCGGGGTGGTACCGGGTGGTGCGGCAGCGGGAGTACGTGCCCGGTTCCGTGCGGATCGTGGCGGACTGAGAGACGGGGAGCGGACGATGACGCAGGTGGAAGCGCCGGCGGTGGCTGAGGCCGGGACCGGGCGGGACGGGGTCGCGCGGTGGCGCGCGTGGGCCGCCTCGACGGCGCCGGCCGACCGGAAGAGGGCGGAGGCGGGAATCCGTTCGGCCTACCGGCAGGCGGGGCTGCCCGAGCCGGAGCGCGTGGTGTGGGCGGGCTCGCCGTGCGAGGGAGTCACCCTGGTGCGGGCCTTGCCGGACAAGGGGCCGAGTGTGCGCGAGGCGGTGCGCAACGCGCCGTGGGCGGACGAACGGCGGCGGCTGCACGAGGAGTTGGGCGCCGCCGGATGGGCGGCGCACTGGTCGGCCACCGGCGGGCGGCTGTGGGATCTCACCCAGGCGCTGGTCGACCGGATCCGGGCGGGTGTGCTGGACGAGCTGGGCGGGGACGCGGAGGTCCGGCTCGCGCTGCTGGACGCGGTCCTGGGGCAGCACGACGCGCCGTGGCTCGCGGCGTTCGCCGGCCAGGAGGGTCCCCTCGACGGGCTCGCCGAGGTGTGCCGCAGCGCGGGCTGGTGGTGGCCGTTCGAGAAGGTGGCCGTCGTCTGCGAGCGGCCCTCGGCGCTGCACCGGGACGAGGCGGGCCGGCTCGACCGCGGCGACGGCCCGGCGCTCGCGTTCCCCGACGGGTTCGCCCTGCACGCGTGGCGGGGCATGCCGGTCCAGGCGTCCTTCGTCGAGGAGCTGCGCACGCTCACGCCGGAGCGCATCCGGTCCGAGGAGAACGCCGAACTGCGCCGGGTGATGCTGGAGTTCTACGGCTACGACCGTTACCTGGCCGACTCGGGCGCTCGCCCGGTGCACACGGACGAGACCGGCACCCTGTGGCGGATCGACCTCGACGGGGACGAGCCGGTGGTGATGGTGGAGGTGCTCAACTCCACACCGGAGCCGGACGGTTCCCACCGCACCTACTGGCTGCGGGTGCCGCCGACGACCCGGACGGCGCGGCAGGGGGTCGCCTGGACGTTCGGGCTGGACCCGTCGGTGTACGCGCCGCTGCGTGAGACCTGAGCCGGACCACGCCGGTGCGGCGGTCTCGCGACAGGGCGCCGACGCCCGCGCTCGCCCGACGGCACGAGGTCCGTCGTCGCCCGGTTGCGGCGCCCCGCATCCCGCCGACGCGCCGGGGGGAGGGCGGCGCCGGCGCCGGCCGGCTGCGCCTTGTCGATCAGCGGCTCGGGCAGCGGTCCGGGCGGGTTCCGTAGCAGGCTGGGGTATGTGTGTCCGTACCCGGCGGGGGAACCTGGTTCGCCTGCGTGCGGCCCTGGTGAGAGGAGTCCCAGGTGACAGTGTCGACGTCAGCGTCAGGCGGTCGGGACCGGGGCGCTCAGGAGGACGGGTACGAGCCGGATCCGAACAGATGGCGTGCCCTGTGGGTCACTCTGGTGGCCGGATTCATGAGCCTGCTCGACGTCACGATCGTGGCGGTCGCCCTGCCCACCATCCAGCGTGACCTGCACGCCTCTCCCGCGCAGGTGCAGTGGGTGGTCTCCGGATACGCCCTGGCCTTCGCTCTCGCCCTCGTCACCGCCGGCCGCCTCGGCGACGCCCTGGACCGGCGCCGCATCTTCCTGCTGGCCCTCAGCGGCTTCGTGATGTTCAGCGCGGCCTGCGGGGCGGCGCCGGACATCACGCTGCTGGTGGTGGCCCGCCTGGCCCAGGGCCTGGCGGCCGGTTTCATGGCTCCGCAGAACTCGGCGCTCATCCAGCAGATGTTCCGGGGCGCCGAGCGCGGCCGAGCCTTCGGCTTCTTCGGCGCCACCGTCGGCATCTCCTCCGCCACCGGCCCCATCACCGGCGGCGTCATCCTCGCCCTCGCCTCCGGCGCGCAGGGCTGGCGGTGGATCTTCTACGTCAACGTGCCCATCGGCATCCTCGCCGTGCTCCTCGGCCGCCGCCTGCTGCCCCGCACCGAGCGTTCCGGGCGGGGCGGCCACGTGGACGTCCCCGGGGTCCTGCTGCTCGGCCTCGGTGTCCTCGCGCTCATGTATCCGCTGGTCCTGGCGGACTCCGGCGGCATCGGCCGGGTGTGGTGGCTGTTCCTCGTCGGTGCCGTGGTCCTGACCGTGTTCACGCGGTGGCAGCGCCGCCTCGTCGCCCGGGGCGGTCAGCCGCTGCTCGACCCGCGTCTGTTCACCACCGTGCGCGGCTACGCCATCGGGGCCGGCATCGGCACGCTGTACTTCGTCGGCTTCAGCGGCGTCTGGCTGGTCTTCGCCCTCTTCTACCAGCGCGGACTCGACTTCTCTCCGCTGCGGTCCGGGCTCGCCGTGACCCCGTTCGCCCTCGGTTCGGCGAGCGCGGCCGTGGTCGCCGGCCGGCTGGTGGACAGGTACGGCCGTGTGCTCACCGTGTGCGGCCTCACGGGCGTGATCGTCGGCCTGGGCGGCGCCGCGCTGCTGCTCCGCTTCGCGCCGCTCCACACCGCCCCCTGGGTCGCCGCCCCGGTGCTGTTCCTCGGCGGCGTCGGCAGTGGCTTCGTGGTCTCCCCCAACATCACCATGACCCTGCGGGACGTGCCCGTGCGCATGGCGGGCGCGGCGGGCGGCGCCCTGCAGACCGGGCAGCGGCTGGGCGCCGCGCTGGGTACGGCCGCTCTGCCCGGCCTGTTCTACCTGGTGCTCGACAGGAGCCACGACTTCCGCGGCGCGCTCGTCACCGCGCTGTGCGCCGCCCTCGTGGGCATGGCGACGTCCCTGGCTCTCGCGATATTCGACTGGCGGCGTGACCGGCGTTCGAGCCGGCCGCACCGCAAGTGCCCGGAGGAGGTCGCCAACGACCCCGTCCACGCCCGGCAGACCTGACCGGTCCGGCCGCCGCGGGGCGACGAGCTGTGGGGTACGGATCTTCTCGTGTCAGCCGATGCGCTGGAGGGTGTCCGGCGTGAGGTCGGCCAGCGTGGGGTAGCCGTCGACGGCCATGAGGAGGTCGGCTTCGGCGAGCAGGGAGCGCAGGACGTGGACGATGCCGTCGGTGCCGTCCAGGGCGAGGCCGTAGGCGTAGGGGCGGCCGACGCCGACGGCGGTCGCGCCCAGGGCGAGGGCCTTGACGATGTCGGTGCCGGAGCGGACGCCGGAGTCGAACAGGACGGGCAGGTCCCCGGCGGCCTCGACCACGCCGGGCAGGCAGTGCAGCGCGGGCAGTCCGCCGTTGGCCTGCCGGCCGCCGTGGTTGGAGCAGTAGATGCCGTCCACGCCCGCGTCCTTGGCGCGGCGGGCGTCGTCGGGGTGGCAGATGCCCTTGAGGATCAGCGGAAGGTCGGTGATCGACCGCAGCCAGGGCAGGTCGTCCCAGGTCAGGGGGTTGCCGAAGGTCTTCGCCCAGTGCATCACCGCGGCTGCCTGATCATCCTCGGGGGACTTGGCGAGGCGCGAGCGGAAGACCGGATCGCTGGTGTAGTTGGCCAGACAGTGGCCGCGTAGCTGGGGAAAGTTGCTGACGCCCAGGTCGCGGGGGCGCCAGCCGGTGATCCAGGTGTCGAGAGTGACCACGATGCCCTTGAACCCGGCCTTCTCGGCGCGGTGGACCAGGCTCTCGGCCAGTTCCCGGTCGGTGGGGGTGTACAGCTGGAAGAAGCCGGGGGTGTCGCCGAACTCGGCGGCCACCTCCTCCATCGGGTCGACGGTCAGGGTGGAGGCGACCATCGGCACGCCGGTCCGGGCGGCGGCGCGGGCGGTGGCGAGGTCGCCGTGGCCGTCCTGCGCGCACAGCCCGATCACGCCGATCGGGGCCATGAACACCGGTGACGGCAGGTGCATGCCAAACAGGTCGATCGACAGGTCCCGCTCGGCCGCGCCGACCAGCATGCGCGGGACGAGGCCCCACTGCTGGAAGGCGGTGACGTTGGCCCGCTGGGTGTGCTCGTCCCCGGCGCCGCCGGCTACGTAGGACCGGATCGAGGGGGGCATCGCGGCCTGGGCCGGCGGCTCCAGCTCGGCGTAGCTCATCGGCAGCCGCGGGGCCACACCGAACAGTCCGTTGAAGTAGATCTCGCTCTGGTAGTCGGCGAATGTCATGATCCAGTCCTCGGCTCGGGCCCCGATGTGCGAGCTGCTGGGCCTCCTACGGGGCGAGACTAGCCACCAGGAACAGCGAAGACGCGGGATTCTCGCCACAAGGCCGAAGGAAACGCACGAACACGCGAGACCTCCACACGGGTGATCGCGCCTTTTGGCTCTTCGCCCCCTCCCCCTTCGGAGCCATCAGGGTGGTCCCGGGCCGTGTCGGGCCGCCGGTACGTTCCTGGTTGGCCATGCTGGGCCGGAGCGGCACCGTCAGCGGCGACAAGGAGCACTGCATGCCGAAGGACTCGGTCGAACGATTCCTGGCCGCGCTGGACCCCGAGCACCGGGAGGCCGTCGGCGCGAAGCCACGCGAGGAGCAGGAGCAGCTCGCGGCGGCGTGGGAGCGGGAACTGGAAGCGGACGACGAGCTGGACACGCTCGACGAGTTGTCCCCACCGGCGGCGGAGGCCGAGGCGGCCCGACGCGTCATGGAGCGCGGAGCCGACTAGGGTCGGCCCCATGACACTCTCCCCACAAGAGCGAGAGCAGTTTCTGGCGGAGCCTCATATCGGGGCACTGTCCGTGGTCGACCGACCGGGCCGCGCCCCGCTGACCGTGCCCATCTGGTACCAGTACACGCCGGGTGGCGAACTGTGGGTCCGTACGGGACCCGATTCCAGAAAGGCGCGGGCGATCCGCTCCGCGGGACGCTTCAGCCTGATGGTGCAGCGTACGCAACCCACCACGCGCTACGTGTGGGTGGAGGGGCCGGTCACCAGAACGGCCCCCGACAGCGACGAACACACCTGGGAGATGGCCGCGCGGTACATCCCGGAGGAGAAGGTCGCCGCGTACGTGGAGTTCGACCGGAACCAGCTCGCCGAGCACTTCATCATCTACATGCGGCCCGAGCACTGGCTGTCCGCCGACCTGGGAACCTTCTGACCCCGATCCGGCCCGTGCCTGGTCATGCGGGACGCAGGCCCCGGTGGTTTCTGCCGCGCCGAGTGAGTCCCCAGGGCTTGAGGACCGAGATCGCCGTCATGAAGACGTAGGCGCTCAGCGACACGATCGGGCCGGGCAGGAGATCGCGGGGTCCGGCCGGTGGTCCGCCCGCCGCCATGTCGGCGATCGCGGAGTTCACGCCCGGGCGCAGCGCGAACGCCGTGGCGGCGATGGTGGCGAGGGTCAGCCAGAACTTCGTGTGGACCCATCGGTGCCGGGCCAGTCCCCACTGGGTGCCCACGGACAGCAGGACGCCGCTGCCGAAGGTCAGGAACGCGACGGGGAGCAGCAGCCAGTCCGCGAAGAGCTTCATGGCTCGGACGGACGCCTCGGCGGGCACCGCCGATCCGGTCATGGTGGCGGTGACGGCCAGGGCGAGCAGACCGAGCGTGAGCCCCAGCCAGCTCGCGGAGGCGACCACGTGGACGACGAGGGATGCCCGGCGCGCGGGTCGGGTCAGCTTCATGGGTGACACGGTGCCGCAGCAGCTCGGCGGTGACGTCTGGCACGGGGAGTAACCCGGTGTACTCGCCGGGGCGTACGCGCCCCGTGTCGCTCCTGACGAGACGGGGGTGCGCCCGAGGGAGGAACCCTCGGGCGCGCGGACCCGCGTCGCGGCGTATCGAGCCGTCAGGGCGCCCAGGGGGCTTCGACGGCCCAGGTGGTGTCCTCCGTGAAGGTGCTCGGGTTGTCCCAGGCGTGCGTGCCGTCCCGTTGGGCCAGCCAGAGTTCGGCGTCGATGTGCCGCAGGTACTGGCCGGGGAAGCCGGCCGCGGAGAGCCTGATGCCGCCATTGCCCTGGACCGGGCACCAGGTCGCGTCGGCCTTGTACAGCGCGGAGCCGTCGCCCGCCTCGCGGCGCACGCGGAAGTCGCGGTGGCGCAGGTACTCACCCGGATAGTTGCGCGACTCGAAGGAGTAGCAGAGCTTGTTCGCCAGGCCCGGCTTGACCTTCCAGGTGGCGTCCTGCTTCAGCAGGTCGCTGCTGCCGGAGCCGACCACCTCGGTGTAGCCGAGCCCGTCGTAGTGCCGGATGTAGCGGTCGGTGTAGCCGGGTGTCGTGACGCGGATCGACACGTACTGCTCCAGCGGCAGCTTCACCGGCGGGCCGATGGTGCGGGAGGCGGCGATGAGCGCCTGGTTGGCCGCGCGGACGCGGGCCGCGTCGACCTTGAGGACCTGGCGGTCGTAGGTCATCAGCCCGTTGGCCTCGTTCTCGACGTCGGTGATCTGCGTGTAGACGGAGGCGGAGAGACCCCCGGCGGGCATGGCGTTCTCCCGGATGCCGTCGAGCAGCCCGACGAGCCGGTTGTCGAGCGCGGACAGGCTCGGCTGGTCCTCGTAGCTGAAACCGCCGCCCGGATACCACTCGTGCCCGGCGACCCGGTAGCCGAGGCCGCCGTACTCCCCCAGCACCGAGGCGCGCACCGACTCGGCCGGCGTGTTGCCCGGTCCGACGTAGTTGTGGTTGTCGACGACGTCGCCGTTGCCGCCGTCCTGGGCGCCGCAGCAGTTGACGCCGCTCATGTTGTCGACCAGGCGCGAGGGGTCGTACGCCTTGACCATGTCCGCGATGCGTGCCTGGTCGTACTGGCCCCAGCCCTCGTTCTGGTCGACCCACTGCACGAGAGCGGGCGAGCTGCGGTGCTGGTCGATGATGGTCTTGTACTCGCTCTCCCACTGGGTGCGGGCCGCGCTGTCCGGTGTCCTGCCGCTGTCCATGGACGGCATGTCCTGCCACACCAGCAGACCGAGCCGGTCCGCCCAGTAGAACCAGCGCTGCGGTTCGACCTTGATGTGCTTGCGGACCATGTTGAAGCCCAGGTCCTTGTGTTTCTGCAGGTCGGACTTGAGGGCCGCGTCGGTGGGGGCGGTGTAGACGCCGTCCGGCCAGAACCCTTGGTCGAGGGTGCCGGTCTGGAAGACGAACCGGCCGTTGAGGACCGGCCTGCGGACGCCGTTCACGTCCTTCACGGCGATCGAGCGCATACCGGCGTAGCCGCCGACCCTGTCGCGGCCCGGGCTGCCGGTCAGCTGGGCCGTGACGTCGTACAGGAAGGGGTCGTCGGGTGACCACAGGTGGGTGTTCGGCACCGGTACGGCGAATTCGGTGCCGACCGTTCCGTCGGCGCTGCCGACCGGCGTGCCGCCGCTGGAGACGGTGACCTTCACGGCCGCGCCACCGGCTCCGCTGCCGCGCACGGTCACGTGCAGCGTGCCGTCCTCCAGGTGCGGGACCAGGTCGAGCCGGGTGATGTGCGCCGCCGCGGTCGGCTCAAGCCAGACGGTCTGCCAGATGCCGGAGGAGGCGGTGTAGACGATGCTCCGGCCGGCGTGCGGGGTGACGTCCTGGATGCGCTGTTTGCCGATGGCCTGGCCGCCGGTCTCCGTCGGGTCGTACGCGGAGACGACGACGGTGTTGGTGCCGGCGTTCAGCAGGGGCGTGATGTCGTACGAGAAGGCGTCGTAGCCGCCGCGGTGCACGGCGCCTGCCTGCCGGCCGTTGATCCAGACGGTCGTCTCCCAGTCGGAGGCGCCGAAGTCGAGCTGGACGCGTCGGCCGCTCCAGCCGGCGGGCACGGTGAAGGTGCGCTTGTACCAGAGCCTGTCCTCCCCGGTGATCTTGCGCTGGATGCCGGAGAGCGCGGACTCGGGGGCGAACGGTACGCGGATCCGCTCGCCGAACGTCGTGGGCTGCGGGGCGTCGCGGTCGGTGACGGCGAAGTCCCAGATGCCGTTGAGGTTGGCCCAGTCGGGCCGGGTGAGCTGCGGTCGGGGGTATTCGGGCAGGGGGTGGTCCACGGAGACCTGGTCGGTCCAGGGCGTGGTCATCGGGGCGGGTTTGGGCGTCCAGGTCACTGCGGCGGCCCGGGAGGGAGTCGCCCCCGCCGTGAGGAGGGTGGTGACGGCGAGCGTCGTGACCACGAGGGCGGTCACGAGGTGGCGTAGGGCCTGTCTCAGCACCATGTCTGCTCCCTGGTCGATGCGGCGCCACGGGCGGGGGTTCCGCCGCTGTGCGCACGGAACCCCCGGTGGGACCGCGTGCGGTCGGTACGGGTGCGGCTCGGGTGGTGCGCCTACGGGGTCAGCCGGTGTACGTGTGCAGGGTCAGGCCGTACCGGTTGAGGATCTCGTTGACCGGCTGGAACCAGGTCTCGCCGCCGCCGGCGCAGTTGCCCCAGCCGCCGGAGGTGACGCCCTGCGCCTGGTCGCCGGTGATGAAGGAGCCGCCGGAGTCGCCGGGCTCGGCGCAGGCGCTCGTCTTCGTCAGCTGGTGCACCGCGCCCTGGCTGTAGTTGACGGTCTCGTTGGTCGCCAGCACCGTCCCGCAGTGCCAGTGCGAGGTCGATCCCGAGCGGCAGACGGAGGAGCCGACGGGCGCCGCGGCCGAGCCGCGCACGAGCTGGTCGGACACGGTGCCCCAGCCCAGCACAACCGGGACCGTCCACCAGCCGCTGCCGACGCTCACCCAGGCGTAGTCGTTGTCCGGGAACGAGGAGCCCTGGAAGGTGCCGATGTAGGAGCCGTCCCAGCCGCTGACGCCGGCACCGGGCTGCCCGCAGTGCCCGGCGGTGACGAAGCCGCCGTACACCGAAAAGCCGATGGAGCAGCGGACGTTGCCGGTGTAGTAGGGGTCGCCGCCGACCGTTCCGGCGGCGAAGGTCCGCGGGGCGGCGGAGACGGTCCTGACGGTGACGGGGCCCGCCTTGCGGGCCTGGGACACGAACCGGCGGACATCGTTGTCAGCACGGTCGTCGCGTACGTCGACGACGACCGTGCTGGCCATCGGGTCGACGTGCCAACTGCTCACCCCCGAGGGGGCGGACAGCCGGTCGATGCGCGCCTTGGCGGTGTCGAGTTGCCGGGCGCTGTGCGCGACCGTACGGACGCCGGCCCCGGCCGCCTCGATCGTCTCGCGTGCGGCTGTCGGGGCCGCCGGCGTGAGCGCCACCGTCAGGCGCCCCTTCGCGGGGTCGAACCAGGAGCCGGCGTAGGCATCGCCGGCCGCGCGGCGCACCTTCGGAGCGAGCGTCGCGGCGGTCCGCTCGGCCGCGATCCGCGCTTCGGCCTGCTTCCGGGTGAGGCCGAGATCGCGCTGCATGGCGGTCACGACTCCGTCGGCGGCGGGCTTGGCGGACACGGCGGTTCCGGACGATCCGGCGTGCCGGGCGGTGGAGCCGGTCGCCGCCGCGGGGATCGTGCCTGCCGCACTCAGTCCGCCGAGGACCAGGAGCGTGGCCAGTGCGGCATGCGTAACTCTTCTGCGTCTCATGGGACTTGCCCTTCGTCGTTCCAGGGGTGGGGTGGAACAGCCGATTTCTGAGAGCGCTCTCATGTGTGGCGGGGCAGAGCCTAGCCGTTACGTCGAGTCAGGTCCATGCCAATGCACTGCTGTGTACGGAACCGTGCGTGCCGCGTGCTCAGGGGGTGACCAGGCGGTCCTGCTCCACCAGAGGCGTGCCGTCGTGCCAGGGCAAGGCCTTGCCGAAGCGGACCAGTTCGCCGTAGAGGGCGGGGTCGACGGGTTCGGCGAGGATCAGGTCGAGTACGGCTCCGGCGGCCCGGGCGGGCGACTGGGCCTGGCTGTAGTCGCTGAACCAGGGGCGGGAGGTCGCGGTGTCGACCATGCCGGGGCACACGGCCGCGATCAGGGTGCCGGTGGCGAGATCGTGTGCGCGGCGTTCGGCGGCGACCGCGCGAACGGCGGCGACCTGCGCCACCTTCGACGGCACGTTCAGCCAGATCGGCCAGCCCGCCTCCCGTGCGGTCCTGTTGTGGACGGCGCCGCGCCAGGACTCGACGGCGTACTCGACCTGGTCGAGGCTCGCGCTGTCGAACAGGTGGTGCAGCCGTGGGTCGAGGTGACCGAGGGTGCCGAGGCTGCTGGCCACGACGATCAGCCGGCCACCCGGGCGCAGGACGGGGCCGAACGAGCGCAGGATGGCGTGCGTGGCGGTGTTGGAGACGTCGATGAACTCGTCGGCACGCTCGGCCTGCGACTCCTCGGGCAGCACGCGGGCGACCGCGTTGGAGACGACGACGTCGACTCCGCCGTACCGGGCCCGGAGGTCCTCGGCGAGCCGGGAGATGGCGTCGGTGTCGGTGACGTCCAGCACCCGGCCCTGGACACGGGCGCGGGTACCGGGCAGCTGTGCGACCTCGCGGGCCGCGTCCGTCACGCGCTGGTGGTCACGGCCGGTGAGCAGGACCAGGTCGTCGGGATCCATACGGGCGGCCAGCCCCTCGACGAGTGCGCGGCCGAGTCCTTGGTTGGCGCCCGTGACGAGGGCGATGCGTGAACTGTTCATGCCCGCAACGCTAGAAACGCTGCGACCATGCGTCCAACGAAAGTTCGGCAAGGCTAGTATGCGCGATCGTCATGGACTTCACTGATGTGTCACTGACCGCGTTGCGCGTCTTCCGCGCCGTGGCCGAGCAGGGAACGTTCACCGCTGCCGCCGCCTCACTGGGCTATACCCAGTCGGCGGTGTCCCGGCAGATCGCCGCCATCGAGCGGGTCGCAGGCGCTGAGTTGCTGGAACGGCGGCGCGACGGAGTACGGCTCACGGCAGCCGGCCGCGTCGTGATGCGCCGCGCCGGCGTCGTGCTCGCCGAGATCGAAGCGACCGCGAGAGAGCTGTCCGGACTCCCGGGGCAGGCCGGGACGGTCCGCCTGGGATGGTTCCCCAGCGCCGGCGCGGTCCTGCTGCCCCGCACCCTGGCCGCACTCCGCCACACAGACCCCGGCCTGCGGGTCGTCGGCCGCGAAGGCAGCACCCCGGCGCTGGTGCGCGCCCTGCGGGCCGGCAGTCTCGACCTGGCCCTGCTCGCGTCGGCACCGCCGTTCCGTCCCCCGGACACCGAGTCACCCCCGCTCGCGCTGCAGACACTCGCCGAACGCGCCCTGTGTCTGGCCGTGCCCGCCACCCATCCGCTGGCTCGCGGCGACTTCGTGGATGTCGCCGACCTGCGCGGGCAGCGCTGGATCGCGGGTTCCTCCTCGGGCGAGGACCGGCTGATGGGCGTATGGCCGGGCCTGGACGAGCGACCCGAGATCGCCCACACGGCCCGCGACTGGCTCGCCAAGCTCCATCTGGTGGCCGCGGGCTGCGGCCTGACCACCGCGCCCGCCACCCTCGCCGCTGCCGCGCCGCCGGGCGTCCGCTTCCTCCCGGTCCGAGGCGGCCCCCAGGAGGTGCGGCGCGTGCTCCTGGCCCGTCTCCCCCACCCGCCGACCGAACAGGTCACCCGCGTGGCAGCCGCCCTCCGCGCGACGGCCCTGGACACCGACTCGGCTGGGGCGCAGGCTCGTGACCGCCCTGAGTGATCTCGTTGTCAGGCCACCCGGGCCGCCCTCCTCAGACCGCGATCGCGTGCCGGTGCAGCAGGTACCTGTTCACCAGCTCGACCTGGTCGTCACTGAGCGCGGAGGCGCAGTGCACCAGGGTCGAGAAGAGTCCTCGGTAGACGTCTGTGCCCAGGATCGTGCCCAGTGTCGGCGCCGTCCACTGTGCGTCTCCCACGGTGTCCAGCCGCTGGGTGTCGGCGACGTGCCCGTTCGTCCAGCACCGCAGGATCCGGCCGCCCGAGGTGCTGAACCGTACCGCCTGCACCACCCAGTCGACGTCGGACGTGTGCGGATAGACGGCCGCGGTGGCCGCGGGGCTGTACTGCTGCCACTGCGACACCCACAGCCGCAGGGTGCCGGTCTCGACGAGCGCGGCGCCCTTGGTGACCAGGAAGACCGTGGCCGTGCCATCGGTTCCGGTGTGGCCGGGGAACTTGTACCAGCCGCCCGTGAAGCGCAACGCGGCCAGGCCGTTGACCGCGCCCGGCTCGAACACCGCCGGTGATCGCATGGCGGTGCCGTGGTTGCCGCCCGGCCCGAGGTCGGTCAGCTGCGGGATCTGATCGCCGTCGGCCGCGAGGCGCGGCCTGCCGTCCGTGCCCGGCACGGTCAGGCCCTCGGCCCGGTAGTAGCCGAGCAGGCCGGGCAGCGTGGGGATCGGGTCGGACGCGACGGCGGGCACCGTCTGGGCGGGCGGCACCACGCCCACGCCGATGCGTGCGGAGGCACCGGGTTCGGCCGTGGTGACGACCAGTTGTGGCCGGGCGGGCGGCAGCCCGGTGTAGACGCCGCTCCACAGCGGTCCGTCGACCGCGACCACCGCCCGCATCGTCGGCGACAGGTAGTTGTTGAACGACCGCTCGATGGTGCACCATCCGGCCCGGCGCAAAGAGGTGGCGATCCCTCCGTTGCGGTCGGCCGCCACGAGGCGTACGGCCACCGCGGTCGGGTCGCCGTTGACGCCCTGGCAGTCGCGGATCGCCAGTTGGGTCGGACCGCCGATGGCGTCGGCGATCGTCGCCCAGAAGTAGCTGTCCTGGACGCCGTCGCCCTCGAAGTCGAACTGCCAGTTGTCGAACTGACCGACCGTTTCGTACAGCCTCACAGGAGACACGCAGTCGCTGGATCCCGCGCAGAAGACGTCCCGCAGAGTGACGTTGCCGAGGTAGGCCTTCACGGCGGAACGGCCGTACCCGCCGAAGCTCAGGCTGCTGCCGTGCAGGATGTGGCGCCAGCTGTAGATGCCCGCGTCGCTGTGGAACTGGAAGTCGCACATGCGCAGATCGACCGGATAGCTGACACCGAAGTTGTAGGAACCCAAGCCCTGTGCGCCGAAGGCCAGGGTGACGTTCTCGACCGCGAAGTAGTAGACCTGGCCCACGGCGATGCCCTGGCCGTACTGGTTGCCGAACCGGCGACCACAGTTGATCGTCAGGTTCGTCACGGAGTGCGTGCCCAACGTGTCCGGGTCGGCCAGGCTGGACGAGACCATCACGCCGAAGCCGTTGCCGCCGTCCTTCGCGGCCCACGGCACCTGGAAGTCCGGTAGGCCGGCACCGCCCAGCCGGACGTCCTCGTTCATCGGCAGCCGGGCGAACTCGCCGGCCGAGGCGTTCAGCCACATCGAGTCGGTGACCGCGGTGCCCGACGTCGTGCGCTGCGGCCGGCCCATCGCATCCGCGTACTGCAAAACGTTCGAGAAGCGCAGAGCGCCGAAGGTCAGGTCGATGTTCGGGTCGACCTCGATCCGCCCGGTCCCCCGCACGCCGTTCGAATTCGGGGTGAGCGTGGCGAGGTTGAACGGCGAGTACCAGTTCGGGACGAACGCGAGCGTGCCGCTGGGCCGCTGAGGGGTCGGCCAGCCCTCGTTGATCCGGTCCAGGTCCGGGGCGACCTGACCGTGGTCGACCCAGGCCGCCACGGCGCCGGTGCCGAGATCGAGCTGCAGCGAGCAGCGCAGCACGGCCTGGTCCGCCTGGATCGGCACCCTGATCTCGCGGCGCAGCCCGTCGTCGGTGCGGAAGCAGAACCGCATGACCGCGCCCGTGGGCAGCACCCTCACCTGCGCGAACCACGGCCCGGGCTCGCCCACGGCGTCGACCAGGCCGAACAACTGCTGGTGGTCCGCCCAGGGCCCGGCGTTGTTCCGCACCACGAAGTCGAGGGTGAACTGCCGCACGCTGTGCCAGTACTTCCCTCCGGACGGACCGAACGCGAACGGCGAGGCGGGGAACGAGACGGTGCAGACCTCGTCGGCCTTGGTGCGGTATCCCCAACGGCCGACCCCGCCCGCGAACGCCGAGTCGTCGAGGATCCCGTGCAGGTCCACCCAGTGATCGCGGCTGAGCGGATGCTGCTTGCTGCCGCGTGGCAGACCGAAGATGAATGCGGGGCTGTAGGACGTCGTCTCCACGACCGAGCGCTCGCGGGACTCGCCGACGACGCGGACGCGAGGGTGGTCGACGATGACCGAGCGGGACAGGACGTAGAAGTTCTCCGCCGCCGGAATGTAGACGGTCCCGCCGCCCAGGAACGGATTGGGATCGAGGGCGTCGACTGCCCGCTGGAACGCCTCCGAACAATCGGTCACGCCGTCGGGTACGGCCCCGAAGTCCTGCACATTGACTCGCACCGGATGGACTTGCGCTTCCACCATGTGACCGAGGTTACACAGAAGGCGCATATCGGCGGGGCCGTTCCGCCGAACCAGAGGTTGTCCCCGAGCCTCTACGCGAGAGCCGCATCGTGCGGGCGTTCACACCCGTCGTGCTGGAGGTGCAGTCGGCGCAGGTCCTGAAGTGCGGCGACGGGAAAGGGGTGCTGGGCCCACTTCGCCCGATAACCGTCCTCACCGTGGAGCCGCAGTACTGATTGAGCAGTCTCCAGTACGGCGTGACCGAGCATGGTCCGGGGTTGCGTGGAACCCCAAACGCGTGTCCCCGCTCGGTCGGGCGCATCGAAGCTCGTGGCCATATCGGGAAAGCGGTGGATCGCCATGTCGACGTCCGTGCCCCTGCTTCGCAGCACCCACCTCACTTCGGCTGGCTCAAGATCGAAGGAGAAGCGCTGGACGGGAATGGGGCCGTAGAGACCGGCCACGCCGTGCAGCAGGTCGGAAAGGGCGTCCGTGCAGTAGCTGACGACGTCCTTCCGCTCCGCAGAGTCGTCTTTGATGCGGCAGATTGCCCAACCGCTTCCGCTCAGTTCCCAGCTGAACTGCAGATCATTCGCCATCCCGCCCCTCCTTGTGACCGTCCTGCGGTGAGGCGCACGGCGTTAGGGCGCGCCCGGCACGGCTTCGCCTGCGCAGACCGTCCGGACGACTACGACCCGCAGGCCGGTGCGGACGCCTGGCGGAGGTCTACGCAGCCCTGGAGTCGCACCTGTAGCAGGGCTCTCCGCGGTGTCCGGCGGACGCTACGCATCCCTCTCGGCCGCGATGCCCCCGCGAACACCTGCATACCCAACAGCATCTCACCCGGCGGGCGAAGTGCTCCCGGAGCGGTACGACGCGACCGCCGCGCGCATCAGGCGTCGAGCGCGCGGCGCCGCGGTCTCGTCGCCGAGGAGCTGGATCTCCTGGTTGGCGGCCATGGCGACCCCCGTCAGGGTGGACACCAGATCGTCGGCGTCGAGGTCCGCCGCGAGGTCGCCGGCCGTCTGTGCGGCCCTGATCTGCTCGCCGAGGAAGTGCCGCCAGCGGGCCACCACGTCATGGAGGTGGGCGCGCAGCTCGCCCGGCTGTCCGTCCAGTTCGCAGGAGGCCGCCGTCACGAAGCAGCCGTTGGGGAACGGGCTGTGGGCCAGGTAGTCGCACCATGCGTCGATCACGGCGTGCAGGCACGGCAGACCCGGACCGGCGGTGCGGCCGGGCTCCACCACCGCCTCCATGAACATGTCCGTTGCCCGCGTCAGGACGGCGAGCTGGAGGTCGGCACGGGAACCGAAGGGGCCGACGACCCCGGCCTTGCTCATGTCGAGCGTCTCCGCGAGTGATCCGATGGTCAGTCCGGACAGTCCCACGCTGGACGCCTCCGTGACCGCGACGTCGACGATGCGGTCACGGGTACGACGGGCCTCCTCGGCGGATTTCCTCATGCACCACACCTTACCGATCGACCGTCTGCCATTTTAGCAGACGGTCGTACGGTACGTGTCCGGGGCAAGGGACTGAGCCGAGAGCTACAGCGCGCGTTCCAGACGGTCCGCCATCAGCTTGACGAACCGGGCCGGCTCCTTCGGCTGGCCGCCCTCGGCGAGCACCGCCAGGCCGTGCAGGAGTTCGGCGGTCTCGGCCAGCTCCGTGTGGTCCTCGCGCTCCTTGTACGCCGCGTTGAGGCCCTTCACCAGCTGGTGACCCGGGTTGAGTTCCAGGATCCGCTTGGCGCTGGGCACCTCCTGGCCCATCGCGCGGTACATGTTCTCCAGCGCCGGGGTCAGGTCGTGCGCGTCGGAGACGACGCAGGCCGGGGAGACGGTGAGGCGCGAGGACAGGCGCACCTCCTTGATGTCCTCGTCCAGCTGCTCCTTCATCCAGCCGAGCAGACCGGCGAACTCCTCGGTCTGCTTCTCCCGCTCACCGTCCGAGGCGTCCTCGTCCTTGGCGTCGAGGTCGATCTGGCCCTTGGCGACGGACAGCAGCTTCTTGCCCTCGTACTCGCCGACGGCGTCGGCCCAGACCTCGTCGACGGCGTCGGTGAGCAGGAGCACCTCGATGCCCCGCTCCCGGAACGCCTCCATGTGCGGGGAGTTCTCGATGCTCTGCCGGGACTCACCGGTCAGGTAGTAGATGTCCTCCTGACCGTCCTTCATCCGCTCCACGTACTGCTTGAGCGTGGTCGGCTCGGAGTCGTCGTGCGTGCTCGCGAACGACGCGACGGCGAGGATGGCGTCGCGGTTCTCCGAGTCGGTGATCAGCCCCTCCTTCAGGACCGTGCCGAACTCCCGCCAGAACGTGGCGTACCGCTCCTGGTCCTTGGCCATCATCTCCTTGACCGTGGACAGGACCTTCTTCGTCAGCCGTCGCCGCATCATCTCGATGTGGCGGTCCTGCTGGAGGATCTCGCGGGACACGTTGAGCGAGAGGTCCGCCGCGTCGACGACGCCTTTGACGAAGCGGAGGTACGGCGGAAGCAGCGCCTCGCAGTCGTCCATGATGAACACGCGCTTGACGTAGAGCTGCACGCCGCGCTTGAAGTCACGCGTGAACAGGTCGTGGGGTGCGTGCGCGGGGAGGAAGAGGAGGGCCTGGTACTCGAAGGTGCCCTCCGCCTGGAGCCGGATCGTCTCCAGCGGGTCGCGCCAGTCGTGGCCGATGTGCTTGTACAGCTCGTGGTACTCGTCGTCGGACACCTCGTCGCGCGGGCGCGCCCACAGCGCCTTCATCGAGTTGAGCGTCTCGGGCTCCGGCGTCTCGTCGGCCGCGTCGGCCGCGGTGGATGCCTCCGGCACCATCCGGATGGGCCAGGTGATGAAGTCCGAGTACCGCTTGATGATCTCCCTGATCTTCCACGGGGAGGCGTAGTCGTGGAGCTGGTTCTCCGGGTCGGCCGGCTTGAGGTGCAGCACGACCGAGGTGCCCTGCGGCGCGTCGTCGACCGTCTCCAGCGTGTACGTGCCCTCACCGCGCGATGTCCAGCGGGTGCCCTGGCTCTCGCCGGCGCGCCGGGTCAGCAGGGTGACCTCGTCCGCCACCATGAAGCCGGAGTAGAACCCGACGCCGAACTGGCCGATGAGCCCTTCCTCGCCGGCCGCGTCCTTGGCCTCCCGCAGCTCCTGAAGGAACTTCGCGGTGCCCGAGTTCGCGATCGTGCCGATGAGCTGCCCGACCTCGTCGTACGACATCCCGATGCCGTTGTCCCGAACGGTGAGGGTCCGGGCGTCCTTGTCGATGTCGATCTCGATGTGCAGGTCGGACACCTCGGCGTCGAGCGAGTCGTCCCACAGCTTCTCCAGGCGCAGCTTGTCCAGCGCGTCGGAGGCGTTGGAGACGAGTTCCCGTAGGAAGACATCCTTGTTCGAGTAGACCGAGTGGATCATCAGCTGCAACAGCTGACGGGCCTCTACCTGAAACTCAAACGTCTCAGTCGACATGTTCGCGAATACCTCATAGGTCCTATCGCCGGAACTGGTGCCAGCCACTGTAAAACACCACGTCAGGGCAGTGGCCGGAATCCGGGGTCGGTGGCTGGATCCGCACGGTGTCCCGGGCGTTTGTGGCGGTGAGCGACGACCGTCCAGGCCGTAGTGGGGTACGACAACGGCTCGCCCCCGGCTCGCGCACTCCCGCCCCAAGGAGCACGATAATCACAGGGGGCACTCGGCACCGCGGACCGTACCCGGGGCCCGCGGGCGGCACGAGGAGGCCATCATGACCCGCGCCGGTACGGCCCGGTCCCAGATGCCCGACACGATCAAGCCTGGCGGCGTCGAGTCGGAGAACCATCCCTGGAGGATCCGGCTGGTCGAACACCCGAAGCGCTTCGAGTCGTCGTTCTTCAAGGCCGCGAAACGCACGGCGCACAGGATTCTCGACCAGATGGACGACGCGGACCTGCCGTACGGGCCCCGGCCGGTCGAGCCGGATCACTGGGAGATGCACCACGGGGGCAGCCTGTGGGTGATGACGCGGGGCGGCTGGCGGATGTACCGGGCCCGCGTGGGCATCGAGTGGAGCATGCAGTTCTGCGCCGAGCCGTCGAGGGTCGACCGGCTGCGCCAGGACGCGGCCGAACTCGTGGCGGGCTTCCCGGAGACACTGCCCGCCCTGGCGGAACTCGGCTACGAGGAGGCCGAGGAACTGCTGCGCACCCCGATCGAGGACGCCGACGGCGTCGAGGCGTGGACCGACTCGCTCTTCAACGCGTGTGTGCCGATGAGCCATGGGAACCACCAGGGGATCCTGCCGAAGGTGCCCGGTGAGCACCACTATCCGTGGCCGGTGAAGGGCGCGGACTTCTTCCGGTACGACGACTTCCAGCTGTGGGTGACGCTGCCCGACGGGACGCACGGGGCCGTGACGCCCGTCGATCGGCGGGGGTCCGGTGACGGGCACGTGCGTCTGGTGCTCGCCTCGGAGGGCAGCCAGGCCGCGGACACGCTGGCCGAGGCGCAGGAACAGGGGCTGATGGCGGTCCTGCCGCCGAACAGCTCGCCCGCGCTCCAGGCGTTCGCCGGGCAGATCGAGCCAGGGCAGCGCTCCGCGTCCGGACCATTGTCAGCACATCGCGCGCCCGGTGACGGCCATGGTTCCGGGGGCGGTTGAGGGGTTCCCATGCCACGAAGGATCGTCGTCTGCCTCGACGGGACGAGCAACCAGGTGGGCGCTCGGTATCCGACCAACGTCGTCCGGCTGTTCGAGATGCTGGAGGCCGACGACCCCGCACGCCAGCTCCTGTACTACGACCCCGGCGTCGGCACCATGTCGTCGGCCACGGTGCACGGTCCGGTCGGCCGCAAGCTGTCCCGCCTCTCCGGCCTCGCCTTCGGCACCGGGCTGAAGGCCAACCTCGCCGAGGCGTACACCTACCTGATGCAGCACTGGGAGCCGGGCGACCTCGTGTACGTCTTCGGCTTCAGCCGTGGCGCCTACACCGCCCGCGCGCTGGTCGGAATGCTCAACAAGCCGGGGCTGATGCGGCCCGGCTCGGAGAACCTCGTTCCCTACGCGGTGGCCAAGTACGCCTTCAATCACGACATCGACAGAAGTGAGCGGGAAGTGGCGCGCTTCTCGCACGCGTTCTGCCGGCGGACCGAGCACGAGCCGCTGTGGGCGGATGTCAAACGCAACGATCCGCGGCAGGTCTCCCACCACGCGCTGCCCATCGCCTATCTCGGCGTCTGGGACACGGTCAAGGCCGCCGGCATCCTGCGCCTGGGCACGCTGCACTGGCCGTACACGCACCAGCTCCCCAACGCGGCGCGCATCCGGCACGCCGTCTCCCTCGACGAGATGCGGCGCCCGTACCGCGAGTTCCTGGTGACACGCCGCCCGGAGCCGCTCAGCGAGACGGCGCAGGAAATGTGGTTCGCCGGCGTGCACTCCGATATCGGCGGCACCTTTCCGCACGCTCAGGGCGCCCCGCTGCTCTCGACCATCACGCTCAAGTGGATCACCGATGGCGTCGCCCAGGACCTGCTGTTCCGCCCCGGCGCGTACGCGGAGGCGTGCGCGGTGACCGAGGACTTCGCGGACGCCGCCATCCACCCCAACGGCCCGCTGTGGATCCTGGTCGGCCGGCGCTCGCGCCGCATACCCTCGGACGCCGTACTGCACACCAGCGTCCGGCTCCGCCGTGAGCGCGACCCCCATTACGGCCGGAACCTTCCCGACCCCGCCGAATCGGCCCGCTGGGCCGACCCGGACTGGACCAAGCCCGCGCCGCCGAGGAGCGGCTGACAGGCCACGGGGACCGAACCGCGGCGGTCCGGAGCGCGGCCTGCCCGCCGCAGAGGCCGGGACGCGTCCTGTACCATCGTGTCCGTACGTGCTGATGAGGAGCAGAGAGATCAGAGAGATCAGGGAGGTGAGGTTGATGACCGCGCTCAAGGCCACCGTGTGCAGCGTCCGGGTCTCCCTCACGTCCCGGGCCGTGGCCTGACCTCATCCTCGTCCGTCCTCGCTGAGAGCGTGAGCTCGCGGGACTCGCACGAACACACCTCTGAACGGATCTTCATCCATCATGCGCAACTGGATCACGCGCGCTGAGACCAGCGCCGACATCCCGGCCATCCGCGACATCGACCTCGCCGCGTTCGAGACCTCCCTGGAGGCCGACCTCGTCGACGCGCTGCGCGCCGACTCCTCCTGGATCGAGGGCCTGTCCCTCGTCTCCACGGACGACGGAGGAACTCCCGTCGGCCATGCCCTGCTGACCCGCTGCCACATCGCCGACACCCCGGCGCTGTGCCTGGCTCCGGTCGCCGTACTGCCCGAGCACCAGCGCACCGGCGCCGGATCCGCGGCCGTCCGCGCCGCCCTGGCGGCGGCCGAGGACATGGGTGAGCGCTACGTCGTCGTGCTGGGGCACCCGCCGTACTACCCCCGGTTCGGCTTCACGCGGGCATCCGCCCACGGCATCGGCCTGACCATCGACGTCCCGGACGAGGCCCTGATGGCCCTCACCCTCGACGCCGGTCACCCGCTGCCCAGCGGGACCGTCCGCTACGCGGCGCCGTTCGGCATCTGACCCACCGCCGGGCGGCGGCGCCCTTCGGCGCCCCGCCCGGCCTTCGCAGCATCCGTCACTTCGCGGCGTCGCGCTCTCGGCGAACCCCATGCCGGATCCTCCAGCCGACGCGCGCGCTCCCGCAACGACAACCTCCGCCCCGCGGGTTCCTCGGGCAGCTGATCCTGAAGGTGCGGCGCACCACGTCCCAACCGGCGTCGCTTGGGCATCTGTTCGCGTTCCACGCGCTGCACAACGACTGAACCGCGCTCAGGAACCGGAGCCGATCCCGGAGCCGATCAGTGGCCAGGGGTCGGTCAGTTCGGGTTGTCCCCGTGTGTGAGGGTCTCCCACGCCACGAAGAGGTTGTTGCTGCCCGCCGGACGGTTCTGTCCGGTCAGGGTCTGGGTGTTGGTCATGGCGATGCCCAGCCGGTTGTGCAGGGCGTTGTAGCCGACCTCGGTGATCGGGCCCAGCCCCCGCTTGACGGTCCCGCCGCACAGCCAGCTCGGGACGGCGGTGCCCAGTTCGTACTTGGCCTGGAAGCCGAGCGCCTGCCGCAGCCGTTCGCCGACGTCGGTGCCGTACAGGTCCTGGCCCTGGATCCGGCTGGTCTCGGCGACGTGCGAGATCGCGGAGATGCCGTATCCGGTGTGCGTGAAGTCGCGGCAGGTCTCCTGGGTGAGTCCGGTGACGAAGGTGGACTGGCCCTGCCAGTAGGAGACGATCTTGTCGCGGGTGTTCAGGTTCTGGCTCGGTACGGTCTTCGGCAGGTCGCCGTCGGACGCGAGGTACACATAGGCGGCGGTGCGGGTGCGGAACTTGGCCATGGCGGTGTCGTACGACGCCTTGTCCTCAAGGAAGACGGAGATGCCGACGGCCGCCTCCATCATCGACAGCTCCCAGTTGCCGTTGGAGTTCGAGCCGTTGATGATCTCGGGCAGATAGACGGTGCGGAGCATGGTCGCGAACCGGCCGGAGTTGGCCCACGTACCGGTGTACGTGTACTTGATGATCTCGGCGGCCTTCGGCCAGGAGGAGCCGGCCCAGCCGGTCTGCAGCGGGGCGTTGCTGTTGGTGTGGTCCTTCAGCACCGCGGACCAGGCGTCCATCAGCTCGATCGCCTTCTTGGCGTAGCGCTCGTCGCGGGTGATGTACCAGGCGAGCGCGTCGGTGTAGGCCGCGATCGCGTCCTCACGTTCGTCCGTGCAGCCGTAGTTGGGGTTGGAGTACGAACCGCACTCCACGACGGCGCGGGGCAGGGGTGTGCGGCTGAGGCTCGCGTACTTGCTCGCCATCATCTGGTCGTACGCGCCCTTCCAGGGCTGAGCACCGGCGAGAACCTTGCCGCGGGCGAAGTCGAGCTGGGCCCGGGAGACGGTGACGCCGGGGTGCGCGAACGTGGTGGGAGCGGCCTCTGCCCGCGGAGTGCCCGGCCAGGAGAGGAGCCCGGTGGCGAGCAGGGTGCCCGCCGCCGCGAGGGCGAGAGCGGAACGCGGGGACTTACGGCGGCGCCGAGCGGGGGTGTCCTTGTCCTGCATCTGAACCGTCCTCGTATGTGAACGCTATGCGGCTTCTTGAACGTTCGGGATGACGAGGACCATAGGTACGGACCATGGGGCCGTCAAGTGGGGACGACTGAAGGCGCGTTCGCGGGACGGCGGGCCGAGTTCCGGTGCGGCACTCCCCCATCACCGACATCAACAGTCGAACGCAGTGCGCCATGCATCTGCACCGGCACGCTGACCTGAATTCAAGGTCGCGTGTCGGCCAACTCCCCTGACAGGGCGCCTCGTTCGGGTCTTGACGGTACTGGTTCAGACCACTTACTTTCCCGGTGCCGGGTGAGGCCTCCACACGCAGCGCTCGGCTCGGTGAGGCCTTCCCCGTCCTTCATCGACCGCGAAAGGCTGTGATCTCCTCCCGTGGCCGCACGACCCCCCACTCCCTCAGCTCTGCTCCGTACCGCACTCGGCGCCGCCGTCGCCGTTTCGGCCGGTCTGCTGGCAGCGGCGCCCGCTCAGGCGGCGACCGGCACCATCACCGGTCTCGCCGGCAAGTGCCTCGACGTCGCCGGGGCCGCCTCCGCCGACGGCACGGCCGTCCAGCTCTACGACTGCAACGGCACGTCCGCCCAGCAGTGGACGGTCGGCGGCGACGGCACCGTCCGCGCCCTCGGCAAGTGCCTGGACGCCACCGGAAATTCGACCGCCGACGGCGCGAAGGTACAGCTGTGGACCTGCACCGGCGGCGCCAACCAGAAGTGGACCGTCACCGCCGCCCACGACATCGTCAACCCGCAGGCCGACAAGTGCCTGGACGTCACCGGGAACTCCCCCGCCAACGGCACCCGCGCCCAGATCTGGAGCTGCACCGGGGCCGCCAACCAGAAGTGGAACGCCCCCGCCACGCAGGCCGGCGAGCAGTGCTGGGCCACGCACTACGGACCCCAGCCGCCCGGTGCCCTGACGGCCAGCGGTGAGGTCTTCGACAACAACGCCGACACTGCGGCGACCTCGCTCACCCGGCAGCCGCAACTGCCCTTCGGGACCCGGGTACAGGTGACCAACGTTGTCAACGGCCGGTCGCTGGTGGTCCGCGTCAACGACCGGGGCACGTTCGCGCAGACTCCGCAGGAGCCCAAGTGCCTCGATCTGACCGACGGCGCTTTCGGCCGGCTCGGCGGCAGCCTGAACCCCGACGACGGACACATCGTCGTCACGCAGACCGTCCTCAACTGACGCCTTCCACACCGATCCGCCCCGTGAATTGGAGCCGGTTCTTCATGGCCAACCCGTACTTCAGACGGATCGCACTCCGACGCCGCCCGCACCTCGGCCGGATCCTCGCCGCCGTCATCGCCGCGTCCTTCGCCGTGCTGTGCATCGTCACACCGGCGCAGGCAGCCACCGGACAGATCACCGGCCTCGCCGGCAAGTGTGCCGACGTGGCAGGCGCCAACAGCGCCAACGGCACCGCCGTACAGCTCTACGACTGCAACGGCACCGGTGCCCAGCAGTGGTCCAACCCGGGCGACGGCACCCTGCGGGCGCTCGGCAAGTGCCTGGACGTCGTCGACGCGGGCACGGCCGACGGTGCCGCCGTGCAGCTGTGGGACTGCTCCGGCGGGGCGAACCAGCAGTGGGTGGTCACCGCCGCTCACGACATCGTCAACCCGGCCGCGAACAAGTGCCTGGACGTGCGCGACAACAACTCCGCCAACGGCACGCGGCTGCAGATCTGGAGCTGCTCCGGCGGAGCGAACCAGAAGTGGAACGCGCCGGCGAGCGGCGGCGGCAGCACACCGTCCGGGTTCGTCGTCTCGGAGGCCCAGTTCAACCAGATGTTCCCGAACCGGAACTCCTTCTACACCTACAGCGGCCTGACCGCCGCCCTCGGCGCCTACCCCGCCTTCGCGAACTCCGGCAGCGACACCGTGAAGAAGCAGGAGGCCGCCGCCTTCCTCGCCAACGTCAGCCACGAGACCGGCGGGCTCGTCCACGTGGTCGAGCAGAACACCGCCAACTACCCGCACTACTGCGACTGGAGCCAGTCGTACGGCTGCCCGGCGGGCCAGGCCGCCTACTACGGGCGCGGACCCATCCAGCTCTCCTGGAACTTCAACTACAAGGCCGCCGGCGACGCGCTCGGCATCGACCTGCTCCACAACCCCGACCTGGTGCAGAACAACGCGTCCGTCGCCTGGAAGACCGGCCTGTGGTACTGGAACACTCAGTCCGGGCCCGGCACCATGACCCCGCACAACGCCATGGTCAACGGCGCCGGCTTCGGCCAGACCATCCGCTCCATCAACGGCTCCCTGGAGTGCGACGGCAAGAACCCCGCGCAGGTCCAGAGCCGCGTCGACGCCTACCAGCGCTTCACCCAGATCCTCGGGGTCAGCCCCGGCAGCAACCTGTACTGCTGACCTCCTCTCCCAGCGCGCCCCTTCCCCGCACGGCGCACGGTGGTGGACACTCCGCCCTGCCGGGCGGTGCCGTCGACCGGCCCGCCCGGATCCCCCGCCTCCGACCTCAAGGCTGCCCTCATGCCGATGTCACCAGCCGTGCTACGGCTCGCCGCCACCGCCGCGGGATTCCTGCTCACGACCGCCGCGGCCACCACGGCCGGCACGGCCTTCGCCGCCGTGCCGCCGCGCTCCGCCCCGGCCCGGATCGCCGCCGACGCGACGGACCAGGCGACCTGGGACGCGCCCCTGTCAACCCAGGGCCGCTACGTCGTCGACGCCCACGGCCATCGCTTCCGGCTGAAGGCCGCCAACTGGGACGGCGCGCAGGGCTCGTGGACCGGCGGCGGCAGCGCCGCCGACCCCGCCAACCACCACGCCGGGCAGGACTCCCACGGCATACCCCTCGGCCTGGACCGCGCGCCGCTGCCCCAACTACTCGCGGACTACCACCAGTTGGGCATCAACACCATCCGCCTCCCCTTCTCCAACGAAATGATCCACAGCACGACGCCCGTGCCCGACAGCGCCGTGACGGCCAACCCCCAACTCCGCGGCAGAACACCGCTGGAGATCTACGACGCCGTGGTCGACGCGCTCAGCCGGAGCGGCTTCGCCGTCATCCTCAACAACCACACCAATACGTCCCGATGGTGCTGCGGCGTCGACGGCAACGAACGCTGGAACAGCGGCCAGTCCACCACCCAGTGGGCGGACGACTGGGTGTTCATGGCCCGCCGCTACGCCTCCGTCCCGCGCGTGGTCGGCGCCGACCTGTACAACGAGGTCCGGCGGGACGTGCTGGACGACCCCAACTGGGGCCTGGGAGACAGCCACGACTGGTACGGCGCGGCCCAGCTGGCCGCCGACCGCATCCTCACCGAGGCCGATCCGCGCCTCCTCATCGTGATCGAGGGGATCAACTGGACCGGCGTACCCGTGGACGGACTCCCGCACGGCCGGCCCGTGCTCACCCCGGCCCGTACCCTCTCGCACACCCTCGTGGACTCCCACAAGCTGGTCTACTCCGCCCACTTCTACGGCTACACCGGCCCGCACCACAGCGGCGCCACCGGCATCGGCGAGACCCATGACGCCCGCTACCAGGACCTGTCCCGCACGGAGCTGGCCGCGGCCCTCGACGACGAGGCGTTCTTCGTGGAGGAGACAGGCCGGCACTACACCGCGCCCGTCTGGGTGAGTGAGTTCGGCATCGGTTCGAGCGAGACGAACGCGGCGGCCCGTACCTGGTTCGGCAATGTCACCGACTACTTCGCGGACCACGACGCGGACTTCGCGTTCTGGCCGCTGGTCGGCTTCGAGGGCCACGACGACTGGGCGCTGCTGCGCTACGACGGCGCGGGGCACCGCTCCGGCATCCTCGACCCCGGCGACTGGCGTGCCGCCGCATGGCAGCACCTGGTCACCGCGCCGGGCAAGTCCGGACCCGTGGCCTCCGTTCCCGTGTGGCGCATGCTCAGCACCGATCACGGTGACGCGGTGGAGTCGCTGCGGGTGCGGACCACGGGAGACTGGGATCCCGGAGCGTACAAGGCGGTCTGCCCCGACGGTTCGAGACTGCTCGGGCTCAGCCACACCGGCGGGCATGGCCTGTGCACCGACACCGGCACGGGAGATCTGCGTGCCGCCGGCACCCGCCAGACGGTCGTCACCGACGAGCGCCATGTCCCGGCCGGCGGCGACTGGGCGTCGGGCTACACCAAGTACCAGTGCCCCGCAGGGGAGTTCCTCATCGGCTACAGCCTGCGCGGCGCACGCGTGTCGGCGGCGTTGTGCGTCCCGGCACGGGCAGCGCTGTCGGGGGCCGGTCGGACGGTGTGGTTCGACCGCTCCGACAACCGTCCCGCCGACGCGGCCGGCGGAGACTTCGCCTACGGCGACTACAAGGGGCAGTGCGCGGCGAGCGAGTACGCCACCGGGATCGCCTTCACCACCCGGGTGGGCAGCCGCCCCGGCCCCGCGGCCCTGCTGTGCCGCACCCTGCCCTGACGAGGGAGCGGCCGGACAGACCGCTCACCGCTCAGCCCGCGGCCACGTCGTACCGGCCGGTCACTCGCCGTGGTACGGCAGGGTCGTGCCCGGCAGCGCGTACTCGTCCCGGCGCCCGCACATCCCGAAGCCGCCGAGCCGGGTCGGCCCGGTCTCGTACGCGGTCGCGTCCGCGAGGTAGTCGGGCTGCCCGGTCTCCAGCGCGTCGAGCTGGGCGCCGGTGCGCTCGGCGGTGGCGAGGGCGCCCGCCCGCCACAGCTCGCGCCAGCCGGGCACCTTGGCGCGGACCAGGCGGGCGGCGGCGCGCTGGAAGTCCCGGTACGGGCCGTCGTCCCCGGCGGCGAGGGCCTCGCGCAGCACGAGGTAGCCCTCGACGGCGAGGTCCCTGCGGCGTCGGGCCGCCGCTTCCGTCTCCGGGCCGGTGCCCGGCAGAAGCGTGGCCGCCGCCGCGTACCGCTCCGGATCGGCGAGCACCTCCGGCGGGAAGGTGAACACGGCGTCCCCGGCCTCGGGCAGGCCGCTGTTCTGCATCAGCACGGTGATGCGCAGGTCGCCGCCCTGCACCATGCGGTGCACGGTGCCCGGGGTGAACCAGGCGACCGTGCCGGGCCGGAGCGGGACGTCCCGGTAGCCGCCGGGGCTGAGGGTCTGCACCGCGCCCCGGCCGCCGGTGACGACATACGCCTCGGTGCACACCAGGTGCAGATGCGGGCTGCCGCCGCACACTCCGTCGGCGGCCTCCCAGTCGTAGGCACTGAGGTGGGAGAGGCCGACGGCCCCGGGCAGCGGGCGGGGCAGCGTGTCCTTCGGTTCCGTCACCACGGCAGGCCCGCCAGGTGGGCGGCGACCCGCTCGCGGTCCCAGGCCCCGTCGGCGATCACCACCCGGTAGCGGTAGCCGAAGGACTCCCCCGGCTCCAGGGTGAACTCCTCGAAGAACGCCCAGGAGACGGCGACCGTCGGGATGGGCTCGGCGCGCACGAACCAGTGGGACTCGTGGATCGTGGACGCCTCGTCCAGGTTCTCCGGCGCGTGCGCGAAGACCAGCGTGGAGTGCGCGTCGACCTCGTCGTGCTCGGTGGTGAAGGCCAGCCACGGCCCCTGGCTGCCCATCAGCTTCGCGGCGTCGGCCTCCTCGGCGTCCGGGGCGAGGACACGGCCGCCGGTGAAGTCACGCGCACCGCGCCACTGCAGGCCGGTGTACCCGGCCATCTCGCGTCCCGCGGTGGTCGGGGATCCGAACACCAGTGGCTCGGCGCGGACGTTGGTGAGCCGGATCGACCAGTCCAGCGCCCAGGCGCCGGCCTCGGCGTCGACCGAGTGCACCTGGATCCCGCGCACCTCCCGGGCCCACTCCTGCCCGCCGTTCTCGACCCAGGTCAGCTCCTCGGTGAACGCGAGCCGGTCGTCCTCGGCCGTGAGCGCGGTGAAGCCGTCGTGGCGCATCGAGCCGACACGGTCCGGCAGCGCCAGGTAGCCCTGGCCGTGGACATAGCAGTTGCCGCCCCAGAAGTTCTGCCCGGACAGGTGGCTGGCCGTCATCTGCAGGCCCTTGTGCCAGCGGTGGTCGTTCGGCCGGTATCCGGTGACCGTGCGGCCGGCAAGCGTGCGGACGGGGTGGGCATAGGGCTTGCGGGACTCGAAGGCGTCCGGGTCGGGGCGGTAGACGTAGCGGAGGATCTCGGTGCCGTTCGGCGCCTCCACCGCGAGGTGCTCGCCGTGGACGTGGCTGACGCGGATGCTCATGCGCGCTCCTTCGGGGCCCATTCGGGGTGGCCGCCGTGCATGGCCGAGTAGTAGGGGTCGCCGGGACCGATCTCGCCCGCCCGCACCGGCTGCCCGGTGAACGCCGCCTTGTACAGGGCGGCGGCGAACTCCAGGGCGACGCGGGCGTCGTGGCCGCTGCCGGGAGGCCGTACGCCACGGTCGTAGGCGTCGAGGAGGGCGCCGAGCTGCGCGACGTGCGAGCTGGGCACGTCCTGCGCGGGGGTGCGCCAGGCGGCGGCCCGCTCGGGGGCGACGTGCGGGGCCGGGGTGTAGACCCAGTCGTCGTTGCCGTGTCCGTACAGATGGGTCAGCTCCACCGTGGCATCCGCGCAGTCGATGCGGATGCGGCTCACCTCGTCCGGGGAGAGCACGCTGTTGACGACGGTGGCGAGCGCGCCGCTGCGGAAGCGGACCAGGGCGGTGGAGACGTCCTCGCTCTCGATGTCGTGGACCAGCCGGGCCGCCATGGCCCGTATCTCCTCCCAGTCGCCGAGCAGGTGCAGCAGCAGGTCGTACTGGTGGATGCCGTGCCCCATGGTGGGCCCGCCGCCCTCTGTGGCCCACCGGCCGCGCCAGGGCAGGGAGTAGTACGCGGCGTCCCGGTGCCAGGTCGTCTGACAGTGCGCCACCAAGGGGGCGCCCAGCTCGCCGCGCGTGATCAGTTCGCGGGCGTGTACGGCACCCGAGCCGTAGCGGTGCTGGAAGACGACCGAGGCGTAGGCGCCGGTCGCCTCCTCGGCGGCGGTGATGTCGTCCAGTTCGGCCGGCGACAGGCACAGCGGCTTCTCGCAGAGCACCCAGGCGCCCGCCTTGAGCGCGGCCACGGTCTGCTCCCGGTGCAGCGCCGGCGGGGTGCCGATCAGCACCAGGTCCGGTCGTACGGCGTCCAGCATGGCGTCCGTCGAGGTGAACCCGGCGACCTGCGCGCCCGTGAGCTGCCGGAAACCGTCCAGCCTCCCCTCGTCCACGTCGACGGCGGCGACCAGTTCGGCCCGCTCGGCATGGGCTCCGAGCGCGGGCAGATGACTGCCGGTGACGATGGCACCGGTGCCGATCACGGCGACGCGGCGGCGGGGTGCGGGCGGGGTCATGCAACGCTCCTCGGAGATCGACGGGGCGGAGACGGCGAAGGCGAAGACGATGGCTATGGCGATGGCTATGGCTATGGCTATGGCTATGGCTATGGAAAGCGCTTGCTCCGTACGCGGACGACCCTAGGGGCGAGGGATTGTCAGGACAACCCCTGTGCGCGGAAGTCGGCTGGTGCGACGGTTGCTACGGCCGGAGCACGATCTTGCCGTGGGTGTGCCGTCGCTCCAGCTCGCGGAACGCGTCTTGCACCCGCTCCAGCGGGTAGGTGCCGGCGATCGGGACCTCCAGCTCCCCACGCGCGGCAAGCCGGGCCAGCTCGCCGACGACGACCGCGCACGCCGCCGAGCCTTCTCCGTGGGTTCGCGCACCGACCTTGGCCGCGGCCTGCCAGTCGCGGATCGTGTTGATCCGCTCGGGTCGGACGCCCAGCTCCACCGCCAGCTCCACGTAGCCGTCACCGAACGTGTCGATGAACGCGTCGACGTTCCCGTGGGAAGCCTGCCGGATCCGCTCGGCCACGCCGTCCCCGTACGCGATCGGGACGACACCGCGATCCTTCAACCAGGCATGGTTCCGCTCGCTCGCCAGCCCGATCACCGTGGCACCGCGCCGCCGCGCCAGCTGCACCGCGAGGGAGCCGACGCCGCCCGCCGCGCCGGACACCACGACCGTGTCGCCCGGTCCGGGGTCCACCGCGAAGACCGTGGCGTACGCGGTCGTACCGGCGACGTACAGCGACCCGGCCACGTCCCAGGGCAGCCCCTCCGGGCGGGAGACCAGATTCACGTCGTCGACCACGACGAACTCCGCGTGGCTCGCCCGGTTGTGGGTGAAGCCCAGGACCTCGTCGCCCACCGCGAAGCCGCGCACCTGCGGGCCCGCCTCCACCACGACGCCGGCCAGATCGCTGCCCTGCCCGGAGGGAAACGTCGCCGGCCAGCGATCGTGCCGCGCGCCCATGCGGATCATCACCTCGCCGGGCTGGATCCCCGCCGCGCGGACCTCGACCAGCACCTGCCCGGGGCCGGGCGACGGCCGCCCCACCTCCTCCACCCGCAGCACGTCGATCCCGCCGTACTCGTGGAACCGCACCGCCTTCATCGCGTGATCACCACACTTCCTCGTTCGGACATGTCTTGGACGACCCCGCGCGGACCTGCCACGCGTTGACCGTGCCGTCGCGTTCAACGGTCCAGCAGTGGCGCGGTCTTCCCGGAATGAGATCCGTGCTGCCTGGCCGACCGGTCTCGGGCGACGGTGCCCGGGCGGTGCGCGATCTTTCGGCTCGTCAGCCCCTGCCGCAGACCGGCCACGCCGGGCAGGATGATCACCATGACCCGCAACCCGCATGACGCCGCCGCGTTCCATGACCTGTTGGCGGCGCACTCGCCTGACTTCCCTGGTTCTGGCCCCCGACAGGAGCCGCTTGATCGCGTCGGCGCAGTCGATCAAAGAAGAGGGAACCGAGCACGTTGCGAGGTTGTGGGAGGTCGATCCCTCCGGCAAGGGTGACAGCCGTCTCGTGGCCGGCTCCGTGGAGGGTGACTCCGATCCCGCGTTCGCCGCCGATGGGACGCTGTTGTTCCTCTCCGCCCGCGAGAACGCTGACGGTAAGGGTGTGTCGCTGTGGGCATTGTCCGAGCGTGGTGCGGCCAGGCGGATTGCCCATCACCCGGGGGGAGTATTCGCCTTCACCTCCGCGGCGCATGCCGACGCGGTCGCCTACACCGCTGATCTGCTCCCTGGCGCGGCGGACACCGAGACGTACGCCGCAGCTCGCCGTGAGCGCGAGGATGCCATGGTGACCGCGGCGTTGTACGAGGAAACTGCGACGTCTGCCTGGAGTGCGGCTCTTGGACCCGACGAACCGCACACGTTCGTCCTGCGTTCCGACCGGCCCGCAGTGATTGCCGGGAGCCAGGGCCCGGCAGGCACCGCCGACGTCGCACTTTCTCCGGACGGGTCGCTGGTGGCCTGCACGCGGGCCGCGACCGGCCGTGCCCCGGACACGAACACCGTGGTCGTCGCCGACGCGGCAACCGGCATGCACCGTCGCACCTTCTCCCGCCCCGGCCATCAGTACTACGCCTGGCGTTCACGGCCGACGGCTCGACCTTGGTCTGCCAGCGCCAGCGCGAGGAGACATACGACAGCGAATGGCACGTCACGCTCGTCGCGTTCGACCTGGACTCCGGCGAAGAGACCGACCTTCTAGCGGAGTTCGACAACTGGCCGTGGCCGGGACGGGCGGTCCTGTCGCCGATCCCCGGGGATCCGACGTTGTGGTTCACAGGGGACGAGCGGGGGCACTGCCCGGTCTTCCGCCGCGACGCCGACGGCACGGTCACACGCCTGACCGCCTCCGGCGCCTACACCTCGCTCTGCGTGACACCCGACGGGACCACCCCGTACGCGCTGCGCAGCGCGATCGACAGCCCACCCCGCGTGGTCCGCCTCGATGCCGTCAGGCCCGATCAGGACCCTGTCTTCCTCAACGCCCCCGGCGACCTCCGCTCGCTTCCCGGCACCCTGACCGAGGTGCACGCCCGAGCCGACGACGGCTTCCCGCTCCGCGGCTGGCTCGTCCTGCCCGAAGGGGTCTCGCCCGAGCGTCCAGCACCCCTGCTCGTCGTCCCGCACGGTGGACCGCAGGCATCCTGGAGCGCCTGGACGTGGTCGTGGAACCCCTGGCCGTTCGCGGCACGCGGCTATGCGGTGCTCCTGCCGGACCCGGCCCTGTCCACCGGCTACGGGCGGCGGATGCAGGAACGCGGCCGCGGCCAGTACGGCGGTCAGCCCTACCGGGACGTCATCGCGCTGACCGATGCGGCACTGGCCCGCGCCGACCTCGACGCCACCCGGACGGCGTTCGCCGGCTGGCCCTACGGCGGCTACCTGGCCAACCGGGCCGCCACCCTCACCGATCGCTTCAAGGCGATCGTCTCGGCCGCCGGAATGTGGAACCTGGAGGCGTTGCAGACCGACACGGACATGCATGCCTACTTCCGCAAGATCTTCGGTGACCCGCGGACACAGCGCGAGCGGTACGAGGCCGGCTCACAGCACTTCGACTGGGTGAGGATGAAGACGCCGATGCTGATCGTGCATGGCGGGAGGGACTACCGCGTGCCGATGGGCCAGGCACTGAGTCTGCACAGCGATCTGCGGCGGCTCGGCGTGCCGGTCAAGTTCCTGCACTTCCCGACAGAGGGTCACACCATCGGAGCGCCGAACCATATCCGGATCATGTACGAGACGGTGCTGGACTTCCTCGACCACCATCTTCTCGGGCAGGAGTGGCGGCGGCTCGCGATGCTTTGACTGATCCCTCTCGAAACAGCTTCGGAGAGCAGCCGAAGGGCAGCTGTAGGCTCCTGGCGTGTGATCTCTTCCCCTCACGGCATACCTGCGCCACTCCACCATGAGCCCAGCCCGGAGGCCGGGCAGGAGGCGGACGACGACGCGTTGATCGAAGCGCTGCAGGCTCGGGCATGGGATCCGGGCCTGCGATTCGACCGCGCGGACGTCCCTGTTGCCTGGATCGTCGAGCGTTATGGCAAGCCCCGGTTGGAGCAGATTCGAGACGACATAGTGTCGTACGGCAGTGACGGGACGGTCGAGCTCAAGGCCGGGGCCGAGGAAGTCACTGCCTACTACGCCGACGCTCCTCGCGGGCCGATGTTTCCCCCGGTCTCCCTGTCTGAGGTCGAGACGGCAGAGCGCAGAATCGGGCGCCGTCTTCCCGGACTGCTCCGGCGTGTCTACACCGAGGTCGCCGACGGAGGATTCGGACCCGATAGCGGGCTGGCCTCCCTGACCGACGGCAACCGGGCGCCGAGACATGTGCGCGACTGGCCGTGCGCGGTCAGCGTCCACGAACGCAACCTGTCGGAAGGCATGCCGCCGTCATGGCTCTTCCTCACCTACGGCGGCTGCACGATGCAGTGGCATGTCTCATTGACCGCGGTCGACAACCCGGTGCTTCTCTACGACGCCGACGGCTGCACCTTTGGTGAAGGTCCTCACGACGGCCTGTGCCATGCGACGGCCTCCCTACGAAAGTGGCTGGCGACCTGGGCTGACGGCGGCGACGTCTGGGATGAAGTCCTGTGACCGCTCTGAGACGGTCAATCAGGCAGGATCTGCCGAACCGCGCCTGTCCTCGATGTGGACGACGCGCAGTTCGCTGCCGTCCCGGTGGCGCTTGGAGCGTCCGTACAGCCCTACCATGAGATCCGAGTGATCACGGGGCTCATCGGGTGCGACGTACGTAAGGACGTCCTGGTGGTGTCCGGTGACCACCCAGCCGTCGGCCGCGTCGACGTCGATCACTCCGAAGTCTCCCGCTGATGACCCCGCATGCGCAGGACCGAACTTCCTGAGGATCTCGGTGGCCTGCTCCGCGAGGTCTCCCTCGGGGGCGGTCAGCACGACACAGGTGCCGTGCTCGAACAACACCCACGACTTGCGGGGGTCGGCAAGAAGCCGTTGCCAGACGTCGACCAGTGTCTCGGTGCTCACCCCGATCATCATGCCGCACTTCCACCGGCGCAGACAGGGTTCATCGGCAGACGAACAGCTTCCCGGTCAGTGGGTGACGGCGGAGGCGGACAGGAGGGTCGCAGCGGCGAGGCTGCCCCAGAGGGCGGCCGGGCCGTGGGGGGCGAGAGCGGTGATGACCGCCGGGGAGACGGCGAGGCCGAAGCCGGTGGACAGCTCGAAGCGGGCGAGGGTGCGCCCCAGGGCATGAGCCGGGGCGAGGACGGTGACGAGTGCGGTGGCACTGCCGGCGTAGATGATCTCGCCGATGGTGCAGACCACGGACACCGCGGCGACGACCGGGGCGCCCCAGCCGTGCCCCAGTGAGGTGGCCGCGAGGAAGCCGAGGTAGGACGCGCTGAGTACCACGCCGGCGAGAGCCAGCACGGTCCGCCGGGAGTAGCGGGACATCAGGACGGCGACCGGAACCTGCAGCGTAGTGCCGAGTACGTACCGGTAATCGATGGCCGAGGCCCCTCGCGAGACATAGTCTTGATCACGAGGGGGCTACATGACGACTACCGTTGTCGCAGCTCAGAGCGAGGTTCCTCGCTCTCTTGTCCTTACTGGTGACCGGGCGAGGGTCCTCGCCCGCTCACCGGTTTGCGCGGCGGCAGGTACGCGCGTAAGAGCGCGTACCGCGGCAAGAGCGCGCGCCGAGGCTTCTCGGTGCGCGAGCAGCGAACTCCCGCCCTGTGCGCCTGTTGGCGACGGGGCCTTGCCATGTGAGGGGGCGCCCGTGCACTGGTCCGACAGATTCCTCGCGAGCACCGAGGCCGGCCCGGGCGGTTGCTGGCAATGGACCGGCTATCTCATGCCGAACGGATACGCCCGCATCAGCGTTGA
This sequence comes from Streptomyces sp. NPDC046727, assembly GCF_040645635.1. Lineage (NCBI taxonomy): Bacteria > Bacillati > Actinomycetota > Actinomycetes > Kitasatosporales > Streptomycetaceae > Streptomyces > Streptomyces sp. NPDC046727. Next base: position 107,543 of record NZ_JBEYYR010000021.1, read on the forward strand.
CGGCGAGCGGCAGTACGCACACCGCGTCGCGTACGAGGCGTTCGTCGCCCCCATCCCCGCCGGCCTCGTCATCGACCATCTGTGCCGCAACCACGGATGCGTGAACCCCGCCCACCTCGACGCCGTGACGCAGCGCGTCAACGTCCTGCGCGGTGAATCGCACGCCGCCGCTCGCGCTCGACAGGTCGCGTGCATCCGAAGGTGCCGAGCAAACGCGCGCAGCCGCGCCCGCAGCCGACAGGGGGTGACCGGTGCCGCTGCCTGACAACAACGCCCCGTGGCCGCCGCCCCAGCTCGCCCCGCTGTACCGCGAGCTGCACGTCGACGACGCTTGGTACTCCGGCGACCGAAAGAAGCTCGCCGAGGTCTACCAGCACCAGCAGCGACGCGAGGACGGCCGGCGCCGGCTGTGGTCCCGTCACCGCCACCCTCAGCCCGGCAAGCGCGACACCCGCCTACACATCCCCCTCGCCGGCGACATCGCCACCACGAGCGCCGATCTCCTGTTCTCTGCAATTCGACCGGGCGATGTTCACCCCGGGCCTTGTCGTCGACCGGCCGCGCGTCGCATTCGGCGACGGCGTGAGCGAGGATCCGGAAGCGGTCGCGCAAACCCTGTCGCTTCTCCAGCAGGCGCAGGCCGTGAGCACCGACACGAAGGTGCGCGCGCTGCACCCTGATTGGGACGACACCGCCGTGCAGGCCGAGGTCGACCGCGTCCTCGTCGAGACCGGGCAATCCGTCCCCGACCCCATGCAAGCAGGTAGCTTGATTTGATTCTGTCAGACTGCTGTTTCAGTTGAGCACCCGTCCTCGCATTCTGGAAACTCGTTCAGAATTGCTAGAGATGCGCGGGCATCAGCAGCAATGGAATCATAGGAGCGGACATCAATTTGATGGTTCCACATGATCAGCTTCAAGCGCTTGCGATCAAGGTCTGTCACATTCTCGCGACGCCCCATGATGATCAGTCCTCGCGAATAGGAGCTAATGTCTACCAATCCCAGACCGCCTCTTGTCTTTGGGTCACGCGCATGCGGCCCCTGGTCATCCACCCATGTCCGCCAGTCGAGTATCTGTCGAATCCCTTCATCCAGATGTTCGCTGGGACGCCCCTTCTGGGTAAAGAGCGCCTCTCTGGGGCTTTGGAGTTCAATGAACGTCCACTTTAGGCCAGTACTGTCGAGGCGTGCCGTGAGAAAGTCGGTCACATAATGGATACTGAGCCTGGTTTGAGGAATAATCCACCGGCACTGAATTGAAAACCCCGAGGCGAGGACTTGCGGATGTTCTTGAAGAAACTCTTGCAAGGGCCGCTCATCGGTGGCAGTCCTTAGTTTCTCTTCGTATGCCTCAATATCGGCCAGCGTCGGGCTGGAAACATGAAGGCAAGTTTTTGCGTGCCCGCTCCGAAGTAGTTCCTTAGTTACTTGCTGGACGTACTGCCCGTAGGAACTATGCGAGGAGAAGGTCGACGCAGCGCGCTGCCTTGTGAGGTACTCACCGGCTCGCTCTCCATAGCGCTCCATGGCTCGATGTACTTCTGCTTCGAGATCGTCATCGCCGCGCGGCGTGACCTGGGGATCCGTCACCTCGCCAACCTTAGCGGCGGCTGCGGAGCAGTGGTCCGTTTTGGGCGAGGGGGGCAGTTATGCCGATCCATCCTGGGATGGTCGAGGACCTCTCCACTGATGTGCGTGATCTCTACGCGGACGCCGAGGCGCGGCTGCTGGGGATCGTGGCGCGGCAGCTCGCCGACGGGTTCGAGGCTCCAGGGTGGGCGGTGGCCAAGCTCGCCGACATCCAGCCTCTACGGCGGGCCGCGCAGCACGTCGTCGACTCGCTCGCGACCGCGGTCGACCTTGAGGTGTGGGACGTGATCGCCGAGGCGTACAACGTTGGTGCACGCGCCGGCCTCGCTGAGCTCGGCGCCCTCGGCGACGACGAGGTACGCCGGATCGCCAAGACGACGCCGGCGACGCGTGCTGTGGATCGGCTCGCGCAGGAATCGGTCTACCTCGTCACCGAGACGCACCGCGGGATTCTCCGGGGAGTTGAGGACGGGTACCGGCAGGTGATCGCCGAAGTGTCGGCAACGCCGCTCCTCGGCATCGCCACCCGCAGGCAGGCTACACAGAGCGCCATGGAACGGTTCTCCGACCGTGGGCTGCGCACGTTCGTCGACAAGAGCGGGCGCACGTGGCAGATGACGAGCTATGCCGAGATGGCCGTGCGGACGGCGACCGGCCGCGCCGCGGTTGAGGCGCACGGCGACAAGCTGCGCGCCGCCGGCCTCGACCTCGTTATCGTCAGCAACGCCCCGCACGAGTGCCCCATCTGCGCCCCGTACGAGGGCAAGGTGCTCTCGCTCGACGGCCCGGGCGGCGCGCGCACCATCGAGACTGAGCACGCCACCGAGGACGAGCGCACCGTGCGCGTGCACATCGACGGCAGCGTCGACGAGGCGCGGCAGCACGGTTTCCAACACCCCAATTGCCGACACAGCCTGTCGGCGTACCTGCCCGGGGTGACCCGCGCACCGGTCGAGGCGTCCGAGGACCCCGACGGATACGAGGCCACACAGAAGCAACGCGCGATCGAGCGCGGCATACGCAAGTGGAAGAACCGCACCGCCTCGGCCGTGACCCCCGAGGCCAATCGGTCCGCCGAGGCCAAGGTGCGCCAGTGGCAGGCCAAGCAGCGCGAGCACCTACACCAACACCCCGAGCTCATCCGCCGGCGCGAACGCGAGCAGCTCGGCGCCGGTAACCTCCCCCCGTCCGGCGGCACCGCCGGGCGCATCGGTTCGCCGTCCGGTCCGGGGTCGGACCCGTTCGAGTCCGCGCGCGTCCGCTCGGGCGACGAGCGCACGCTGCCCGAGATGACCGACGAGCAGCTCGGCGCCGCGATCCGACCCGGAGTGCTCGACGAGCGCGACCTCGACCGCATCCGCGGCGAGGGCGACCGGCGCGACGAGCAGGCCCTACTCGACCGCATCCGACCGCACGGTCGGCTCGTCGACAACTTCGCCGAGTTCAGCGACGAAGCGCTCGCCCGCGTCTCTACCCACCTCGGCGACGACGACATGCTGCGCGTCATGGCCGAGGCCGACCGGCGCGACGTCGACGCCGCCCTGCCCGGGGCCCGACGCGACCTCGTCGGCATGTCCGAGCAGGACCTCGCCGCCCGCGCCCGGCACGTTGCGGGCGACCGGCCGGCGATCGGCGCCGAGATACACCGCCGCCGCCTACTCGCCGAGGTGCTCCCCGACCGGCGCCTCGCCCGCGACCTGTCCAACGTCGGCGACGACGTGTTCGGTTGGGCCGTGCGTTATGCCTCCCCCGATGATGCGGCGCGCATCGCCGACGAGCTCGACGCCCGATACCCGCCCGCCCCGCTCCCCGAAGCGGCCGGCGCGCACACCGTCGAGGGGCAGCTCGCCGACCGTGCCGCGGTCGACGAGGTCCTCGAACCGGCCGCCGAGCCAGACGCGTGGAACGGCCCTTTCCGTCGACTGGTACGCCGGCATGTCCGGCACCGAGCGATGGATCGCCGAGCCCGAGTACGCCGACATGCAGCAGCGCACCGCGTACACCCGTGAGCAGCTCCGCGAGATGTACCGCGAACACACATGGGCGCAGTACATGGACGCCGAGGACGCGACCAACGGCTATCTACTCTCCCGCGAGGCCCGAGCCGCCGGCGTTGACCCGGGAACGTTGTTCAGCGGTCCCGCGCACGTCGCCTACGCCCGTGCCTCGGAGGAGCTCAAGCGGTATTGGGCCGACAACCCGCGCATGACGTTCGTGGAGTACGAGGAGATGGTCGCCGGACAGCGCAGCGCCTCCGCCGAGACCGCCCACGCCTCCCGCAACACCCAGAACAACCGGCTCTAGGGGGTGGCTGTGGGACATCGAGGCGACCTCGTTCGCGCACTGCGCGCCGGTATCGACGCCGGCCGCGCCGCTTCCCCCGTGAGCTCGTGCCCCTACCCCCGCGGCGACCTGCGCCGCTCGGCATGGGTGCGCGGCTACGCAAGGGCGCGCCAGCTCACCACCTAGGTTCACGGAGCCGCTCCATGGCTTCCTTCACTAGGGCCTCGACCCGTGGATCGATGGGGTCATCGTCGAAGTGGTAGAAGTCATGCCGTTCCACAATCTCTTGCGCCTCGTCCCATGAAAGGCGCGGTTCGAGTTCAAGGACGTAACCATCCAGGCGCGGTTGGACCGCGTTCCGCATCCTGCTCATGGCCGCCTCTGTCGGTATGCGGTTCGCGAACAGCACACCCCGGTCGGCGCCAACGTCTTCCAGCTTGCCGACGAGCGAGTCGATCACACCGACATCTATCGGGCGCCGACGCCACTTGCACTCGATGACGACCATGATCTCGTGCGGCCCTACGCGAGCCGTCACCAGTACGTCTATCTGCCGCAGCTTCCCGCTGATTCGTCCCGGGATACGGACGTTGTGCTGTACCTGCGCCCCCGAGTACATGCGGCGCGCTTCTTCGGCGATCCGCTTCTCGAACCGTAGCCAGTTGGCCTCTGCCTCTTGCCCCAATGCGTCTCGCACGGGCCGAACGTATCTCGCCCCTCTGACAGGAGCTGACTAGATGAGTATCTCCACTCTGCCTCTGCACCCCCACACGGGGATGCTGCCCTCGGCTTCCGCCGTGACGGACGCCCGATCTGGCCCGTCAAGGGCGGCTCGGGCGAAGGCGGCGACCCCGCCGGCCGGCGACCCCAGCACCCCGCCCGCGGGCGCCCCGTCCCTCTCCCCGAACACCGACCCGACCACCCCGCCGACCCCGGACCCGGGCGCCGAGCAGCAGCTCGCCGAGGCCACGACCCGAGCCCAGTAGGCCGCCGCCGAGCGCGAACAGCTCGGCGCCGGCAACCTGCCCTCGACCGCGCCGCGCCCGCCGCAGGATGCGATCGGGCTGCGCGCATGCTCTCCGGTGACGAGCACACCCTGCCCGAGATAGCCGACGAGCAACCGAGGAGTCGCCACGTGTCACTCTCGCCGAATTCACTGAACAAGTAACCGGAATCGCAGCAGCGCCGGCGAGACCTCACGTGACGCGCGAGGGCCAACGCCCCAAGTTCTAAAGGGTGTTGGTTATTAGCGTTCCGTGAATCCCCAGTGTGAGCCCGGCAGGCCGGTTTGGACGGCCACCGACTGACTGTCCGCATCGAGCCGACGAAGCCCTGTTGGGCGCCGCTTGGGTGCTCGACTACGTCGTCGGCGAGCGAGACCGCGACGAGTCCAAGGGCTGGACCACTTTCCGAAAGTGCCCGCTGATCCAGTGAGCGGCCCTTTGTTACTGGCCAACCACACAAACGTAACCCGTCCATGGGTTGACCCGCTACAGAGGCGCACTGTCTGATACGGAGGTACCTTCGAAGAGTCGACGTGACAGGAGGTGCCCATGCGGTCCCAAACACGGCAACTGCCCGGAGCGGCGACACGGCATCACTATGAGGTGAGCGAAAAGGATTTCGTTCTGATCGACGCCTACAGTGACGAGTCTGTAATCAGTTGGACCGCCGACTTCTCCGCCAATAGCTTCATCAGCGTATGCGAGAAGCACGGGGGTTTCAGCGATGCTTCCTCTGAGGCAGTTATCTCCGTGCACGGCCGAAGGTTTCGCGGCAGCGGAAAAAGGGCTCAGGACTGGCTAGGAAACTTCCAAGCATCAGAGATCGAGGATGGCTGCGACTTCATCCGTTTCGATCTGTCGAAGATAACCCTCACCTTCCACGATTTGGGAGACGTACACCTAATAAGCGCCGACCCCGACAGTGGCGACCTCGAAGAGATCCGAGAACTTTTCGAAATGTCAGCCACCAAGGAAATCCGACAGCACCTATCGGAGATTTTGAGAAGTTCGCAAACAGCGGGCCGCGTCGCATAGTCAAACCTCTTCGATCATACGAAAGGGAGCCACTATGCCAAGCCTCCGAAGACTCCGCCCCGGAAAGAGGGCTAAATGTCGCGACGATATCCCGCAGGGATTTCTGACCATTAGCACTTACGTTACGGGCAGAAGCTGCTCCGTGAGTAAAAGGTCAGACACAACACAGCATGTCGTTTACATACAAAGCGATTCCTTGCTGCCTTGGATCCTTGCAGTTAGCGCGGATTCGAGTCAAGACATTCGCTTCCCTCAAGACGGACGTCGATTTACACGAGGTGGACATCCGCTCACTCACTGGGAAGAGAAAGTGAGCCTGACGGGCAGGAGAAGAAAAAAGGCATCAAGTCGAAAGCGCCTGAACCATCCGGTAGTAGCGGCGACTGCGAACCGCGTAGACGAAGAAATCATGGTTCAGGTCGAGTGGAATTGCGAAGATGCCAGATACATCGGTCCAGGTGAGCTACAAGACCCTGCTCTCATACGCGTCGATACGGTTCCCTGAGGAGAGAGCAGTCGGATGAAGGATGCCATACCTTTCATCGCCGCCAGCGTCATGTATCTATTGAGCCCAATCCTGACTCGACGCGCCCAGGCTTCTGTAAGGAATTGGATTTCATCGGAGAAAGATCATTCGAATATCCCCGTCGGCACACCACCGTACTACTTGTCACCGGAGCAGATAGAAGACTATATCGAATTTTCGGTGGATGCCGTTCAGGTTGTCCCAGCAATCACCCTAACTGGCGTGGGAATAGTTCTCATACTTCCGGATGGCTTGCCTTCATGGGTCGTCGGGGTAATCTATATATGCGTCACCCTCGCCCTAGTCCTGGCTGATACGGGAATGTATCTCACACGTCCCCAGAGGTATTTGAGCCGAAAATTTTTTGGCCTTTCCTACGTTGCACTCGGCGGCCTTCTCATTAATCTCGCTGGCATCGCGTTCGCATTTTCGTAGCCGCGATCCCCCCTCGCTACGGGCACAACCGAGCGGCAGCTTGCCCCACCCGCGTCGTACCCCTCTCCTCCCTGGCCCGCCGATTCGGCGGGCCCTTTCTCATGCCATCACGAGCCCCGGAGGGCCAACCCGACATGCCCGAGCAGATCCTCGACGAGACCCTGCCGGCCCACCCTCGTACGGGCGATCTCGCCCTCGGCTTCCGCCGCGACGGCCACCCGATCTGGCCCATCAAGGGTGGCTCGGGCGAGGGCGGCGACCCGAACACCCCGCCCGCCGGCGATCCGACCCCCGCCCCGAACACCGGCCCCGGCACCCCGCCGGCCGCGGACCCTGCCACCGCGCAGCAGCTCGCCGAGGCCACCAACCGCGCCGAGCAGACCACTACCGAGCGCGACGAACTGCGCGCCGCCCTCGACGCCGTGAACAAGGCACTCAACCCTGACGGCACCGAGGCCGAGCAGGACACGGCCGCTCTCGCTGCCACGGTCCCCGACCGCGACAAGCAGCTCGGCGACCTCGCCGCCGAGCTGCGTACCGCCCGAGTCGAGCTCGCCGCCTTCAAGACCGCCAGCGAGCAGGGCGCCCGCGCCGACCGGCTGCTGAACAGCCGCGCATACTTCTCGTAAGTCAGGTTCTCTCGTACGGCAGTCATGATCTTTCGCAGCCTTCCAGCGCGTCCGGGGGGTCAGATACGGCCGCACTGGGGCCTGCGGGCAGCCCTGGCGATCGGCTGCCGTACGGGAAGCTGACCGATAGCCGCACCACGCTCCCACCTGCTGTGCTTTCCTGCGATCACTACAGTGGGTCTTGCGAGGGACCTCCAGGGTGACCACCAGCACGGTGTTGGCCACGAAGACGGCCGCCGACCACACCGGCGATGCGTGCAACTGCGTCACCAGGACCAGCGGGAGCGCGATTTCGGGGACGTTGAGGCAGAACACGTAGACCACGTTGGCGGCCAGCAGCGCGCGCATCCGTGGCGCGGGCCCGTCGTCCCCGTCCTGGGCCGGGGTGGCGGCCGGATGCGCGTGCAGACGCACCGACCACGCCAGGGCCGCCGCGACGAGATAGGCGAGCCCGGTGACGACTGCCAGCGCCTGCAACGCGGTGGTGCCGCCCGCCAGGCACACGGTGGCGATGAGCGCGCCCACACCCAGGCCGGCGTTGCGCAGGGCGCGGCCCGCCGCGAGAGCGGCGTCGCGTTCCCGGCCGTGGGCGACCGTGGCCACGAGAGCCGCGTGGGCGGCCGGCCACGCCTGGTTGCCGATGCCGAGGAAGAGCGCCGCCGTCGCGAACAGCCAGACGTGCCCCGCCGGGGTGGCCAGGAGCAGTGCCACGCCGAGTACCCGCACCAGCATCGACGCCGCCACGACCGAGCTGCGCGCGCCCCGGTCCAGCCATCGGCCCACCCCGGGCATGCACACCAGGCCCGCGACGACGCCGACCGTCATGGCGATACCGGTGACCGGCGCGGACAACTTCAGCACCGTCACCCCGTAGAGCAGCAGAAAGGGCCGCAGCAGGCCGGTGCCGAGCGCGTCCACGGCCAGGGCGACGGCGTAGCGGGGGCCTCCGGAGGCTCGGACGAGGGTGCGGGGCTGGATCTTGGTGGTGGTTGCCATGGCGTCAAACGGTGCGTCCGACCGCCGGGCTGGGCACGTCGGTTGACGGGAACCGTCAACCCACGTCGTCGTCGGCCGTCCGGACAGTGATGATGAGCGGATGACGTTGAGGATCGACATCGGCGGCCTGCCGTCCGAGCGAGTGCGCTTCGCCGCCTCCCCGCTGGCCGAGCTGACCGCGATGCTGCACGTCCTGGCCGAACCCGGGCATCATCCGCAGCTCGCCGGCTGGGCCGGGGACGTCTGGGCCGGGCTGCGGCCGGAGCTGGCCGAGCGGCTGCGGGAGGCGGACTTCCTCTGGCGTTCCTCACAAGCCGACTTCCTGATCCCCGCCCGGCCTCGGCCGACCCTCGCCGAGGAGTTGGACGACGTGGACCGGATCGACGACGAGACGTACGTGACCGCCGCGCTCGTCACCACGTGCGGCAGCAGCCGGGTCCACTTCGCCGCTCGGTCACCGCTCACCGACGCGGCTGCCCGCGAGCGGGCCCTGGAGGTGGCCCAGGCCCGCGGTGCACAGCAAGAGGCCTTCGCGGAACGGCTGCTCGCCGACCCGGCCGCTGTACGGTCGCGGGTGCGCCATACCCTCGAACAGTGCGCCGACGCCTTCTTCGACTCCGCCTGGGCGGGCGTCGCCGTGCAGCTCGCCACCGACCTGCGCCTGAAGAACGACCTGCTGAAGCGCCAGGGCATCGGGGCGGCACTCGCATCGGTCTCCGGCGCGGTCACCCTGTCCCCGGACGGCGACTGCATCATCGTGGACAAACTGCAGGACAAGACGACCGCCGCGCACGGCACCGGGGTCACCTTCATCCCGAGTGTCTTCGGCCGCCCGCACCTGGTGGCGGTCCACACGCCGGGGTGGCAGCCGGTGGTGCAGTACCCGGTCGCCGAGCCGAGTCCATCGGAGCCGGTGACGCTGGAAACGGTCACACTCCGGCTGGAGGCACTCGCACATCCCGTACGGCTGCGGCTGCTGCGCACCCTCGCCCGCGGCCCGCACACCACCAGTGAGCTGGCCCACGCCTGGGAACTCTCACCCCCGGAGGTCTCCCGCCACCTCGCCGTCCTGCGCCGCGCGGGCCTGCTCACCGCCCGGCGGCAGGGCCGTTACGTCCGCCACACCCTCAACCTGCCCGACCTGACGGCACTGGGCACCGACCTGCTGGCGGCCGTGCTGCGCTGAGTACGAGGCGACTTCCTCGCGGCCAGGCCGCATCGGCCAACGGCCCGTGTGGCAGGGGTCGGTGGCGGCGGGGATGTCGTCGACGTCTGGGAGGTCGGCGAGGTCCACGCGGGCCGCCGCGACGGCTTCGGGGGTACGCCTCCTTCTTCTCCCGCTCGGCGCGCCACCGGCGCCGTCCGCTGCTGGATCCGCCCGACCGACTCGCCGTTCGCCCGGCGTCGGAGCACGGTGTGCATGTCCTTGATGATGACGGGCGGCCGGCCGCGTACGCGGGCTGATCTTCTCGGAGAACACCTTGTCGCGCGGGATGCCGTGCTGGGCGAGGGTGAGCGGGATGGGGGTGCCGGGCCGCCAGGGCAGGCCTGGTGCGCGGTCGGCCGGGGGGATACGCGCAGGAGCTTGGCGAGCCAAGGTGGCGTTAGGCGGGCTGCGGGGCGGGCGTTGCCGGAGCGGTCGCGGCCTTGCGGGTCTCGCGCAGTATCAGCAGGCCGTTGACCACCATCAGTGACGCGGTCAGGGCGTGGACGCCGAGCGCGGTGGCCACGGAGCCGTGGTGGGCCAGCACGGTGGCCATGTCGCCGTACGCGGCGAGGGCCTCCACCAGCAGCACCCAGCCCAACGCCCGGCGGTGGCCCGTGACCAGCAGGATGCCCAGGACCAGGGCCAGGACGACGTCGCGGATTCCCTTGATGACCAGGAAGCCGCCACCGTCGCCGGACGGCCAGCTCGGCAGGCCGAAGCCCGGCGCCGTCGTCTCCGGGCTCAGGATGAACTCCGTCCCGAACCAGAGGATGAAGAGGATGAAGGCGGCGGCCAAGAAAGTGTTGATCTGTTTCAGCGACATTGGTTCTTCTCCTTGCGAGTCTTCGTCGGCTTGGTGAGCCTCGTGGAGCTTGCTTTGTCGGGATCGCAGTTGTGGGATCTGAGTGGCAGCTGCATTCCCGGATGTTGGGATTTCGGTGGCCCGTTGCGGCCGGGCAGTGGGGGTTCTCCACGAGATGTCCGTCGGCGATCCGTGACTGCCCGGGGGAAGGCAGGGCTGCTCCGGCTCCCCCCATCCGGCTACAACTGCCGTGTCATACGTCGATCTGCTCGAAGAGGTGCGGGTACGACGCGATGTCGTCACGGAACTCGGCCGCCATGCGCGCATTCCTCTTCTCCGCACTTCCTCTCGCTATCGATGGGTGGGTGTCGCTGGCGCCCGCGTCCTGGGACGGCCGGGCGGGTGAGCTCGCGGGCTCAGGTGAGGGCGGCGACCAGCAGGGCGAAGGCGGCGATGATGACGGCGACGCGGACGTAGTGGAAGCGGTTCCAGCGGTTCAGCTGGTCCTTCCAGTCGGCGGGCCGGTTGTCAGGGGTCCACGTCCTGTTCCGGTTGTTGATCGGGACGAGCAGCAGGATCGACATGATCACGCTGAGGATCAGCAGCGCGCCGGCGGTGACGACGAGGCCGGAGCCGTGGTGGTGCCATCCGGCGACGGCCCAGACCGCGACGAGGACGAGCGAACCGACGTACCAGACCGGCATCACGGTGCCGAGCATCCGGCCCCCGTGGGCGTGGCCGAGTTGGCCGCTGTCCTCCGGGAGGGCGTTGAGGATCGGGTTGATGACGAAGGCGACGGAGAACTCCACCCCCACCATCACGCCGACGACCACGGTGGTGACGACCTCGAGTGCGCTGAGCATGATGACCCTCCTGGGATCTAGCACTGCTAGATGATGAGGCAACGCTAGTACTACTGCCGCTTGATTGTCTAGCAGTGCTAGGATCGAGTCATGTCGGTACAGGAACGCAAGGAGCGCGAACGGGCGGTCCGCGAGCGCCTCATCGTGGCGACGGCCCGCGAACTCGCCGAGCAGCAGGGCTGGGACGCGGTCACCACCCGCCGCCTCGCCGAGCGCATCGAGTACAGCCAGCCCGTCCTCTACAGCCACTTCCGCGGCAAGCGCGAGATCATCGGCGCTGTCGCCCTGGAGGGCGCCACCGAGATGGCGGTCGCGATGCGGGCCGCGACCTCCGCCGCGAACGGTCCGCGTGCCCGGGTCGCCGCCCTCGCCCGCGCCTACCTCGACTTCGCCGAGCACAACCCGGCCGTCTACGACGCCATCTTCCAGCTCGACGGCGGGCTGGCGTACGCGCAGGAGGACACCCCGGAGCCGCTGAAGGATGCCTTCGCCGCGCTGATGGAGACCCTCGGCGAGGTCGCCGGTGACGGCGTCGACCCGGGGCTGTTCACCGAGACGTTCTGGGCGTCCCTGCACGGCCTGGCGACCCTGACCCGGGCGGGACGGCTGCTGCCCGAGGACGCCGAGCCGAGGGTGGAGCTGCTGGTGGACCGGCTCGCCGTGGTCTGACACACCATCCCGGAGGGAACGCAGCGGAGAGGCGGACAAGTGGTAGCGGCTCAGGCGGTTGAGGTCGGCGTGCGTCGGTCCGCGCTTGCCGGGGCAGATGTCCCGGGCGAGCTTGTTCGGCGGGATCTGCCCGACACAGCGAACCGCGACGCCCCCGCACGGCACCTGGTCGGCACCCCCTGCCACCATGAGGCCCCATGAGCCACATCATCACGATGACCACCGCCAACCAGAGCCGCGTCGTGTCCTACCTGCAAGGCGAACTCGACGCGACCCAGCAGCGGATGCTCCGCGATCACATACGCAAGGACGCCCACACCGACCAGCTCAGCCTCGAACGCCAAGGCATCGATCTGGGCCTCACCATCCCCGAGGCGCTCGACCACCTCCTCGCGGGCCACGCCGACGCGGACGGCGCATACGTGGGCCACGCGTACTACAAGGCGCTCCAGCACATCATCGACTGGAGCGGGTCCGACCCCATCGATTTCGGCGTGTACTCCAAGCCCTCCACGTTCTTCGGGCGCATGGGCGACGAACTGCGGCGCCTCGGCGTCCCCGCCGACCTGCTGCCGCTCGACTTCCTGTTCGCCGGTCCGCCCGACGAGATCCCCTTCCACATTCCGTCGCCGACGGACGGGTACCCGGCCATCGGCCGTCTGCCGCTGGCCAAGGCCAAGCCACTCGCCGACGCCTACGCCGCAGTCCTGGACCGCATGGACAACGCCTTCACCCATGAGACCAAGAGGATCATGGACACGATGCGGGTCGAGCACGACGAATGGCAGAGCGCTCTCCGGCACGGACACACCATGGACACGCTGTTCTTCTCCATTCAGGGCTGACCGGCTCCTGCCCCCTGGGCGGACTTGGAGATGATCTCGTCGGTGAGCCAGTGTGCGGCGTCGATGGGATAGGGCGCCGGCAGTCCGAGGACGATGTGCCGGAAGCCGGCGTCGACCGCGGCGCCGATCGCGTCACGGGTGAGGCCGGGCTCGTCGTAGGAGACCGGCAGGTGGATCGAGCGGGTGATCGAGGCCGGGTCGCGGCCGATCTCGGCGCAGTAGCGGTCCAGCAGAGCGCCGCGGCGGACGGCGTCGTCGATGTCGCCGCCCGGGATGTTCCACAGATCGGCGTGCTCGGCGACCACGCGCAGCGTCGCCGACGAGCGTCCGCCGATCAGGATCGGCGGGTGGGGACGCTGGACGGGTCGGGGGTTGCCGAAGGCTCCGGTGAGATGGTGGTGGGTGCCGTGGAAGTCGAACGGTTCGGTCTCGGTCCACAGCCGCCGGATCACCGTGCACGCTTCGGCGAGGCTCCCCACGGCGCGCGCGGAGTCGTGGAAGGGCAGCCCGTGTGCTTCGTACTCGCGCCGGGCCAGGGGGTGACCCGGGCGTGAGCCGACGCCGATGCCGAAGTCGAGCCGTCCGCCGGACACGATGTCGACGGTCGTAGCGATCTTGGCCAGCAGCGCGGGCGGCCGGAACCGGTTGCTGGTCACCAGCACGCCGAGGCGCAGTCGTCGGGTGTGGGCGGCAAGGGCCGCAAGGAGTGTCCAGCCCTCGTACGTCGGCCCGTCCGGGTCGCCGCCGATCGGCATGAGGTGATCGAACAACCATGCGTGCTCGATCTCCGGGATCTCGTCCGCCTCGCGCCAGACCCGCAGGACGTCGTGGTAGTCGACCTGCGAGGGAGCGGTCATGATCCCGAAACGGGGTGGGGGCGTGTGGGGCATGGCAGCGTTGCCCTCGTCCTTTCCGTGTGCTCGTCGGACGGTCAGCGGCGCCGCAGCGACGGGTCGAGCAGCGCGGGCGGGGTGTCGTACTTCTCGTGTGGGGCGAGGTCGGTTCCGGGGGCGACGATCGCGTCGATGGCGTCGAGCACGTCGGCGGAGAGCACGGTGTCCGCGGCGGCGAGCTGGGCGTGCAGGTGGTCCAGCGTGCGGGGGCCGATGAGCGCGCCGGTCACGGCGGGGTGCGCGGTCACGAATCCGAGGGCGAGCTGGATCATGGTCAGGCCGGCCTCGTCGGCGACCTTGGCCAGCTGTTCGACGGCGTCGAGTCTGGCCCGGTTGGCGGGGAGGGTGAGGTCGAAGCGGTCCGGCATGAACGTGGATCGGCTGGTGGTGATGGACCGGCCCTCGCGGATCGCGCCCGACAGCCAGCCCGACGCCAGCGGGCTCCAGACCAGCACGCCCAGTCCGTACTCCTCGGTCACGGGCAGGACGTGGGTCTCGATTCCGCGTTGGAGGATCGAGTAGCTGGGCTGCTCGGTGACGTAGCGGCTCAGGTGGTGCTCGCGGGCGGCCCACTGGGCCTGGACGATGCGGTGGGCGGGGAAGGTCGAGGAGCCGAAGTAGCGGATCTTTCCCGCGCGTTGCAGGTCGGTCAGGGCCGACAGGGTCTCCTCGTCGCCGGTGCTCGGGTCCCATCGGTGGATCTGGTAGAGATCGACGTGGTCGACGCCGAGGCGGCGCAGGCTGTCGTCCAGCGCGGTGACCAGCCAGCGGCGCGAACTGCCGCGGTGGTTGCGCTCGTCGCCCATCGGCATGGCCGCCTTCGTGGCCAGCACGATGTCGTCGCGGCGGCCGGCGATGGCTTTGCCGACCATCTCCTCCGACTCGCCGTCGCTGTACCTGTCGGCGGTGTCGATGACGTTGATCCCGCTCTCAAGGGCGGCATCGACGATGGCGGTGGCTTCCTCCTGGCTGGTGCGCCCGATCTGGCCGAAGTTCATCGCGCCGAGCGCGAGGGAGCTGATCTGAACGCCGGTGCGGCCCAGGGTGCGGTACTGCATGACCGTGTTCCTCCATGACGGATGAAGCGTGGTGGCGATGCATGGCTTGGGGGCGGGGTCCGCGCTCTGGCATCATAAGCAAGCGGAACCTCGTTCCGTTTTGACGATACGGAACAGCGTTCCGCTTTGGCAAGCAGTGGAGGAAGCGACACGGTGAACGACGGCGACAAGGGCGCGGGGCACGCGACCCCGTCCCGGCGGAAGGACGCCCGGCGCAACAAGGAGGTCCTGCTCGACGCGGCGGCCGCGGTCTTCGTCACGAAAGGCGTGGAAGCGCCGGTACGCGACATCGCGGCCGAGGCAGGCGTCGGCGTGGGCACGATCTACCGCCACTTCCCGACGCGAGCGGATCTCATCATCGCCGTCTACCGGCACCAGGTCGACGCGTGCGCCGAGGCCGGGCCGGACCTGCTGGCGACCAGTGCGACTCCGCACGCCGCACTCGGGCGATGGATCGACCTCTTTGTCGATTTCCTGGTCACCAAACACGGACTCGCCGGCGTGTTGCAGTCCGACAGCGCCGGCTTCGACACGCTGCACGCCTACTTCCTCGACCGCCTCGTGCCCGTGTGCACCCACCTGCTCGAAGCCGCAGCCGCCGCCGATGAGATCCGCTCCGACATCACTGCCTACGAGCTGATGCGCGGCGTCGGGAACCTCTGCATCGGCGCGGACAGCGATCCCCGCTACGACGCCCGTCGACTGGTCGGACTCCTCATCGCGGGACTGCGCCGACCGCACTGATCATGGTGGGGGTATGAGTCGGCACCGGGGCAACGCCCCGGTGCCCTCGCGTCCTCGGACCCAGCCGTCAGGAACGGACCAGACGTGCGATCGCGTCGGACGCCTCCTTCAGCTTCTGCTCCCGTTCCTCGCCGCCCTCGGCAACCGCATGGCTCACGCACGTGGCCATGTGCTCGTCGAGCATCTGCAGGGCGAACGACTGCAGCGCGCGGGTCACCGCGGACACCTGGGTGAGGACGTCGATGCAGTAGGTGTCCTCGGCGACGAGGCGCTGCAAGCCGCGTACCTGGCCCTCGATGCGACGCAGCCGCATCATCACGTCATCCTTGTGCTTCTTCTGCCCCGCCATGGCTCCGTTTCCCTTCCCTCTCCCGAGGGCGCCCCGCACCGCAGCGCGCTCCCCCCAGAAAGATACCCTCGGCCCGTATCAACGAGCTGCGGCCGAACGGAAACTCCCTGGCGAGGCAGGCGGATCGGCGGACCGCCGGGACGGGGCCTCAGTCCAGGGAGTCCCGGATCCGGCCCAGGATGTCCCGCAGAATCTCCTGTGACGTCCCGAAGTTGAGCCGGACGAAGCCCTCGCCTCCCGGCCCGAACGTGCGGCCGTCGTTGAGCAGGACCCGCGCCTTGTCCAGGAAGAAGCTGTGCGGGTCGGTGTCCAGCGCCAGCTCGCGACAGTCCAGCCAGGCGAGGAACGTGGCCTGCGGGACCCGGTAGCGCACACCGGACGGCAGCCGCTCACCCACCAGTGCGGCATTGCGCGCCAGGACCGGCCTCAGCTCCGACAGCCAGGCGTCCCCTTCCCGCCAGGCGGCCAGGGTGGCCGCGACGCCGAAGGTGTTCGGTTCGCCGTACAGGTGGCTGGGGTTCTCCAGTGCCGCGCGTACCTCGGCCGCGCCGACATGGGCGACGGCGCAGCGCACCCCGGGCACGTTGAACGCCTTCGTGGCCGAGGTCAGGGTCACCGTGCGCGCGGCCACCTCGGGCGACAGCGAGGCGAACGGGATGTGCCGGTGGGGGTCGTGGACGAGGTCGGAGTGGATCTCGTCGGCGATGACGAGCAGGTCGTGGCGCTGTGCGAGCCGGGCCAGCGTCTCCAGTTCGTCGCGCCGCAGCACTCGTCCCGTGGGGTTGTGCGGGTTGACCAGGAGCAGCACCCGGGCCGGCCGCTCCCCCAGTTCCCGGTCCAGCCGGTCGGCGTCGAACGTCCAGCTGTCGCCGTCCGGCGTGTACGGCAGCGGGTGGAGGCGCCGGTTCATGCCGGCGATGGTCTCCAGGAACGGCGGGTAGGCGGGTGTGTGCACCACGATTCCGTCGCCGGGCCGTGTGGCGACGTTGAGGACGGCCTGGACGCCCTGGTTGATGTCGGTGAACTCCCTGACGTGGGAGGGGTCGAGCGCCCAGCCGTGGCGTTCGCGCATGCGCTCGGCGAAGGCGGCCCGCAGCGGGGTGTCCGCGGACCGTCCGTCCCAGGAGGGGTAGCCGAGGTCGTCCTCCACGCAGCGCAGCAGGGCCTCACGCACGCTGTCGGCGGGCGGGAAGTCCATCTCCGCGATCCATGCCGGAAGGACGTCCGGCTCGACCCGGTTCCACTTGACTCCCGGACGGCGGTACAGCGTGCGGACATCGAGGTCGTCGAACATGAGGTGCCTTTCTGCTGCTGTCCGTCATTCCGGGCGGGCGGTCGGGGCGATCTGGAGGTGGACGCCGGCGGTGGCCTTGGCTACGGTCTCCGCCGCCTCCGCCGGTGTCGCGCCGAGGGCGATGACGTAGCCGACGCGGTCCTCCGAGCTGCGCAGCCGGGTGAGGTCGCGGCCGGGGACGCGGTCGAAGTCCCAGCGCAGGATGCCCGGCAGAGGGGTGAGCGAGAGCGCGGTGAGCGTGCCGGGCGCGGGCGGTACGACGAACCCGATGGCCGCCGCCGGTGCGGCCGGGGCCGGCGGGAGTGCCGGCTCGGCGCCCAGGAGGGCGGCTATCGCGCGTTCGTACTGGTCCTGGCCCGTGGCGAGTTCGACGAGTTCCGGGATGCAGTCGCCGCCGACCCGGGTGTGGGTCTCGATGACGACCGGGCCGTGCACCGGGTCGAGCCGCAGCTCGGTGTGGCTGGCGCCGTGGCGGATGCCGAGCCGGTCCAGGACGCAGCGCGTCGCTTCCCCGAGCCGGGCGGTGTCGGCCTCGGTCAGCGAGGCCGGCACGACGTGTCCGGTCTCCACGAATCCGGGGCTGCCGGTGGTCTGCTTGGCTGTGACCGCCAGGACGGTGTGCTCGCCGTCCGCGCTCACCGCCTCCACACTGAACTCGGGCCCGACGGCGGTGTGTTCGACGATGTAGCGGCACTGGTGCGGGCCGGTCCCGGCCGTGGTGTCCGCCAGCCACCGGTCGAGATCGGCGTACGACTCCAGGGCCGTGACCCCGGCGCTGCCCGCGCCGTCGTTCGGCTTGACGATCCAGCGGACGCCGTCGGGTTCCGCGCGCACGGCGGCGGCGATGTCGTCGGGACCGCCGGCGGCGTGGGGCCAGGCGTACGGGGTGTCGGCGAGGAGGCCCCGCATGGTGGCCTTGTCGCGCGCGCGGGCCGCCGCCTCGGGCGTGACCGAGGGCAGGCCGAGGTCCGTGGCGATCCGGGCGCAGACCTCCTGGGCGAACTCCGTGAAGGAGACCACCAGCCGCGGCGGGCCCAGCTCGGCCACCAGGCGGTCGACGGCGGCCCGGGCCGCGTCGTGGTCGGTGACGGGGCAGAAGACGATGCGTTCCGCGTGCGCGGCGACCTCGGGGGGCACGCCCGTGCCGGGCGGCACCAGTGCCACCGGCCGGTGGCCGTGCAGCGCGATCGCCCTGGCTCCCCCGGGGCTAGGCCCGAGCAGACACATCCACGTCATGGACTTTCCCTTCCTGACCGCCAAGCGGTTTCTCCGGCTTGTCCCGGCCGCCCCAGGACAGGGCCAGGCCGGTGAGCAGGGCCAGTGCGGCACCGCCCCAGTACGGCAGCGCCGCCGTGCCGGACAGCACCCCGGGCCCGGAGCGGCGGACCACCAGGAGCGTGCCCAGCCAGGCGCCGACCGACTCGGCCGTACCCCACGCCACACCCGCCAGGGCGTACGCGGCCGTGGTCGACAGCCGCCCTCGGCGTTCGCCGACCTGGGTGTCGTACAGCGGGCTCCACACCAGTTCGGACAGGGTGAACAGGACCATGGCCGCGAGGACCAGGCCGAGTCCGGCCGACCGGCCGAACGCGAACAGCACGACGGCGAGCCCGAGGACCGCGTTCGCCGCCAGGCACAGCGGCCCGAAGCCGGCGCGCGGCCGGTCCAGCAGCCGGCGTGACAGCGCGGTCACGGGCACCTGGAGCGCCACCACCAGTACGGCGTTCAGGGTGAAGACCAGGCCCAGCTCGCGGGTGCCGACCGCGTCCCCCAGGTACGCCGGAAGCACGTCGAAGACCTGCGCGTACGCCACCCAGGTGCCGCAGACCAGGAGGGTGAAGGCGACGAAGCGCCGACCGGGCAGCCGGCGACTGCCCGTGCCGCCGGTCCGTGCCCCACCGCCGCTGTGACCGGACGCGCGCCACTCCCCCGGCAGCGCCGGTACGACGGCCAGGGCCACCAGGTCCAGCAGGGCGGCCGACAGGGGCAGCCGGTCGGCCCGCCACTCCAGCAGCTGACCGCCGATGACGGGGCCCACGGCGGAGCCGGCGTTGACGGCCATGTTGAGGTAGCTGAAGCCGCGCAGCCGCTGATCGGCGGGGAAGGCGGCGACCTGTGCCTTCATCGCCGTCGTCGCCATCGCCAGGAACAGGCCGACCAGCGCGGCGAGCACCAGCCATCCGTACGTGGGCAGCCGCGGTCCCGCTCCGAGCACGCCGAACACCACGACCGCGCCCAGATAGCCGACGCCGACCGAGGCCTTGAGCCCCAGCCGGTGGATGAGCGGTACCAGCAGCACTCCGCCCGCCCGGTTGGCCAGGATCGAGGCGCCCACCACGAGACCGGCGGAGGCACCGGACAGACCCCGGTCGTCCATCAGCCACAGCCCGAGGTACGGCAGTACGGCGAAGAATCCCGCGCAGCTCGTCGCGCGCGCCACGACGAGCGCGGTCAGCTGACGGCTGGTCAGTGACCGTCCGGCCTCGCCCGCGTCCTCCTGACAACCACCTCGGCGTCCAGTGCCCGGCGCCCTCACCGCCCGACCGCCTTGCGTACCTGCTCGGCCAGGAAGTCGGGGCGGGTCGCGTTGAGGTGGTGGCCGCCGTGGGCGACGACGTTCATCGCGAAGGAGCGGGTGAGGCGGGCCCAGCGGTGGATGTGCCGCTCGTGGTCCCGCATGAGCGGGTCGTCGGCCGCGAGCAGCAGGGTGACCGGGCTGTCGAGCGGGGTGTCCGGCGGCATGGCCGACAGCTGCGTCCAGGACCGGGCCGAGGCTGCCGCGTCGCGCCGGAACGCCTCGGCGAGCCGGTGCCGCTCGTCCGGTGAGGGCAGGGCGGCCGGGTCCAGACCGGTGTTCTCCACCAGCCAGCGCAGCACTTCGTCGTCCGTGTGGCTCAGATGCTCCTGGGGGTCGTGGGGCGTGGGGGGGGGGGGGGGGGGGGGCGGCGGCCCCCCCCGCCCCCCACCACGAGCACGTGCTCCGGTGCGCGGCCCGTCCGGTGCAGCTCGCCGGCCGTGGCCAGCGCCGGTGCCGCTCCGGAAGAGTGGCCGAGCAGGACGAGCGGCCCCTCGGCGCGGTCGGCGAGGGCGGCTGCCAGCTTCGCGGGCCCGGTCTCGCCGTAGTCGGCGGCCAGGACCCGGACGGGGGCGCCGGACCGGTGCAGCGCCCGGGCGAAGTCCAGGTAGCCGGCCGCTGTGCCGCCCGCGTAGGGGAAGCAGACCACCGTGGCGGGCGGGCCGTCGGGCCGCAGTCCTGCGGACTCGGTCACGTCGGTCAGCGGTACGTCCTGTCGGTCCGGGTATGCCGGGTGGCCGGCCCGGCGGGCCAGGGCCCGGGCGGTCGGGTGGGCGACCACGTCCCGCAGGGTCAGGCCGCCGGGCAGCCGGGCCGCCAGGCGCATCGCGGCCAGGGAGTGCCCGCCCAGGTCGAAGAAGCCGTCGGTGACGCCGACGGTGTCCGCGGGCAGCCCGAGGATCTCGGCGAAGGCCGCCACCATCCGGGCCTCGGCCCGGTTCTGCGGCGGTTCGGCGGCGGGGCGTACGGCCGCGCCGAGGGGGCGTCGGCCGAGCGCGGCACGGTCCACCTTGCCGTTGCGGGTGACCGGGAAGGCGTCCACCCGCTCGAACACGTCCGGCAGCATGTACCGGGGCAGGGACCGGGCCAGCTCGGCGCGCAGAGCGTCGGGGCGGGGTTCGGCGGTGCCGGTGTACCAGGCCGCCAGCAGGTCCCGGCCGCCGTCGCGGCGCGGCAGGACCACGGCGTGGTCCACGCCCGGCATCCGGGCCAGCGCGCCCTCCACCTCGCTCGGTTCGATCCGGTGTCCGCGCACCTTGGTCTGGTGGTCGCGGCGGCCCGCGCAGTCCAGCACCCCGTCGGGGAGCCAGCGGCCGATGTCGCCGGTGCGGTAGAGCACGCCGGACGCGGTGTCGAGGGTGTTCGGTACGAACGCCCGGGCGGTGCGCTCGGGGTCGTTGAGGTAGCCGAGGCCCACGGCGGTGCCGGTGACCAGGATCTCGCCGTAGGTGCCGACGGGCACGTGCCGCCCGTCGGGGCCGACGATGTGGATCCCGGTGTTGGGGATCGGCCGGCCCACGGGCACCCGTTGCCCGGTGGCCGGTGCGGTGAGGACGTGGTGGGTCACGTCGTCGGAGGTCTCGGTCGGCCCGTAGGCGTTGACCATGGGTACGTCGTACCGGTCGAACCAGCGGCGGCTGAGGGCGGGCGGGAAGGCCTCACCGGTGACCAGGTTCCAGCGCAGGGCGGTCAGGGGGCGTGGCCGGACGTCCAGTTCGCCGAGCAGGGCGTCCAGGAAGGAGGGCACCACCTCCAGCACGCTGACCCCGTCGTCCTCCAGCGCGCGGGCGAAGGCGGGCAGGTCCGTGACCACGTCGGCCCCGTAGATCACGGTGCGTCCGCCGACCAGCCAGGCCGCGAGCAGTTGCCAGACGGAGATGTCGAAGCACTGGGTGGCCACCTGGGCGACCACGTCGTCCTCCGTCATCCGCAGGGCGTCGACCTTGGCGAGGAGGTGGTTGAGCATGCCCTCGTGGTGGACGAGCGCCCCTTTGGGCTCGCCGGTGGATCCGGAGGTGAAGATCAGGTAGGCGGGGTCGGCGGGGGCCGGGGTGTGCTCGACGGCACCTCCTTCGTCCTCCTCCGTCAGCTCCTCGTAGCACAGCACCGCCAGGCCGTCCGTGGTGAGGTCGCGGGCTAGCGTGTGCCGGTGTGCGGCGGTGGTCAGGACGTGCCGGCAGGCGGACCGGGTCAGCATGGCGCGGAGCCGGGCGGCCGGATCGGCCGGATCCTGCGGCAGGTACACCGCGCCGAGCCGCAGCACCGCGAGCACGGTGACGGCCCAGGCGATCCCGCGGGCCATCGGCACGGCGATCACGTCGCCCGGCCGCACCCCGGCCGCGGACAGCCGGGCGGCCAGCCGGGCGGAACGGGCGTCCAGCTCACGGTAGTCGAGCGTGTGGGGGCCGTGCTGGACGGCGACCGCCCGTGGCCGGGCGGCCACCTGCGCCGCGAACAGCCCGAGCGCACCGCACTGCGGCAGCCGGCGCGCCGGGCCGGCGAACCCCGCCAGCAGCGCGCGTTCCCCGTCGCTCAGCAGGCCGGCGTCCCGGACGCCGGCGTCGGGGTCCGTGGCCAGCAGCTCCAGGGCGCGCCGGTAGTAGCCGGCGATCCGCTGGATCTGCTCGGGCGGGAAGGTGTCGCGGTGGTAGTGCAGGGACAGTGCCACCGCGCCCGTGAAGGCGTCCTGCCAGAACTCGGCGCGGAAGGGGAACTCGGTCTCGCTGGCCACCCGGCTGCGCTCCAGTCGCAACCCGTGTGCGCGGCGCAGCTCGTCCAGGACGTGGAAGTGCGTGAAGTTGAAGACGGCCTCGAACAGCGGTTCCCGCGTGGGCCGTTGCCGTTTCATCTCGCTCATGGGGTACCGCCGGTGCGGCAGCAGCGCGGTCTCCGCGCGGTACGCCTCGCGCACCAGGTCGGCCCAGCTGCCGTCGCCGACGCGGGCCCGGAACGGGATGGTGTTGAGGAACAGACCGGTGATCCGGTCCCCGTCGGCGACCTCGGGCCGGCCGCTGTGCTCGTAGCCCGTGAGGACGTCGTCCGCGCCGGTGACCAGCGCCAGGACGGCCAGATGGGCGGCCATGAGCACCGATTTCACGGGTACGTTCAGCCGCTCGGCCACCCGCGTCAGCCCGGCGGGGACTCCCTCGGCCAGCGGAACGTCGTGCATGGCCACCCCGCCGGGGCCGGCCGGGTCGAAGGGGAGGCGGGGCAGTCGGCCGCCCTCGTGGTCGTCCAGGACGTCCTGCCAGAAGGCGCGGCTCTCCGTCGAGCCGACCGCTTCCCGCTCCAGCCGTACGAAGGCCGGGTAGCCGGTGCCGAGAGGGGTGAGCCTCGGGGTGCGGCCGTCGCGCAGCGCCAGGTAGGCGGCGAACAGGTCGTGGTGCACCACGCTGACGCTCCAGCCGTCCAGGGCGGCCGCGTGGTAGCTGAGGCTGTACTGGTATCCGCGTTCGCCCAGCAGATGCAGCCGCACGCGGACCAGGCCGCCCGCCTCCGGCCGGAAGCCACGGGCGAGTTCGCGCTCGTGGTGGTCGTCCAGCGCGCGTTCCTGGCCGACCGCGTCCAGATGCGACAGGTCGGTGACCTCGACCAGGTCCGGGGTGTCCGCGTGCACGATCTGGAGGGGCTCGCTGTAGCCGGAGACGTGGAGCGAGGTGCGGAGCACGGGGTGGCGGGCGGCGACCACGGCGGCGGCGGCGCGGAACGCGTCCAGGTCCAGGGGCTCGTCGATGCGGAACCCGACGATGTCGTGGTAGAGCCCCGGCCGGTGCCCGGTCAGCTCGACCTCGTACAGCAGGCCGGTCTGCAGGGCGGACAGCGGGTAGGCGTCCTGCGCGTCCGGGGGCAGGCGCTCCACGTCGGCCGGGGCGAGCAGACGCAGTGGGCCGGTCGCTCCGGTGTCCCGCCGGACGCGCCGTACGTGTGGCTCCAGCGCGGCGAGCGTGGGACGGGCGAACAGGTCCTGGAAGGAGAAGTCGAGCCCCGCCCGCCGGGCCTCGGCGAGCACCCGGACCATCATGATCGAGTCGCCGCCGAGGGCGAAGAAGTTGTCGTCCAGGCCGATGCCCTCGACGCCCAGCACCCGCGCCCAGATCTCCGCCAGGCGGACGGCGACCTCGCCGGTGGGCGCCCGTCGCTCCGCGCGCCGGGCGGCCCGCCGGGGTGGCGGGAGCGCCTTGGTGTCCCGCTTGCCGTTGTGGTTGGTGGGGATGGCGGGCACGGTGACGACGAACTGCGGGACCATGTACGACGGCAGTTCGGCCGCCAGCCGGTCGCGCAGCACGTCCTCGGCGTAGCCGTCGCCGGGGACGACGTAGGCGCACAGGCCGCGGTGGCCACAGTCGTCGGCGACCGCGAGGACCGCGCAGGCGGTGACGCCGGGCGCGCCCTCGGCGATGTGCTCGATCTCCGCGGGTTCGATGCGGTAGCCGCGGATCTTGACCTGGGTGTCGAGCCGTCCGAGGTACTCCAGTGTGCCGTCGGGCAGCCAGCGGGCCAGGTCACCGGTGCGGTAGCCGCGGCCGTCGGGCAGTCCGGGGTCCGTGACGAAGCGCTCGGCGGTCAGCTCGGGCGCGTTGAGGTATCCGCGGGCCAGGCCGGCGCCGCCGATGCACAGTTCGCCCGGTGTGCCGATCGGGGCGGTGGTGCCGGCGCGGGTGCGCACCCGCAGCGTCAGGTTGTCGATGGGGCGGCCCAGCGGGACGGGCCGCCGTGGGTCGAGGTCCGCGCAGGGGAAGTGGGTCACGTCGACCGCGGCCTCCGTCGGGCCGTAGAGGTTGACGAGCGAGGTGCCGTGCGGCTGGGTGAGGAGTTCCGCGAAGCGGACGGCCTGTGTGGTGCCCAGCGCCTCTCCGCTGGCGAACACCCGGCGCACGGATGCCAGGCCGGTGCGGTCCTCGGTGACGTACTGCAGGAACGCCTGGAGCATCGACGGCACGAAGTGCAGGGTGGTGACGCGGTGTTCGGCGATCCGGGCGACCAGGGCCGCGGGGTCCTTCTCCCGGCCCGACGGCAGGGTGCACACCCCGGCGCCGGCCAGTGCCCACCAGAAGATCTCCCACACGGACACGTCGAAGGTGAACGGTGTCTTGTGCAGGATCACGTCGTCGGCGGCCAGCGGGTACGCGCGCTGCATCCACATCAGCCGGTTGACGACGGCGCGGTGCTCCAGCATCACTCCTTTGGGGCGGCCGGTGGAGCCGGAGGTGTAGATGACGTAGCACAGGTCGTCCGGGCCGGCGCCGCCCTCGGGGGCCGGTGCGTCGCCGTCGAGGGCGCCCGGCTCGGTGATGTCGACGAACGCCCCGGTGTACGGCAGCGTCTCGCGGGCGGCCGGGTCGCCGATCACGAGGGGGGCCTCGCTGTGCTCCAGCATGTACGCGACGCGGCTCGCGGGCAGTGTCGGGTCGATGGGCAGGTAGGCGCCGCCGGCTTTGAGGACCGCGTAGACCGCGGTGAGGGCGAGCGGGCCGCGGGGCAGGCAGACGCCCACGACGGTGCCGGGCCGCACACCGGCGTCCCGCAGCCGGTGGGCGAGCTGATCGGCCCGCCGGTCGAGTTCCGCGTACGTGGTGCCGTCGTCGTGGATGGCGACCCGGGACGGGGTCCGGGCCGCCTGGTCCGCGAGGAAGCGGTGCAGCGTCCTGTCCGTGGGGACGTCCGTCGCGGTGGCGTTGAAGCGGGAGATGGCCTCGTGTTCGGCGGGATCGGCGTCGAGGAGCGGTCCGAAGGGCGCTTCCGGTTCCTGGGTGGTCGCTGCCAGGAGGCGGACGTAGGCGTCCGCCAGTCGATGGGCGGTGGCCGGGGTGAACAGGTCCGTCCGGTAGCGGAGGGCCAGCTGCGGCTCCGCCGCGTGCAGCCGCACGTCCAGGTGGAGCACGCACCCCGCCGCGTCGGCCTCCGCGACGGGCAGGTCACCGTCGGCACCGGCCGCCAGGTCCGTGGGGAATCGGCCCTCGGCCCGCAGGACCTCCCCCACCGGGATGTCGAGGTGCCCGGTCGCCTCCTGATAGGCCGTGCGTGCGGCGGCGAGCAGGTGCCGCAGCGTGCCGTCCCGTGCGACGGTCAGGCCCAGCGGGAAGGCGACCGGCCGCCCGGTGCCGGGGCCCGGGTGCGCGGTCAGGACCTGGACCTGCTCGGTGTCGGTGGCCCGGGCGGCCAGCAGTGCGAGGACGGCGCCGGTCAGCACGCGGGCCAGGGCGGGCTGGTCCCGTGTCAGGTCCCGGCAGCGGGCGGCGCAGTCGGGGGGCAGCGGGACGAGGACCTGGTCGTGGGTGTTCTCGGCGGTGTGGGCGAGGAAGTCACGCGGCAGGAGCGTCGGCTGCTCCCAGGCGGCGAGCCGGGACCGCCAGTACTCGGCCTGCTCCGGATGGGCCTGCAGCGCTCGGCTGAGCTGGAACGCGGTGGTCATGGTGTCCTTCGTCTGCGTCGTCACGGCGGTCAGAGGTCGAAGTCCGGGAGCTGCGCGGCCGGCGTCGCGGCGGACGCCCGGCGCACCGGGGCCGTGGGATCCGTGAGCAGGTCGTCCAGGGCCGTCAGGAACGCGTCGAGGAGCAGGCCGGCGGACGCGTGGTCGTAGAGGTCGGTCGCGTACTCCAGGTCCAGCCGCAGTTCGTCGGGGCGCAGATATGCCTGGAGGTTCAGGTCGAACCGGGTGGTGCCCGGGTTCAGCAGTTCGGTGCGCGCGGTCAGCCCGGCCCCGTGGAGGACGTGGAAGTCGATGTCCTGGAGGGCGAACAGCACGTCGAACAGCGGGTTGCGGCCCGGTTCGGGTTCCCTGCCGAGCCGCCGCGCCAGCTGCGGGAACGGCGGGCCCTGGTGGGACAGCGCCTCGCCGGCCAGCCGGTCCGCCTGGGCCACGAGCGCGTCCAGCGTGGTGTCCTCGGCCAGCCGCACCCGCAGACAGGCGGTGTTCACGAACATGCCCACGACGTCGGCGAATTCCGGGCGTGTCCGGCCGCTGGTGGGGGTGCCGACGACGAAGTCCCGGCGACCGGACAGGCGCGCCAGCGTGGCCGCCCAGGCGGCGAACAGCACACCGAACGAGGTGGTGCGGTGCCGTCGTACGGCCGCCCGCACCTCGGCGCAGCGGCCCGCGTCCAGCACGGCGCTCACCACGGCGCCACGGGTGGCCCGGTGCGGCCCGCGGGGGCGGTCCACGGGCAGGACGGGCGCGGTCGGTGCGTCCGCCAACTGCCGTAGCCAGTAGGTCTCGTCGTCCGCGTCGGCGCCCTGGGCCGCGCGCTCGTGAGCCCATTGGGCCGCCGCCCGGTAGCCGAGGGGCCGCTCGGGCAGCCGCTCCCCCGCGTACGCGGTCAGCAGCTCCTCCAGGAGCAGGCGCAGCGAGACCCCGTCGAAGACGACGTGGTGGGTGTCGAGGTACAGCTCGTGCCGTTCCGGCGCGCCGGTGCGCACCAGCAGGGCGCGCAGGAGCGGGGAGCCGTCGGGCCGGTGGGGCAGGAAGGGGCGTACGAATCCGGCCACGGCGTGTGCGTCGGGCGCGGGACGGAAGGTGAACTCCGGTGCGACGGGTGCCGCCGCCGCCTGGTGCACGCCGGTGTCGTCGACGGTGAACTGCAGCCGCAGCGCCTCTTCGTGGGCGACCACCGTGGTGAGCGCGGCCCTGAGCCGGTCGGGGTCCAGCGGCCCGGTCAGCTCCACCTTGACGGGGATGTTGTACGCCAGGGAGTCGGGTTCGGCCTGCCAGTGGGCGAACATCCCCCGCTGCTGCGGGTGGAGAGGGACCGGGCCGGGTGCGGGCCGGGGCGGCTCCGCTGCCGGGGTCGGGCCGGCCGCGGCGACGGCGTGGGCCATCGCGGCGAGCGTGGGTGCCGCCAGCGCGTCGGCGTGGCTCAGGTGCGCCGAGAGATCCTGGTGCAGCCGGCCGAGGAGCACGCCCAGGCGCAGGGAGTTGCCGCCGAGGGCGAGGAAGTCGGCGTCGGGGCCGATGTCGGCGGGCTCCAGGCCGAGGACGTCCGCCCACAGGCGGGCCAGTTCCCGTTCCGCGTCCGTGAGTTGACGGCCGGCCGCCCGCGGTGCGGGTTCGGGCTCCGGTGCGGGCAGGACGCGCCAGTCGATCTTGCCGCTGGGGGTCAGGGGCAGCCGGTCCAGCCGGACGAAGCGGTCGGGGCACAGATAGCCGGGCAGACGCTCGCGCAGCCGGCGCCGGATCACCGGCGTTTCGGCGTGGGGTGCCACCAGGTACGCCGTGAGGGACCGTTCCTCGCCCGGTTCGCCCACGACGCGGGTGTGGGCGTCCGCCACGCCCGGCAGTGCGAGCAGCGCGGCGTTGACCTCGGCCGGCTCCACCAGATGCCCACGGATCTTGACCTGGTCGTCCTGCCGCCCGTGGAAGTGCAGCAGGCCGGACGCGTCGGCGTGGACCAGGTCGCCGGTCCGGTAGTGGCGCACACCGTCCAGGGTGAGGAACGCGCGGTCGGTCAGGGCGGGATCGGCGAGGTAGCCACGGGCGAGGCCGGCGCCGGCGACGTACAGTTCGCCGACGGTTCCGGCGGGGACCGGGCGGCCTCGCTCGTCGCGGATCCGTACCGTGGTGCCGGGGACGGGGCGGCCGATCGGCAGCGGGCCGTCGATGCTGTCCGGGATCCGGAACGTCGTGGTGAACGTGGTGTTCTCGGTGGGGCCGTAGCCGTTGACGACGGTGAGCCCGGGGCAGGCCTCACGCACGCGCGCCACATGGGCGGGGGACACGACATCCCCGCCGGTCACCAGCGTGCGGAGGGAGCCGAACGCGGCCGGGTGCTCCTGTGCCATGCGGTGGAAGAGCGGTGCGGTGACCCAGGCCAGGGTGATGCCCCGGTCCCGCATCGCCTGCCCGAAACGCCAGGGCACGACGGCCGTTTCGTGGTCGACGACGTGGAGGGAGGCGCCGTTCAGCAGCGCGCCCCAGATCTCGAAGGTCGCCGCGTCGAAGGCGAGCGACGCCGCCTGGAGGACCCGCTGCCGTGGCGAGAAGTCGACGTAGTCCGTGTGTGTCACCAGTCGCAGCACACCACGGTGTTCGATCATCACCCCCTTGGGGCGTCCCGTGCTGCCGGAGGTGAACATCACGTAGGCCAGCGGCGAGCGCCCCGCGGGCGCGGGGGGCGACACGGTGTCGGGGCCCGGCGTTCCGTCGTGCTCGGCGAGCCGGAGCAGCTCCCCCAGGCCGTACGTCACGGCCGGCTCGGGCGCCGTGAACCGCTCCCGCACCCGGTCGGGGCAGACGACCAGGCGTAATCGCGCCGCCTGGGTGATCTGGCCGAGCCTCGGTTCGGGGTAGGCCGGGTCGAGGGGGACGTAGGCCCCGCCGGCGAGCACGATGGCGAGCAGCGCCACGATCGAGTCGGCGGACCGGTCGAAGGCCAGGCCGACGAGGGTCTCGCGGGACACGCCCAGCCGGCGCAGTCCGGCCGCGGCCGTCGCCGCCCGGCAATAGAGCTGACGATAAGTCAGAGTCGTGTCGTCGGTGACCAATGCCGGGCTTGAGGGACGGGCGCGGACCTGTTCTCGGAAGCGGTCCTCGATCAGTCCGTCCCAGGACGGAGGGTGACTCATGGCGTTCTCCAGGTGCGGCCGAACAACGGATGGGTCGGTGGTCGACGTCAGAGATTTCACGGCGGTATTCGGAAATCGGAGCGGTACGCCCCCTAATCCCGACATTCTTCAAAGAAGTCGCACGATCCGGCCGACGGCACCTGCGCCGGACTGCCGCATCACTTATACCTATACCCCCTAGGGGAAGCAAGGTCTGTCCGTACGCCGGCACGGGCCGGACCTGCCGCCGACTCGTGCCTCTCTGTGAAAGGGTGATCTTCCCCGTTGACAAGGGCTACCCCGGTAGGG
The DNA here is from genome assembly GCF_040645635.1 of Streptomyces sp. NPDC046727. Classification (NCBI taxonomy): domain Bacteria; kingdom Bacillati; phylum Actinomycetota; class Actinomycetes; order Kitasatosporales; family Streptomycetaceae; genus Streptomyces; species Streptomyces sp. NPDC046727. The sequence continues at coordinate 137,188 of NZ_JBEYYR010000021.1, forward strand.
TTTCCTCGGCACGGTCGCAACAGAGCACAGTCGGCGCCAGGTCGAGTACCGGGCAAAGCAACTGACGTTCGGTTGGAGATGGGGGACGGCAACGATGGAGACATCGATGATGCAAGTACCGATCGCGACGGCAGACCGCTGCGTGTGATGGCGGGGCCGCACATTTACCGCTGCGGCCGATGAACTCGCCCACCCGATTTTTCAGAGCCGGCTGATCCCATTTCCCTGTGGCCGCTGAGCCTCATACGCGCGCCCTCGGCGTGCCGAACGCAGCGGCATGTTCCTTCTGATTCCCGTCATCAGCTATCGGATTCACCCTTCACCGGCACCTCGGCATCCGCCCTCGACCGGGGCGGCGCAATCCCAGGCATGGAATTCGTCATGCGCTCGTACGCGGTGACGGGCAGTCGGCGTTCTCACACCCACACTGGACGAGAGGACTCATGGACATCATCGGGAAGCCGTACGCACACGATCGCTTCGCCGCCGTGGCGGCGGCCCGTGGCGGCGCGACGGCGGTGGAGCACGACGGCCGCCGGATCGGCTACGCCGAACTCGACCGCCGCGCGAACCAGTTCGCCCATCATCTGCGGTCCCTCGGAGCGGGACGCGGATCGGTGGTGATGGTCCACCTTGAGCGTTCGATCGACCTCATCGTGTCGTTTCTCGCGACCCTCAAGGCGGGGGCGGCCTATCTCCCGGTGGAGCCGGGAGTTCCGGACGACCGGATCGCGGCCTACGTCAAGGAGACGGGCTGCACGGTCGTCGTCACCCGCCCCGACCACGGGGACCGGTTCGCCGGTCTGCCGGTGACGACCCTCGCCCCGGATGCCGGGGCCGCCTCGGAATCGCCCGCGGGCCCGCCTTCCGCCACCGTCGAGGACGCGGACACCGCTTACATCATCTACACCTCGGGATCCACCGGCTCCCCGAAGGCCGTGCGGGTGGGCCACGCGTCCCTCGGCTACCTGTGCGGGAGCGTGAACGAGCGGTACGGCGTCGGGCCCAAGGACCGGGTGCTGCAGTTCGCCGCGCTCTCCTTCGACACGTCCATCGAGCAGATCCTCAACACCCTGCTCAACGGCGCGACGCTCGTCCTGCCCGAGTACACCTGGGCCCCGAGCGAGCTGCCCGGCCGGCTCGTGTCGCTCGGCGTGACGGTGATGGACCTGACCCCGCCCTACTGGCGCGCCTTCCTCGCCGAGCTGGCCCGGACCCCGGTCGAGCTGCCGGTGCGGCTCACGATCGTGGGCGGGAGTGCGGTGCACGCCGAGGACTGCCGTACCGCGCTGCGCCTCATGCCCGGCTCACGGCTCGTCAACGCCTACGGGCTGACCGAGACGACGATCACGTCCTGCACCATGGAGATCACCCCGTCCGTGCTGGCGCCCCAGGGGCCCGCGCCCGTCGGGCAGCCGTTACCGGGAACCGTCGTCCATGTGCTGGACGAGGACCTGAACCCGGTCCCGCACCCCCGGCACGGCGAGATCTACCTCGGCGGACCCGGCGTCGCCCAGGGCTACCTCGCCGACGAGGGCCAGAGCAGGCGGCGCTTCCTCACCCTGCCGGGAGCGGCGGCGGACGCGGGACCCGTGTACCGCACCGGCGACCTGGGCGGCTGGACCGCCGACGGCGACCTCGAAGTCGTCGGGCGAGCCGATCGGCAGATCAAGATCCGGGGATTCCGTATCGAGCCGGCCGAGATCGAGGCGACCCTGGCGGCGCACGACCTCATCGACGACACGGCGGTCACAGCCTTCACCCGCAAGGGAGAAGAGCAGCTCGTCGCCTACTTCACCGCCAACCGCGCCGCCCGCCCGCTCGATCCCGGCGAGCTGCGCGCCTTCGCCGCGCGCCATCTGCCCGCGTACATGATCCCGGCGAGGTTCGTCCAGCTGGACGAGATGCCGATGACGACGAACGGCAAGGTCGACCTCTCCGCCCTGCCCGATCCGGCCCAGCTGCCGACGGCGGGCTCGGGAGCCGAGGACGGGGAAGGCACCGCGAGTCTGGTCGAGCGTGCCGTGGCCGGCCTGTGGTGCCAGGTGCTCGGCGTGGACGCGGTCGAGCCCGGCGACAACTTCTTCCACCTCGGCGGGAATTCGATCCTCGCGGCCGAACTCCTGGCGAAGGTGCGCGCCTCGCTCGGCGTCCTGATCACCCAGGTGCGGCCCCTGATCCGGCTGCTCCTGGAGGACGCGACGCTGCGCAGCTTCGCCGCGGCGGTCGAGTCCGCGCGGGCCGGCACGCTCGACGCGGACAGCGCGGCCCAGGTCGACCTGCGGGCCGACACCGCCGTCGGGGTACCGATCCAGGCGCAGCCCACCGGCGAGACCTCATGGGCGGACCCCGCCCATGTCTTCCTCACCGGAGCCACCGGGTTCCTGGGCGTGTACCTGCTGCGCGACCTGCTGGCGACCACCCGCGCCACCGTGCACTGCCTCGTGCGCGCCCGCGACGCCGACCACGCGCTGGAGCGCATCCGGAGCACCGCGCGACGCTACCTGGACGACGACCTGGCCGAGCACCGCGCGTCGGGCCGGATCTCCGTCGTACCGGGCGACCTGGACCAGCCGCGGCTCGGGCTCTCGGAGGCGGACTTCGACCACTTCGCCAAGGTCGTGGACGTCATCCACCACCCGGGCGGGCTGGTCAACTTCATCTACCCCTACTCCCACATGCGCCCGACGAACGTAGAGGGCACGCGGGAGATCATCCGGATGGCCGGCCGCTACCGGAACATCCCAGTCCACTACGTCTCGACCATGGCCGTGATCTCCGGCTTCGGCACCGCCGGAGTCCGGCACGTCACCGAGGAGACCCCGCTCGACCACCCGGACCGGCTGTCCGTCGGCTATGTCGAGAGCAAGTGGGTCGCCGAGGGGCTGCTGCTGAACGCGGCCGCTGAGGGCCTGCCGGTCGCCATCTACCGGGCCGCCGACATCTCCGGCGACCGGAAGACGGGAGCCTGGAACACGGCGACCGAGATGTGCGCGATGAAGAAGTTCATCGTCGACACCGGGACGTCACCCGTCGCCGAACTCCCCCTCGACTACACCCCGGTCGACCGCTACTCCGCCGCGTTGCTGCACATCGCGTCGAGCCGGCTGCCCGCGGGCGAGATCTACCATCTGACCAACCCCGGGAAGGTGAACGTCTCCGTCCTGGCCGAACGGCTGCGGGCGCACGGTCACACGATCCGCGAGATCCCGTGGGAGCAGTGGACCGACGGAATCGTGAAGACCGCGATCGAGCAGCCCGACCACCCCATGACGCCCTTCGCGCCGCTCTTCATCGACCGGTGCTCCACGGGCGAGATGAGCGTGGCCGAGATGTACCTCGAAACCACCTTCCCCGTCTTCTCCCGGGACAACGTCGAAAGCGCGCTGCGCGGCAGCGGCATCGAGATCCCGCCCGTCGACGCGGACATGCTCGACCGCTACATCCGGTACCTGACCTCCATCGATTTCCTGTGAGGTGGACGTGTACATCCATACGCTGGCCCGCACCGGCGGCTTATGGGAATCGCTGGACGTCCTCGGAGGCCCCGCGGACGGGCCCGTCGCCTTCGGGGGTGACCTGGGCCCCCAGTCCCTGCTCGCCGCCTACCGCCGCGGCCTCTACCCCTTTCCGGCCGGCACGGCCGAACAGCGGATCGTCAACGAGCTGATCTACGAGCCCGACGTGGACGCCGGACTGGTGAAGGTGCTGCCCGGCAGCGACGAGCCCTTCGCCATCGCCTGGTGCTCACCGGATCCACGGCCCGTCATCCGCGTCGAACAGGCCCGCTTCCAGCGCAGTCTGCGTCAGCAGTTGCGCAACCGGACGGACTGGACGACGACGGCGGACGCCTGCTTCGAGGAGGTGGTCCGCCGGTGCCGCGCGGGACGCGCCGAGCACTGGCTGACCGACGACCTGGTGCGGGGCCTGTGCGTGCTGCACCGGTCGGGCCACGCGCACAGCGTCGAGGTCTGGGACGGTGACGAACTGATCGGCGGCACCTTCGGTGTCCGTGTCGGGTCCGTGTTCAGCGCCGACTCCCAGTTCACGGTGCGCAGCGGGGCGGGCAAGGCGGCGGTCGCCGACCTGACCCGTCGCTTCGCCGAGGCCGGCGGGCGGGCCGTCGACGTCCAGCGCGACGGCGAGCACGTACGGCTCCTGGGCGCGCGCCCGATCCCCCGGGCGCGGTACCTCGGGCTGCTGGCCTCCCGACACGACGGCCGGCCGCTGGCCACGGAGCGGCTGCCCGCCCGTCGCCTGGCCGCGTGACCGCCGCCGACCACGCGCCCCCGCCCCTGCCCACGCCTGCCGACGGGAGAGACGTCATGCCCGCCACCCCCACCAGCACCAGCACCGATCTGCGCGTGATCAGCCTCGCCGAGCGCCCCGATCTCGAAGAGGCGATGCTCACGATGGAGTCGTCGTGGCCCGCCTACATCCGCCCCGATCCGATCCTCGTGGACTGGGCCTTCGACCGGCACGCCGAGCACCAGCTCGTCGTGGTCGACGAGGCGGACCAGGTCGTCGCCCGAGCCGCCAGTGTGCCCTTCGCCTGGGACGGCGACCCGGACCAGCTGCCGGACACCGGCTGGGACGAGACGCTCCGTCAGTGCCTGACCGACACCGGCGCCGGCCGGGAACTCACCGCTCTGTGCGCGCTGGAGATAGCCATCGTCCCGGGCCGCCTCGCGCAGAACCTGTCCGTGTACACCCTGCGCGCCCTGATCGACCACGCCCGCGAGAAGGGGTTCCACGACCTCGTGGGCCCGGTCCGGCCCAGCCGCAAGGACCAGCACCCCCGGCTGCCGCTGGCCGAGTACATCGCGCTGCGGCGGTCCGACGGGCTGCCCGAGGATCCCTGGCTGCGCGTGCACGTGCGGGTCGGCGGCGAGGTCCTGAAGGTGTGCCCGGCGTCCATGACCATCTCGGGCAGCCTCGCCCAGTGGCGCGAGTGGACCGGTCTGCCGCTGGACACCGACGGTCCGGTGGAGCTGCCCGGCGCGCTGACCCCGCTCACGGTGAGCGCCACGCACGACCACGCCGTGTACGTCGAGCCGAACGTCTGGGTCCGGCACCGCACCGGCCGACGCCCCTGACCTCATGACCGACACCTCATGACCGACACCGACGAAAAGGAGTACGACCTCCCATGAGCACGACTCCCCAGGACGTCCTCGCGACCGAGAAGCTGGACCTCCGTGCGGCCCTGATCCAGCGGATCGGCGGATACATGACCGCGCACACCATCGGCGTGGCCGCGGAACTAGGGCTCGCGGACCTCATCGGCACCGGGTCCCGCACCAGCCAGGAGCTGGCCGAGGCGACGCAGGCGCACGAACCGTCGCTCCGGCGGCTGCTGCGCATGCTGGTCACCATCGGTATCGCCGAGGAACCCGAGCCGGGCCGCTTCACGCTGACCGACATCGGCTCGCAGCTGCGCTCCGACTCCCCCGACTCCCTCCACAAGTTCGCCCAGATGTTCTGCCACCCCATCTTCTTCACGTCCTGGCAGAACCTGCACCACACGGTGACCACGGGCGAGCGCGCCTTCGACCACGTGTACGAGATGGGTGTCTACGACTGGCTGGCGCAGCACGGTGAGACCAGCACCCTGTTCAACGAGGCGATGAGCGAGGAGTCCAGGATCTCGGCCGGGCAGCTCGCGGCGGGGTACGACTTCCCCGCGACCGGCACGGTGGTGGACCTCGGCGGTGGCGACGGCACCCTGCTCACCGCGATCCTGCTGGCCCGGCCCGAGCTGCGGGGCATCGTGTTCGACAGCCCGAGCGGCGTGGCCGAGGCCCCCGCCACCCTGAGCAAGGCCGGACTCGCGGACCGGTGCGAGGTCCGGGCCGGCGACTTCTTCCAGTCCGTCCCGGGCGACGGGGACCTCTACATCATCAAGAGCGTCTTCCAGGACTGGGGCGACGACGAGGCACGCGCCATCCTGCGCACCGTCCGGGCCCATATGCCCGCGTCCGCCACGCTGCTGATCGTCGGCACGGTGCTGCCCGAGACCGCCGACACCTCCGCGCCCGTCGCCTACTTCACCGACCTCAACATGATGGTCACGACCGGCGGCCAGGAGCGCACCGAAGGCGAGTTCCGGGCGCTGCTGAAGGAGACCGGGTTCACCGTGCGGTCGGTCGGCCTGGGCCAGGCCGGACCGCTGTCGATGATCCAGGCCGTCCCCGCGCCCACGGCATGACGGCGGGACAGATGGCGGAGGAGCAGGAGACCGGCCGGCCGACGGCGTCCGACAGCGCCGTACGACCGGGATTCGCCACCGGACTGTTCCTCGGCAGGGTGGAGACGGACCTGCTCACCCTGCCGGAGGGCGACCCGCGGCGGCTGGAGCCGGCGGAGGAGCGGTTCCTGGCGCGACTGCGCGACTTCTGCGAGAAGGAAGTGGACAGCGCCGCGATCGAGCGCGAGGACCGCATCCCCGATCAGGTGATCGAAGGCCTCAAGGACCTCGGCGCGATGGCCATCAGGATCCCCCGGGGGTACGGCGGGCTGGGGCTGTCCTCCCTCTGTTACCTCCGCGCCCTGATGATCACCAGCACGACGCACCCGGCGCTGAGCGAACTACTCGCGGCCCACCAGGCCATCGGGCTGGCCCAGCCGGTCCTCCTGTTCGGGACCGACGAGCAGAAGCGCGCGTTCCTGCCCAGGTGCGTGCGGGAGATCTCCGCCTTCGCCCTCACCGAGGCGGACATCGGCAACGACCCGTACCGCATGCACACCACGGCCGTCCACGACCGGACCACCGACAGCTATGTGCTCGACGGGGTGAAGACGTGGACCACCAACGGGGTCGTCGCCGATCTGCTGGTGGTGATGGCGGTCGTACCCGGTGCGGACTGCGGCGAGGGAGCGATGACGGCTTTCGTCGTCGAGGCCGGCTCGCCCGGGGTGACGGTGGAGCACCGCAGTTCCTTCCTCGGGCTGCGTGGTCTGGAGAACGGCTGCATCCGGCTGCATCGCGTGGTCGTACCGGCACGCAACCGGATCGGTGCGGAGGGCGAGGGGCTCGCGATCGCCCTCGCCGCCCAGGACACCGGGCGGCTGTCGCTGCCGGCCGCGTCCGCCGCCGCCGCGAAGTGGAGCCTGAAGGTCGCCCGGCAGTGGAGTGCGGCCCGGGTGCAGTTCGGCAAGCCCATCGGCCGGCACGACGCCGTCGCCGGGAAGGTGTCCTTCATCGCCGCGACCGCGTTCGCCCTGGAAGCGATGGTCGAGGTCATCGGCCGGCGGGCGGAACGGGGCGACACCGACACCCGGCTGGACGCGGAGCTGGCCAAGCTGTTCGCGGCGGAGCAGGCCTGCGTCGTCGCCGACGAACTGGTGCAGATCCGGGGCGGTCGCGGCTACGAGACGGCTCAGTCCGCGGCCGGTCGCGGCGAGCGCGGGATCCCGGTCGAGCAACTCCTGAGGGACGTCCGGATCGGGCGCATCTTCGACGGCTCCAGCGAGGTGCTGCGGACCTTCCTCGCCCATGACCTGGTCGAGTCGCACCGGTCCCGGGAGGAAGAGGCCGCTCCCTTCGCCGACGGCCCGCCGTACGGACTCGGCGGTGTCCTGGACAGCCACATCGAGTTCGTCGCACGGACCAGCCGCCGGCTCGCCGACGAACTCGCCTCGGCCGCCGCCGGCCCGGCCGGCGGACTCGACGCACGCCAGCGGGTCCTCGGCAGGATCGTCGACATCGGCGCCGAGCTGTACGCGATGAGCGCGAGTTGCGTCTACGCGCGGGCTCTCGGCGGCGTCGACGGCCCTCCGGGCGAACTCGCCGACGCCTTCTGCCGGCACGCCCGGCTCCGGGTGCGCGGGCTGCTGGACCGGCTCGGCGACAACACCGACGCCACGGACCGGGAGGTGACGGGGAGGGTCCTGGACGGCCGCTACGTCTGGCTGGAGGACGGAGTGGTGGACGCCTCCGTCGACGGCCCCTGGATCGCCGAGCCGCGGCCGGGGCCCGCCAAGGGTCCGAACCTGCGGCGGATCGTGCGGTCGAGCGGCACCGCGGACACCCCGCGACGGCCGAACGGAGCAGCGGACGCCGCCCGGCGCCCCGACGAGACCACGAGGAGGACCCGGTGAGCACCGTGACGGAGGTCCTGGAGGCCGCGCGGCTGCGGATCTCCGAGGACGCCGAGCCCAACCGCTTCCTCGACCTGCTCGAACGAGGCCGCATGCCCGAGGAGCGGCTCACGTGGCTCGCCGGGGAGCTGTATCACCTGGTGAGCAGCGACCGCCGGAGCTTCGCGCTGCTCGCGTCGCGCTTCCCCTCCCCTCCGGCCGGAGACCTGTACCTGGCCATGGCCGAGGGGGAAGGGGAGGCGCTGGGCCTGCTCGGGGACTTCGCCGCGGCGCTCGGCCTGACGGAGCGGGACCTCCAGGCGTACGAGCCGCGGCCGCTGGCGCAGGCGTATCCGGCGTACCTGGTGCGGTCGGCGCTGTTCGGCACCGGCAGCGACATCGCCCTGGCGCTGCTGGCGAACGTGCGGCAGTCCGCCGGGACCTACACCCGCGTGGCCGACGCCCTGCTGGGGCGGTACGGCTTCGAGGAGAAGGCTCTCGGGCACTTCCGCTACTTCGCCGACACGCCCCAGCCCCTGCTGGACGAGGCGACGGCCACGCTGGCGGCGGGGCTGGCCGGCGGGGACGATCCGGCCGCCGCCGTGCGCTGCGCGCGGACCGTGCACGCTCTGGAGAACGCGTTCTGGAGCTGTCTCGCACACGGTGTCGACACCGGCTGACCTCGCCGAAGTCCGGGCTTCCGGTTGGCTTGACACCCATACCCCCCATCCGTATTTTCAAGTCCATACCCGGTAGGGGTATGCCTGTGTGCCAGTGGGCCGTGCCGGAGCGCGGGTTCCGCCGCAGGCCTCGACGAGGAGAGGAGTGCTGATGTCTTCGGCAGGAAGTCCGCAGTTACGAGCCGGGGGTAGGCAGTGGGCCGCACTGGGCCTGCTGGTCCTTCCCGCGCTCCTGCTGTTCATGATGCTGACCATCCTGTTCCTGGCCATTCCCTATCTCGCGGCCGATCTGCGGCCCAGCAGCACGCAGACCCTGTGGATCCTGGACATCTACGGCTTCCTGATGGCCAGCCTGCTGGTCCTGATGGGCACCGTGGCCGACCGCTTCGGGCACCGGAATCTCCTGATCACCGGGGCCGTGCTCTTCGGGGTGGTCTCGGCGGCGGCCGCCTTCACCGACTCGGCCGCGCTAATGATCGTCTGGCGTGCGCTGCTGGGCGTGGCCGCCGCCATGCAGATGCCGACCACACTCGGCCTGATCTTCACGATGTTCCAGGACCCGAAGCAGCGGGGCGTCGCCATCGGTACCTGGGCGGCGGCCATCTCGGCCGGTGTCGCCCTCGGGCCGCTGCTCAGCGGCCTGCTGCTGGAGGCGTTCTCGTGGCGGGCGACGTTCTTCGTCGCCGTACCGGTCATGGCGGTCGTGGTGATCGGCGCGCCTCTGCTGCTCCCGGGTCGCCAGGGCCCGAGCACCGGCAGGCTCGACCTGTTCAGCGCGCTGCTCATGCTGCTGACGCTGCTGCCGCTGATCTACGGCGTGAAGTCGTTCGCGACCACCGACTCGCCGATGCTCTCGGCGCTGGCCGTCGTGGTCGGGGTGCTGTTCGGCGTGGTGTTCGTCATCCGCCAACTGCGTTCCGCGGAGCCGCTTCTGGACGTGCGTCTCTTCAAGAACCGGACGGTCAGCGGGGCTCTCGGGGTGTTCATCCTCTCGGCCATGGGCCTGGGCGGCGTGTACCTGATGTTCACCCAGTACCTCCAGCTGGTGAAGGCCCTGTCGCCGCTCAAGACCGGGTTCGCGATTCTCCCCGCGGCCCTCGTCCTGATCGTGGTCGCGATGCGGTCCCCGGTCATCGCCCGGCGGGTCCGGCCGGGGTATGTCATCGCCGCGGGTCTGGCCGTGCAGGTGGTCGGCTACGTCCTGTTCACGCAGATCGACAGCTCCACCGGACTGCCCTGGGTCATCGCCGGCTTCATCGTGCTCTATCCGGCGGTCTCCCCCTCCATGGCGCTGACCACGGACCTCGTGGTCGGTTCGGTGCCGCCGGAGAAGGCGGGCGCGGCCGGCGGCCTGGCCTCGACCGTCAACGATCTCGGCATCTCTCTGGGCGTCGCGATCATCGGCAGCATCGGCACCGCGGTCTACCGCAACGGCGTCGACGACAAGCTGCCCCAGGGGCTGCCGGACAAGACGGCGTCCGCCGCCCGGGAGAACCTCGACGGCGCCGTCGCCGCCGCGCGGGAACTCCCCGGCCGCCTCGGCGATCAGCTGCTGGGCGTGGCCAGGGACGCGTTCACGTCCGGCCTCAACACCGCCGCGGCCACGGCCGCGGTGATCGCGGCGGCCGGTGCCGTCGCCGCGGCGGTCTCTCTGCGCCATGTACCGCCGACCGGCTCGGCGGTGCCCGCCGGCCCGTCCGCCGAGGCGAGCCCGGCCGAGTCGGTCTCCGCCGCGGAGTCCGACTGAACGATCCGACCGGCACCGGCACACCCGGGTGACCGAACACAGCCGGACGTGGCGGCCGGCGCAGGGGGGCCGCGGCGGCCCGCCCGCGGGCCGGCCCCCCGCGCCCCGCCGGAGGAGAAGTAAAGACAAAAAAACCACCCAACACGCCCCAG